>CAZUVK010000054.1:0-17185 GCA_964623785.1 uncultured Gemmatimonas sp. | reverse complement strand
CGCGGCGTGCGCGGGTTCCCAGTCGCAGGAGACCATGCACGCCGCGGAAACCACGATACCGAACGATACGGAGCTCGAGGCCCAAATCGCCCTCCTCCAGCGCGCGCGCGCCGCGGTCGCCGAGGTCGTCTTCGGCCAGGAATCCGCGGTCGATCAGCTGCTGATCAGCCTGATGGCGGGCGGCCACGTGCTGCTCGAGGGCGCGCCGGGCCTGGGGAAGACCCTTCTCGTCCGCACCGTCGGCACGGTCTGCGGGCTCACGACCTCGCGCATCCAGTTCACGCCCGACCTGATGCCGGCCGACATCACCGGCACCATGGTGCTGATCCAGGACTCGACCGGGAGGACGCGCTCGCGATTCCAGCCGGGGCCGATCTTCGCGCAGATGGTCCTCGCCGACGAGGTGAACCGCTCGACCCCGAAGACCCAGTCCGCCCTGCTCGAGGCGATGCAGGAAGGCACGGTGACCGCCGCGGGGAAGGTCCACGAGCTGCCTCGGCCGTTCTTCGTCATGGCCACGCAGAACCCGATCGAGATGGAGGGCACCTACACGCTGCCCGAGGCGCAGCTCGACCGGTTCCTCTTCAAGGTCGACATGCCCTATCCACCCGAGCACGTGCTGGATACCATCCTGGAGCGAACCACCGGAGACCAGGCGCGCGTGGCACCCCAGGTGCTCAGTGCAGAGGCGATCCTCCACCTGCAGTCGCTCACGCGATCGGTTCCGATGGCGACGCATGTCCGTTCCGCTGTCGTGCGGCTTGTGCTCGCGACCCAGCCTGGCGATCCCGGCACGCTCGAGTCGATCCGCCGGTACGTCCGGTTCGGAGTGACCCCGCGTGGCGCGCAGGCGCTCATCGTGGCGGCCAAGGCCCGCGCCCTCATGGATGGCCGGTTCAATGTGGCCGTGAAGGACCTCCATGCCGTGTTGCGGCCGGCGCTCCGGCATCGGTTCCAGCTCAACTTCGAGGGCATCGCGGACGGGGTCGACCCGGAGGCCCTCCTCGAGGAAGTGTTCCAGCGCGTGGTCGGCGACTCTTCGAGATGACCCTGCTCTCCCCGTCGTTCCTGCAGAAGCTCGGGCGCACGCGGCTCGGCGTCCGGCATGTGACCCCGTCGACGGGGATCGGGGAGCGGCGTTCCCGGACGATCGGCTCCGGCATCGAGTTCGCCGACCACCGGGCGTACCAGTTCGGCGACGACACGCGGAAGGTCGACCCCCACATCCTCGCCAGACTCGGCCGCCACTACGTCCGGCAGTATTCCGTCAGCCAGGCGCTGCAGGTGACGGTGCTGCTCGATTCGAGCCTGTCGATGCACTACGGCGAGCCGAACAAGTTCGAGTTCGGCCGGTCGCTGGCCGCGGCGTTCGCGTACACCGGCCTCAGCGGCGGCGACCAGGTGCTGGTCGGGGCGTTCTCACGGGGCCGCGTCGACTGGTACCACCGGCTGCAGGGTGCCGAGCGGACGGCGCCGCTGATGGCGTGGCTCTCGGGGCTCAAGCCCGACGGCCCAACCGACCTCCACCGCGCCATCCGCGCCGCGATCCCCCGCATCGGCAAGGTCCCCGGCCTCACCATCATCATCAGCGACTGGTTCTTCGACGGCGTCTCGGACGCGCTGGGCGCCCTTAGCACGTCGGGCCAGGAGATCCTCGCCATCCACCTGCTCTCACCTGAGGAACTCGAGCCCGAGAAGCTGGGGACCGGGAACGTCGTACTGATGGAGGCGGAGACGGGCCACGAGGTCGAGACCACGCTCAGCCCCGACCTTCACCGCGTCTACTGCGAGAAGCTGGAGTCCTGGATGGAGGAGGTGAAGGCGCAGGTTCGTTTCCGGGGAGGACGGTACCTGCGGGTTCGTTCAGATGATGACCTGGAGCGACTCTTCCTCCGCGAGTGGCGCCGTGAGGGGCTGATCGGATGACGTTCGCGAGTCCGGCCTGGCTGCTGCTGTTGGTACTCGCCGGTGTGATTGCCTTTCTGCACTCGCGCCCGCGCAGGAACGTCGATGTGGGGAGCCTCTTCCTCTGGCGACAGCTCGAACTCGCGGTTCCGCCGAAGGCAACGAGCAAGCTGCCCGTCCCCAACCTCCTGCTCCTCCTTCAGCTTCTTGCGCTCGCGCTGATCGCCCTCGCGCTCGCGCGGCCAGTCCGCGGCGGGGGCGAGGCGCCGGTCGACCACTGGATCGTGCTGCTGGATGCCTCGGCGAGCATGGACGCGACGGTGGACGGGTCGTCGGCGTTCGACGAGGCGCGGAACTACCTGGAGTCGAGGCTGGAGAACGCGGGGCGGCCGCCCGCGCGGCTTTCGCTGGTGAGCGTCGGCGCGAGCCCGGTCGTCGAGGCCGCGCGCCTGACGCGGGCGGAGTCGCTGCTCGACGCGTTCGACGCGTTGACGCCTTCGCACACTGGCGCGGATTGGACGCGGGTGCCCGCGATGCTTCGCGGCCTGACGCCGGCGGGTGAGCGGACACGCGTGACGGTGCTCACCGACGGGCCCGGTCGGGCCGCGGTGGAAGCCACGCTCGGGACCGCCACCGGACCCGCGACCCCGGCCGCACTCGAAACCTCCGCCGCCGTTGGCTCGGCCGGTGCAACCTCGGCAACCGACGGGATCGCGCCGCCCGGCGCGCCGGCGGTCGACCTCGAACTCGTCACCTTCGGCGCGCCCGCCGTCAACCTCGCCCTCAACGCGGTCGAGCCGACGCTGCTCGACCCGACGACCGGCCTCTGGCGGATCTCCGGCGAGATCCACCGATCGGGCCCCGTCTCGACTGCGGGAAGCGACCCGGTAGCCGTGCGGATCCTCTTCGAGCCCGCAACCGGTGTCGTCGCGCCACCTCGCGCGGTTTCGGAATCCGATGCCGCCCCGAGCACCGCCCGCGACCCGAGCCCGGTCTCCGGCCCCGTCGAGTGGACGACCTTCGACGTCGCCCTGGACGCGACCGGCGCTGGCCGCTTCGACCAGACGATCGCGCTGCCTGGTGCGGGCTTGCTGGAAGTCCGCCTTCCGGAGGATGCGCTCGCGCCCGACAACAGCCGGCTCTTCGTCCTGCACGACGCCCCCCGGACCGCGCGCGTCCTCTACATCGGCCCCGGCGACCCGGACCTGCTCCTCGCTCTCGACGCCGTCCCCGGAGTCGCGCTCACCCGCGCGGCGGCGCTGCGTGGCGCGGCGGCGCGCTTCGACCTGGTGCTGTTCGATGGCGTGAGCAACGTCGAATCGACGGGAACGAACACCGTCTGGCTGGGCGCGGCCGCAGGCATTCCCGAACCCGCCACCCCCGCCTTCCTCGCCGACCCGGCACCCGGTGGCTGGCTCGAGAACCACCCGCTCTCCGGCTCGGTCGACTGGGGATCGCTGGCGATCCGCGACGCGCGGGAACTGCCGCTGCTGCCCGGCGCGGTCGCGGTCGTCGAGGCGCCCGGAGGCCATCCACTGGTTCAGGCGCGTACGACGGAAGCTGGCCGGGAAGTCGTGCTGGCGTTTCGCATCGGGGATACCGACTGGCCCGAACAGCTCGGCTTCCCCGCGTTCGTCAGCAACCTGCTCCTCTGGTCCGTTCCTGACCTCGGTCTGGCGATCGAGCCGCCGTGCGTGGCCGGCGCGCCGTGCCCGCTGGGGCCGCCGCGACTCTCCGGCGATTGGCGACTCATCTCCCCCTTGGGCACCGAGATCCGCCTGCCAGCGGCTGCGGCCTCGGGCGCCAACACGATCGACGAATTCAATCTGCGGTCGACGTTCACACCGACCGAGAGCGGAGTCTACCGGCTCGTCTCCGAGGGCGCGACTCGGCTGATCGCGGTGAACGCCGCGATCGCGTCCGAGGCGGATCTATCGGCGCCGGACCCCGCCGGATCCACGGACCGCATCCCCGACGACGCCCGGGCCGCCGCCCTGCCACCGATCCACGGATGGCTTCTGGCCCTGGCCCTGGTCGCGCTCCTCGCCGAGGCGTGGCTCGCTGGCCGGCGCGGCGAGCGGTTCCTTCAGCTGCAGGCGCTCCGGAGCGACAACCCTCTGGCCAATCGGCGGCGGACGGTACTCGCGCTCCGGATCGGGGCGGTGGCGCTGCTCCTCCTGGCCATCCTGGACCCGCGGACGCCGGTGCCCACGCGAACGGCCGGCGCGGTCCTGGTCGTCGACGAGGCCGCCGCCCCCGGCGCGCGCGCCACCGCCGACGCATTCATCACCGACGCCGCGGGCGCCGCGAACCGCAACCGCCGCCTGGGAACGGTCCGCGTCGGCGCGGAGGGCCAGGTCACCGCCGACCTCGGATCCGCATCCGCGGCCGCGCCCGTCCAGCCAGCGGAGTCAGCCGGTGCCCCCCCGGCGGCCGACCTCGAAAGCGCCCTTCGGCTCGCGACCGCCATGCTCCCCCACGAGACCGCCGGCCGCATCGCCGTGATCGGCGACGGGGTCGAGACGCGGGGCTCAGTCGCGGCCGCGCTGCCCGAGATCCTCGCCCGCGGCATCCCCGTCGACGTGCACCTCCGGACGGATCCGTCACGGGATGTCGCCGTCGAGACGCTCTCGCTCCATTCAGCGGTTCACCCCAACGTGCGGTCGCCTCTGCGCACGACGATCCGGTCCTCGGTCGCGACCACGGCTTCGCTCCAGCTCCTGCGCGAGGGCGAGGTTCAGGCGGAGCGCATCGTCGATCTCCTCCCCGGCAGCAACCGGGTCGACTTCGAGATCTCGGAGGAATCGACCGGCGATTTCCTGTACGAGGTCGAGTTGGCCGCCACGGAGGGCGACTCTCGACCCGCCAACGACCGAGGCGGGATCCTGGTGGAAGTCCGGGAGCCGCCCCGGGTCGCGATCGTCACGCCGCAACCGGCCTGGGGACAGAGTTTCGCCAACGCCCTCGCCCTACAGGGCCTGAGCGCGGAGGTGTTTCCGCCCTCGCGCACCCCGGCCGCAGCCGGCGGCGACACCCCCTCCCTCGCCGACTTCGACGCGGTCGCGCTCATGAACGTCCCGGCCGCCGACCTCGCCGACGACCGCGCGAGCGAGCTCGAGACCTGGGTCCGCGAGGGCGGCGGCGGACTCGTCCTGATGGGAGGTGAGAACACATTCGGGCCTGGTGGATACTTCGACTCGCCACTCGAGACTCTCTCGCCCCTCTCGGCGAAGATCCCGCAGGAGCTGCCGAACCTCGCGATCATCTTCGTCCTCGATCGGTCCAGCAGCATGGGCGAGTCCGTGGGCCAGGGCACCCGCCTCGATATCGTGAAGGTCGCCACCCTCGACGCCATCGACCTGCTCGACCCGGAGACGCAGGTGGGCGTCGTCGCGTTCGATCTCAACGCGTACTCGGTCGTCCCGCTTCAGCCGGCGGGGAACCGGGAGGCGATCCGCGAGCAGATCGAGCGGCTGGAGACGGGCGGCGGCACCTGGATCTACACGGGGCTCGGCCTAGGCTTCGTCGAACTCTCCCGCGTCGACCCGGACTTTCGCCGACACCTCGTCCTGATGTCCGACGGCCGGTCACAGCCGGCGAACTACCAGCTGCTCATGGGACTCATCTCGGACGCGGGCATGACGGTAAGCACCGCCGCAATCGGCTCGGGCGCCGATGTGCGACTCATGGAAGAGCTGGCACGACTCGGCGGAGGGGCCGCGCACGCGACCAACGACTTCCAGGACCTGCCGAGCATCCTTGCCCGCGAGGCGAGCCGGTTCTCGAGCAGCGCGGTACGTGAGGAGTCGTTCGAGCCCACGCTGATGGGGGATGACGCAGCCGGGGATGCGCCGTTTCGAGACGGCCCGTCGGCGCTTGGCGGCGTCGTGCGCACGACGCTGAAACCCGGCGCCCAGGTTCACCTCGAGGCGGGTGAGGACATCCCGCTGCTCGCCTCGTGGCGCTACGGGCTCGGGCGCGTCGTCGCCTTCGCCTCGCAGGGCGCGGGCGCCTGGACGACGGAGTGGATGGAATCCCCCGAGTACTCCACCTGGTGGGCACAGACCGTACGCTGGGCGCTGCCCTCCGCGCGGACGGGGCTGAACCTGCGGCTGAGCCGCGACCGCGACTACGGTCGGATTCTCGTCGAGAGGGTCGGCGGAGAGCCCGACGCGGACGGCGGGCTCCCCCTCGAAGCCAACGTGCGCGCGCCTGATGGCACCGCGCTGGCGACCGTCCGGCTCACCGAACGATCGCCCGGCGTGTACGAGGCCCGGTTCGTCGCGGATCTGCCGGGAACCTGGGTGGTGGAAGTCGCGTCATTCGGTGCGGGAGCCTCCGCGGACGTCGAATCGGTGGAAGGCCGACTGCACGTCAGCTACCCCGCCCGCATGGCGCCCGCGGAGCCCGACGAGGCGCTGCTCGTCGCCCTCGCGAGTGCCACGGGAGGACGCGTGCTCACCAGCGGCCAGGAACTCTTCGATTCGCCGACCCCGTTCCGGTGGACCGGCCGATCCGCCTGGCCGTTCTGGGCGGTGCTCGCCCTCGGCGCCTTCCTGCTGGAACTGCTCTTCCGGTACACCACGATCGCGGGACGTCTGGCCCGGCCATGGGTGGCGCTGCGGACCAGGGGCGGCGCGGGCCGCTGAGCCGCTCTGTGCCCTTTGTGCTTCTTGTAGCCCTACCCCAATTCGCAACCGTTTCGAATGAACGTCAGGACCATCCCGAACGCCCCGGACACGATACCGTTCACCGCCGACGCGCGAGCGCGGGTCCAGCGTCGCACGCTCCGGCTGCTCTTCGCGACGCAGATTCTGAGCGGGATCGGGGTGGGGATCGGGTTCTCGGTCGGCGCGCTGCTCGCGACCGAGTTGGCGGGCGTCGCGTTCTCGGGGCTCGCGCAGAGTGCCGCGGTCGTCGGCGGCGCACTCGTGGTGATCCCGGCGACCCGGATCACGCACCGCTTTGGCCGCCGTCCGAGTCTCTCCGCGACGTACCTGGTCGCCGCGCTCGGTGGAGCGACGGTCGTCGCGGCGGCGATGCTCGCCCATGTACCGCTTCTCTTCGGCGGCCTCTTCCTCTTTGGTGGAGGAACCGCGGCGGGCCTCCAGGCTCGGTACACGGCGGTCGACCTGGCGCCCGAGGCGAAGCGAGGCCGGGATCTGTCGCTCATCGTCTGGGCAACGACGATCGGTGCGGTCGCGGGCCCGAACCTGGCGCCGCTGGCGGGGGTCGCGGTCGAAGGGATCGGCGTGCCGACCCTCGCGGGGCCGTTCGTCTTCTCGGCCATCGCCTTCGGCCTTTCCGCCCTGCTTCTCGCGCTCTTCCTCCGGCCCGACCCGTTGATCGTCGCGCGATCGGGGGATCCCGGCGTGATCGCGGGCGCGCCTCCCGCCAGTCGCCTCGGGATGCGGGCGGCGCTCACGGCCGTGATGGCCAACCCGGCGGCGACGCTCGGGATCGCGGCGACCGCGATCGGCCATCTCGTGATGGTCGGCGTGATGTCGATGACCCCCGTGCACATCCTTGACGCCGGGCACGATTCCGCGCACACACTCCGGATCGTGGGGATCGTGCTGAGCTTCCACATCGCCGGAATGTTCGCGCTCGCGCCGGTCACCGGCTGGCTCAGCGACCGCTATGGCCGGCGCGCCGTCATTCGCGGCGGCGTCCTGCTCCTGCTCGCCGCATGCGCAGTCGCGGGAACGGCCGGACACGACACGACGCGACTCGCCGTGGGCCTGACCCTCCTCGGCCTCGGCTGGTCGGGGACGATGATCGGCGGCTCGACGCTGCTGAGCGAGGCGGTCGCCGCCGAGATCCGCCCATCCGCGCAGGGACTCTCCGACCTCACCATGGGGCTCGCCGGCGCCTCCGCGGGTGCGCTCTCCGGCTTCGCCATGGACGGGGGAGGATATCCCCTGGTTGCCCTGCTGGCGGCGATCGGGACCGTGCCGCTCGCGCTGATGGCAACCAGGGGGAAGAGTGAAGTTGGAAGCGTGAATTGGCGGGCGGGTGGTCAAGAAATACACGGAAGCACCGGGTCGACCCCGCACGAGAAGAGAAGTACTGGAGGGGTGGAACAGAATCGGGGTGATGGCGGGTAGTTGCGGATGCAGGACGAATGTGACAAGTTGTCCTTGGATTCGCGAGATCCCCCGGCAAGCTCGATGTGTACCAGCCGGACAGCGTGCCCCATGAGTGCTCGCGAGTTTGACATCGTTTGGAAGCGCCATCGCGGCCGAACGACAGATCCAGCCAGAAAGTTATCGACGCGCCCACCGCGCGGCGTATCCATAGACGAAGACCGTGGCGGAGGGGAGTCCTCTCAACCGCCATGAGACGCCTGCCGAGACTCGACAGATACCGACTTCGTATCCGTTCGTGCACAAAAGTGTGGACGAACGGTCCGAAATCGTTTAGAATGTCGATTGGGGTCGTTTTGTTGATCATGACTTGCCGGTCGCTGGGCTCGGGACTCCGGGAACGGACCGGCTATTGAGGCCGCAAACTTGCGAGCCTTGCTGTGGCGATTTCCGGGTGGGCTGGACCATCCGTGGAACCGCGCTTGTTGGATCGCAGGTCATCGTCCAGGTTCGGCAATCCAATTTCCCGGCAAGGCCGGCTGACGCCTGAGTGGCTTCGCCGGCCCCCACCATCGGTAGGAGGGGCAGTCATGGCAGCACCGCCGCTCAAGCAATCCTTCCGGGGTTCACTACTCGCCCTCGCTCCCGCGCTTCTGCTGGCCGTACCGGCACAGGCGGCGAACGTGGCGACCGACCCCGACCCCGACCCGCAGGTAACCTTCGCGGGTGATGTCGCGCTGATCATCCAGGAGAACTGCCAGGTCTGTCATCAGCCTGGCGGCATCGGCCCCATGGCGTTGACGACGTACGAAGAGGTTCGACCCTGGGGACCGATCATCAAGGAGGCGGTCAGGGCGCGTGAGATGCCGCCGTACCACTACGACACGCTGGTCGGGATCCAGGACATCAAGAACGACTGGCGCCTCACGGATGCCGAGATCAAGACGATCGCGGACTGGGTCGACAGCGGGATGGTCCTGGGCGATCTCGCGGATATGCCCGCTCCGGCCGAATGGCCCGACTGGAACAAGTATCAGCTCGAGGCCTACTTCGGGCGGCCGCCTGACCTCGTGATCAATTCGGACCCGTTCGACGTGCCGGCCGCGGGGTCGGATCTGTGGTGGCGCCCGCTCGTGCCGACCGGCCTCACCGAGGATCGCTGCATCATGGGCGTCGAGACCAAGCCTTCCTTCGAGGGTCGCTCGGTTTCTCACCATGCCAATACGTCGTTCCGCCTTCCGGCCGCTGGTTCTGATGACGGCGGCGACGGCGACAACGGTGGTGGCCGGTTGAGCGAGTACGCCATGGGCAAGATCGGCGAGATCGTACCGCCCGACGCGTGCCGCACCGCCCCGGCGGGTTCCAACGTCTCGTGGGATATTCACTACTATCCGAACGGCGAGGCGGTACCCGACGCGACGGTCTCCGTTGGTGTCTGGCTTCACCCGGCGGACTACAAGCCCAAGTATTCGCAGGATCTGCGCACGTATGGCACGGCAAGCGGCTCGGGTGATCTCGAGATCGCTCCGCAGGGGTCGCTCATGACCGAGGGCTATACGGTCTGGGATTACCCGGTGCGGATCGACAGCTGGCAGCCGCATGGTCACCTGCGACTCGTCGGCGCCAAGCTCGAGGTGCTCGACCCGAACACGGGCCGCAAGGAGCTGATCAGCATGGTGTCGAACTGGAACGCGGCGTGGCACCATAGCCATGTGTACGAGGACGATATCGCGCCGCTCATCCCGGCCGGCCACATCCTCGTCCGGACCCAGTGGTACGACAACACCAGCGACAACAAGTACCTCCAGCTCCTTGGCGGCGACCCCGACATGTGGGTAGGTACTGGCGATCGTACCGCCGACGAGATGTCGCACCAGTGGATTGCCGTAACGCACCTCGACCAGGAAGGCTACGAGGCCATTCTGGCGGAGCGCGCCGCGAGGAAGGCGGCGCAAGGCGAGAGCGGCGCCAACTGATCGCCGGTCGCGCGAGTTGATGGACAGCGGCGGGGAGCCTCGGCTCTCCGCCGCTGTTCTCATTTCAGAATATCTCGGTCGGGTACGCCCACCACCGCTCACGCTACCGAAGGAACCTCGGCGCGCCGACCGCGCTACAACCCTGACGGGCGGTCGAACGAGCCGCACCGGGTCCGGAACTGGAAAATGGAGCGATGCGATGAACGGCTCTCTCGGCAATAGACGCGGTGCACTTCGGCTGGCCCTCGTCGTGGGCCTGGCTTTCACGCTCGGAGGGTGCGCTTCGACGGTGAGGATCGGCGACCTGATGGCCGCCCCGCAGCGATACGATGGTCAGACCATTCAGGTGGAAGGCACCGTCATTCGTAGCGCGGGTGTCCTCGGCGTCGGGGGCTACGAGATCGATGACGGGACCGGGCAGATCTTTGTCGTGGCGCAGACCGGAGGGGTCCCGGTGCAGGGTGCCCGCACCCGGGTGAAGGGAAGATTCCAGTCGATCTTCAGCCTGGCGGGACGTAGCGTCGCCGCGATCATGCAGGAGGCCCAGTCGCCTCGATAGGACCGTCCGGCGATGCCGGTCCGTTCGGGGCGCTTCGCGTCGTCGCGCGCCACTCTCCAGCCTACTCCGGCGCGACGAACCGGAACTCGAGGTAGGTGATCGGTTCGTCAATCCGGCTGTACATGTGGGGGGATCCGGCGGGGATGATGATGATGTCCCCCTTCACCACCCTGTGGGACTCTCCGCCCTCGATCCGCGCGGGGGCGCCATCGGCGCGGACGACGGTGCCACCCGTCACCACGGTTCCCGCCCCCTCGACGATGTAGTGCATCTCCGTATTCCCGGCGTGCGTGATCGCCCCGTTCGGTTGATTCCGATGCACGATACTGCCGCGATACTGATCCGTCAGCGTGATCGACGCGCTGGCCAGTTCGCCGCCAGCGGCCTTCGATCTCTCGAGCGCCTCCTGGAGGTCTGCGTTCGAGCGAAAGATCGCGGGGGAACCCGGAGGAGGGGCGGGCGGCGGCGGGTTGGCCGGCGCCCGTGCGGCGGGGGCAGCCTGCCCAACGGCTTCGCCCACCGCCGTTACGGAGAGAATCAGCACCGCACCGATCAACATCGTCCTCTTCATGGCAGTCTCGATCGGAAAGGGGAATCACGCACACTGGACTCGGCGGAAGTGCTTTCCCCACGATACCGGATAGGGTGGGATACGGTCAAGGAAAGCAAACGGCCGCCTACGGGTTCCGGCTGAAGGGCACCGCAGACTCGGGAATCACGGCGAGGCCGGGTCCTGCGAGGACCCCGGGAATCCCTCGGCCTCCATCACGCGCTGGGCCTGTCCCAGGTGTCGCTTCTCGTGGACCACGATGATCGTCAGGCAGTCTTCGAGGCTGTACGTCACCCATCCCATCAGCGGTGACGTGACGATCGTGCGCTCCCGGTCGATGTCGGGATGAATCCGCCGGAAATGGGCGATCAGCTCCGCCTGGTGGTCAGCGAAACGATCCAGAATTCCCACACTGATCTCGCTCTGCGAGGGCTCTGCCTTGCCGCTCGTCTTCGACTTCCTCGGATTGTCCGGTCTCAACGCCTTGATCAGCGCCCCGCCCAGAAACCCGCTGAGGGGTGAGATGCGCTCCCACAGGGTGGGGTCGACAGGCCCCGCCGCCATCGATTCGAGCAGGGGGAAGTAGAGCCGGTTGATCGTGATGAGATGATCGAGGCACTGCGCGATGCTCCAGCTCTCCGGAGCCGGCTTCCAGTTGAGTTGTTCGCCGGAGAGTCCACCGAAAGCGGCGCGAGCGGCCTCCGTGACTTCCCCCAGGTCATCGACGACTTCGCTGATACGATCGCGCATGGATTCTCGAGAAGAGTGAAGAGTTTCCGAGGCTTCGGTGTGGGAGCTAACTACTTAACGCAAAGAGAGTAAAGCGCCAAGGGGTACGCCGCGCCGGATTAAGCAGTTGTCCACCGTGACCTCGCACGGCGCATTGCCGCGGATCGCGACCCCGTCTCAGAGCCAGCCGCGCCGGCGGAAGAAGGCTCCGAGCGACAACGCAGTAGCCACCATCAGCCCGAGCGCCGCGTAGTATCCCCAGGGTACCTCGAGCTCGGGCATCACCACGAAGTTCATCCCATAGATACCCGCGATCACCGACACGGTCATCAGGATGATCGACCAGGTGGTCAGCGTCTGCACGATCTCGTTCAGGCGGTTGGAGGCCTTCGTCGCCTGAAGCTCGACCAGACCGGTCAGCACGTCACGGAAAGCGTCGATCTCCTCGGTTACACGCAGGACATGATCGTGGATGTCCTGGAAGTACGGCACCAGGTCGGGCCGGAAGAACGGGAGGTCGTGCCGGACGAGCGAACTGAGCGCATCTCGTTCGGGGGCGAGGACGCGCCGCATCGAAATCAGCTCCTGACGGAGAAGGAACGCCTGCTCCAGCGTCGCGTCCGCCGTGTCGTCGAAGACCCGGGCCTCCATCTGCTCGAGGCGCTCGGAAAAGTGTTCCAGGACAGGAAAGTAGGCGTCGACGACGAGGTCGAGTAGAGAATGCGCAATCGAGCCTGGATCGCGGAGACGGTTCGGGTCCATCCGCCACGCGGCGACTGCGTGAGTGACTTCCGGAACCTCCTGGTCGTGTACCGTGATCAGGAAGCTCGCGCCCACGAACACGTGGATCTCATTCAGCGCCATGCGCGCCCGGTCGGGGTTGATTCGCGTGGCGTAGAAGACAATGAGGAAGTACCCGGGATAGCGATCGATCTTGGGGCGCTG
This sequence comes from uncultured Gemmatimonas sp., assembly GCA_964623785.1. GTDB lineage: Bacteria > Gemmatimonadota > Gemmatimonadetes > Longimicrobiales > Longimicrobiaceae > WHSP01. Next base: position 4,435 of record CAZUVK010000054.1, on the reverse strand, counting down.
GCGGCCTCGGAGGCAATCATCGACCGCCAGCGGGTGGATGCCAATGCCGTCGCGCAGAAGCGCGGCGTCCGATTCCTCCGGGCCCGTGATGTCCATCCAGACGATGTCGGGCGGGTCGCTCTCAGACTCCGTGTAGGGATGCGCGACGGCCTCGCGGATCGCGCGGATCGCGTCGTCCCGCGCCCAGGAGTGAACGCCGGTCTGGCCCGCCGCGAAGCACCTGATCGTGGACCCGGGACCGGCTTTCGTGTTCATGAACTCCTGGGTTGCCCTCTCCGGAACCCCTTCGCGGCTTCGCGTCTTCGCGTGACGATCCTGGACGGGACTCACGCGAAGGCGCGAAGTCCTGACGCTTGTTGGCGATGCGAAGTCCGGACCAGACGGCGGGGATTGCGGAGTGAGCGCTCACTCATTTATTTTCACGGTTATGAATGAACTGACTGAACCGACCCGGCCCGGTCGCGCGGCGCCGCTCGCACCGGAGGACCGGCGGGACGCGATCCTGACGGCGGTGTTGCCGTTGCTCCTGGAACGGGGCGTCGAGGTTACCACGCGCGAGCTGGCCGTCGCCGCCGGGGTCGCGGAGGGCACGCTCTTCCGCGTCTTCCCGGACAAGAAGGCGATTGTGCGCGCGGCGGTGGCCCGGGCGCTCGACCCCGCGCCGATGCTGGCGGCGCTGGAGGCGGTCGATCCGGCAGGCGAACTGCGGGAGATCCTCGAGCGCGCGGTGGCGGTGCTCCAGGCGCGCGCGCGGGACGTGGTGGCCACGATGGTGGTCGCGTACTACGTGCTCGCGGGCGACGAGGACGATCCGGCACTCGCCGTCGCCCGCCGCGCCAAATCGAAGGAGACCGGGCAGGCTGGCGAGCGGGTGGTGGAAGGGCTGACCGCGCTCCTGCGCCAGCACAGTGCGGAGCTCCGCCGCCCGGTGGAGGAATGCGCGCGTTTCATCGTGGCGGTCGTGTACGCGACGGCGCGGCCGGGGCCGGTGGGGGTGGCGCTCGCCATGTCTCCTGCCGAGCTGGTGGATTTCCTCCTCCATGGTCTGCGGGACTCCTCCGCGGATGCCTCGAAGGAGGGCCGATGCTGATCCGCCTGGTCCGCGAGTATCTGCGGCCCTGGCGCGGCGCGGTCGCGGCGCTGCTCGTCCTTCAGCTGGTGCAGACACTCGCCGCGCTCACGCTGCCGGGGCTGAACGCGGATATCATCGACGACGGCGTGGCGGCGGGCGATCCGGAACGGATCGTCCAGCTCGGCGGAATCATGCTCGCCGTGTCCATGCTCCAGGTGGTGTGCGCGATCGGGGCGGTGCGTTTCGGCGCGTTCGCCGCGACGGCGTTCGGGCGGGACCTGCGAACCGCCGTGTTCCGCCGCGTGCAATCCTTCTCGGCGCGCGAGATGGCGGGTTTCGGCGCGCCGACGCTCATCACGCGCACAACGAATGACGTCCAGCAGGTGCAGATGGTCGTGCTCCTCACCTTCACAGTGATGGTGATGGCGCCCATCATGCTCATCGGCGGCGTGATCATGGCACTTCGGGAGGACGTTCCGCTCTCGGGCCTGCTGGTGATCGCGGTGCCGGTGCTGGGGGTCACGGTCGGGCTGGTCGTCTCGCGGATGGTGCCGTACTTCCGCGTGATGCAGGAGCGGATCGACGCCATCAACGGACTGCTGCGCGAGCGGATCGCGGGGATCCGGGTGGTCCGCGCGTTCGTCCGCGAACGATGGGAGTCCGCGCGGTTCGCGGTGGCGAATCGGGAACTCCAGGGTTCGGCGCTGGCCACGGGCCGGCTGATGGCGCTGATGTTCCCGCTCGTCATGCTCGTGACCAACGCGACCGGGGCGGGCGTGCTCTGGTTCGGCGGCCAGCGGATCGACTCGGGGGAGATGCCCGTCGGCGCGCTGATCGCCTTCCTCAGCTACCTGATGTTCATCCTGATGGCGGTGATGCTGGCGACCATGATGTTCGTGATGGTCCCACGCGCCATGGTGGCGGCGGAGCGGATCGCGGAGGTCCTCGACACCGACACCAGCGTCCTTCCTCCCACCCGTCCCATCGCGCTCCCGCGGCCGGCGCGCGGCGTGGTCGAGCTGCGCGGGGTCGATTTCCGCTACCCGGGCGCGGAACGCCCCGTCCTGCACGGGATCGCCCTTCGCGCGGAACCGGGCACGACGACAGCCGTGATCGGGTCGACCGGATCCGGGAAATCGACGCTGATCGGGCTCATCCCCCGACTGTTCGACGTCACCGGCGGCGCGGTGCTCGTTGACGGGGTGGACGTGCGGGAGCTGGAGCCGAACGATCTCTGGTCGATGATCGGCCTCATTCCGCAGAAGCCCTTTCTCTTCGGGGGGACAGTCGCCTCGAACCTGCGCTACGGGAAACCGGACGCCACCGAAGCGGAGCTGTGGGATGCACTGGAGGTCGCGCGGGCGCGGGACTTCGTCGAGGCGATGCCGGGCGGGCTCGAAGCGGCGATCGCGCAGGGCGGGACGAACGTCTCGGGTGGGCAGCGCCAGCGGCTGGCGATCGCGCGGGCGATCATCCGCCGGCCTCGGATCCTGCTCTTCGACGATGCGTTCTCCGCGCTGGACTTCGCGACGGACGCGGCGCTCCGGGCCGCGCTGGCTCCGCGGACGCGCGACGCGACGGTCATCATCGTCGCGCAACGCGTCTCCACGATCCGCGGCGCCAACCGGATCGTCGTGGTCGATGAAGGGCGCGTGGTCGGGGCCGGCACCCACCAGGAGTTGATGGCCACGTCGCCGACCTATCGCGAGATCGCGCTCTCGCAGGCCACGGAAGAGGAGGCGGCATGAGCGGCGAGCCACCGCGCCGGCGCGCGCCCGAGCGTCCCAGGGTCCCGGCGGGAACGCCCGGCGCGGCCGCCCCGCGGGGACCCGGCGGCATGATGATGGGCGCGCCGGTCGAGAAGTCGATCGATTTCAGGGGCTCGGTCCGCAGGATCGCGGCCATGCTCGCGCCGGAACGCGCCCGCATCCTGGGTGTCGCCGCGTTCTCGGTGGTGTCCGTGACACTAGCCGTGCTCGGCCCCCGGATCCTGGGGGCCGCGACGAACATCATCTTCAACGGCGTCATCGGGCGGGGGCTGCCCGCCGGCGCGACGAAGGAGCAGGCCGTCGCCGTCCTCCGCGCGAGCGGACGGGACACCTTCGCGGACATGGTCAGCGCGATGGACGTCGTGCCCGGCGCGGGCGTGGATTTCGACCGCCTCGCATTCATCCTCACGGTCGCGCTGGCGATCTACGCGGGCGCGTTCCTCTTCGGCTGGCTCCAGGGCCGCCTGGTGGCGACGGTCGTCCAGAACGGCGCCTACGATCTCCGCGAGCGGGTGGATCACAAGCTCTCGCGCCTCCCGCTCTCCTACTTCGATCACCAGCCGCGCGGGGAGATCCTCTCCCGCGCCACGAACGACATCGACAACCTCGCGCAGTCGCTCCAGCAGACGCTGTCGCAGCTCGCCACCTCGGCACTGACCGTCGTCGGCGTGCTGGGGATGATGCTGTGGATCTCACCGCTGCTCGCCGTGGTCGCGCTCGTGACCGTGCCGCTCTCCACCGTAGTGACCGTGCTGATCGCGAAGCGCTCGCAACCCCGGTTCGTCGCGCAGTGGGCAAGCACGGGCCGGCTCAACTCGCAGGTCGAGGAGATGTACACGGGCCACGCGCTGGTGAAGGTGTTCGGACGCCAGAACGAGGCGATCGAGCGGTTCGACGTGGAGAACGAGACGCTGCGCGAGGCGGGCTTCCGCGCGCAGTTCATCTCGGGAACGATCCAGCCGGCGCTCGGCTTCCTCTCCAAGCTGATCAACGTGATCGTCGCCGTGGTCGGCGGGCTGCGCGTGGCGGCGGGAACGATGACGCTGGGCGATGTACAGGCGTTCGTCCAGTACTCGCGCCAGTTCACGCAGCCCATCATGCAGCTCGCATCGATGGCGAACATCATGCAGTCGGGCGTCGCATCCGCCGAACGGGTGTTCGAGCTGCTGGACGCGGACGAACAGCGGGCGGATCCCGAGCCGGCGGCCAGCCTTCCCTCCCCTCTCCGGGGCAGCGTCGCGTTCGAGAACGTCACCTTCCGCTACGAGCCGGATCGGCCTCTGATCGAGGGCCTCTCGCTGGTCGCCGATCCGGGAGAGACCGTCGCGATCGTGGGACCCACGGGCGCGGGGAAGACCACGCTCGTCAACCTGCTCTCGCGGTTCTACGAGGTCGGCGGTGGTCGAATCACGATCGACGGGGTCGACGTGGCGACGATTACGCGGCGCGAGCTTCGGTCGAACATCGGGGTCGTACCACAGGATCCCTGGCTCTTCAAGGGGACGATCGCCGAGAACCTGCGCTACGGAACGGATCGCGAGATCAGCGACGAGGAGATGTTCGCCGCGGCGCGCGCCACGCACGTCGATCGGTT
>CAZUVK010000053.1:9457-17468 GCA_964623785.1 uncultured Gemmatimonas sp. | reverse complement strand
GCCACGAACGTAGGGGACGATGCAGTACGTGCATCGATAGTTGCACCCGCGCTGCACGGGCACCCACGCTGAGACGGCCGAGGTCCGCCGGGGAGTTATCCCCTCGTAATTCTCGAATGGATCGAAGTCGAGGACGGCGAGCCCGGCTCCGGAGGGTGAGGTGGTAACCGTTGCGCCGCCGAGCACGGGAAGCGCGATTGAGTCCCGGCGCTTGACCCGGCCCGATAGGGCGGCGAGGGCCGAGGGAAGCGTCCGATACGCGTCGGGACCCATCACGAGATCTACCCCACCCGCCCGATCGAGGAGGTCGGAACCGAGCCGTTGCGCCATGCACCCGGTGATTCCGATCACGAGATCCGGACGCCCCTCGCGAAACTGCTGCAGCTGACCCACCCGTCCGATGACGCGCTGCTCGGCATGCTCCCGGATCGCGCAGGTATTGACCAGGATGACGTCGGCGTCTTCGGGTACCGTGGCGACTGCGTACCCACCTTCCGTGAGGATACCGTGCATGAGCTCGGTATCGTTCACGTTCATCTGGCACCCGTACGTTTCGATATAGGCCTTCTTCATCACGCCTTCTTCTCGACCACGCCCCACGGGCGACGTTTCAGGTTCGCGTCTCGGAGGCGCCGCGACGGAAGCGCCAGGTCGGATGTACCCTCCATCCAACGACCAGGTTCGTCCGGCGCCCGCGACCGGACGGCGCGGTTCGCGCCGGGTCAGGCCCTCCCGAGCTGCTGGTAGAGCGGATACCGGTCGCAAATCTCGCGCACCTGGCCGCGCACCCGATCAATCGCCCCATCGTCCGACCTTCCCGCGATCGCATCGTCTATGAGGCGCGCGATCTCGCGCATTTCCGCCTCGCCGAGCCCACGGGTGGTGAGGGCCGGCGTTCCGATCCGTACCCCCGAGGTTACGAAGGGGGACTCGGTCTCGCCCGGCACGGTGTTCTTGTTGACTGTGATCCCCGCGCGCTCGAGCGCCTTCTCCGCATCCTTGCCGGTCACGCCCTTGCTTCGCAGGTCCACGAGCAGGAGGTGGTTGTCCGTTCCGCCGGAGACCAGGGTAAAGCCCCGCTCGGTAAGCGAAGCCGCAAGGGCGCTCGCGTTGGCGATCACGCGGGCCGAGTAGTCGCGGAAGTCCGGCTGAAGGGCCTCGTGGAAGGCGACAGCCTTTGCCGCGATAACGTGCATGAGCGGTCCTCCCTGGATCCCCGGGAAGATCTGCTTGTCGATCGCTTTCGCGTGCTCCGCGGTCGAGAGGATGAGCCCACCGCGCGGGCCCCTGAGCGTTTTGTGGGTCGTGGATGTCACAACGCCGGCCCACGGAACTGGATTCGGATGATGACCGGTCGCCACGAGCCCGGCGATGTGCGCCATGTCCACCACGAGCGTCGCCCCGACCTCCTCCGCGACCCGGCTGAAGGCCTCGAAGTCGATGATCCGCGGATACGCACTCGCGCCGGCGATGATGATCTTCGGTCGCTTCTCCCGGGCAAGATCGCGGAGCCGATCGTAGTCGATCCTGTGATCGTCGGCCCGCACGCCGTACGGCACGACGTTGTAGAGCCTGCCGCTGAAGTTGACGGGCGATCCGTGCGTCAGGTGGCCGCCCTCGGAGAGGTTCATCCCCAGAATCGTGTCACCGGGCTCGAGGAGGGCGAAGAACACCGCCATGTTCGCCTGGGCCCCCGAGTGCGGCTGGACGTTGGCGTGATCCGCGCCGAAGAGTTGGAGGACCCGCTGCTGGGCGAGCTTCTCGACTTCGTCGACGACCTCGCAACCACCGTAGTACCTGCGGCCCGGGTAGCCTTCCGCGTACTTGTTCGTGAGCACGCTGCCCATCGCCTGCATCACGGCGGGGGAAACGAAGTTCTCCGAGGCGATCATCTCGAGCTGATCCGCCTGCCGTTCGGCTTCGTGCTCGATGAGGTGAAGGATCTCCGGGTCCGTATTTATCAGGGATTCCATACGTCGTTCTCGGGCTGGGAGTCGGGAGTACTGTCTGGCGTCGGAATGGTAACGCCCGTATGGGAGCGTGTCGAGTGCGACGGCGGATGAATCCGGTCGGTCCGGGCACATCAAGGAAGAACCCCGGCGCGTCCTTCGCGCCGGGGTTCTCATCACCTCCAAACGGACCGATCGGGCCGGGCCGCTACGGGAGGGCCAGCGTCACGAGTCGCGACCTCACCTGCTCGGCCGCACCGCCGATCCAGAACGCCAGGTACTGCTTGCCATCGACCGCGTAGGACATCGGAATGCTGGTGACGGGGGCCGGCAACTCGTAGCTGAAGACCGTCTCACCCGTGGCCTTGTTGAGCGCGTGGAGATACGGCTGTCCCCCCTGCCCTTCCCCGGTAAAGACGAGCGTCTTCGTGACCATGACGACCGGCCGTGCGGGACTGCCCGTACGCCCGATGTCGATCCCCGCGAGTGCCGGGTTCTCCTTGATGTTGTCGGGCGTGTCACCGGCCGGAACCATCCAGGCGTGGTCGCCGGTATTCAGGTCGATGGCCGTGATCCGGCTGTACGGCGGCTTGATGAGCGGCAGGCCCTGGATCCGCGGAACGCGGCCCGAGACCATGACATAGTCCATGTCGCTGCGATCCCCGCCCTCGACGAGCGAGAGCACGGCGGGGTTGGTATACGAACCGACGTAGAGAATACCCGTCTCCGAGTCGACGGCGCCGCCTTCCCAGTTCGTACCGCCAAGGGTGCCGGGGAGCGTGAGTGTCCCCTCTGTCCCGTCGGGCGCATCGCGAAGCGTCGCGGGCGAGAAGACAGGCCCGAGACGGAACGGCTGGATCGCCTCGATCGCCTCGGCGCGAAGCGCGGGCGTGAAGTCGATGAGGTCATCGATCGTAACGCCCTGCCGGTCGTATGCCGCCGGGCGGCTCGGGATCGGCTGAGTCGGCGACGTCCGCTCACCGGCCACGTCGGACTGCGGGACCGGCGTCTCCACGATCGGCCAGATCGGCTCGCCGGTGACACGGTCCAGGACGTACGCGAAAGCCTGCTTCGTCAACTGCACGACGACGGGCCGACGCACGCCGTTCACCGTCACGTCAGCGAGAATCGGAGCCGTGGGGTTGTCCCAGTCGAATACGTCGTGATGAATGACCTGGTAGTGCCAGACACGCTGTCCGTTGAGGGCGTTGACGGCCACCACGCTGGACGAGAAGAGGTTATCACCGAGACGGTGTCCGCCGTAGTAGTCGCCGGTGGCGGCTTCGACGGGGAGGTACATGATACCGCGATCCGAATCGACGGTGATTGGAGCCCATACGCCGGCGTTGCCGGTGTAGCGCCAGGACTCGTTCTCCCAGGTGTCGATGCCGAACTCACCTTCGCGGGGGATCGTGTTGAAGCGCCATACCTCAGCGCCCGTGCGCGCGTTGATCGCGAGCACGGCACCGTTGACGTTCTCACGCGAGACGGGCGCGAGCCCGACGGCAAGCGCGGGTCCGATCGCGATGACATCCTCATAGATCGCGGCCGGAGACGAAGCACCGATAACCGCATCCTCGGGGACTCCGAGAATGGCCTTCAGGTCGACGACGCCGTTCTGGCCGAAGGTCTGGATCGGCGCGCCGTTGGTTGCGTTGAGCGCGACGAGACGAAATCCCGGAGTGACCACCAGGATCCGCCGGTCATTCCCGTCTTCCCAGTAAGAGACTCCGCGGCCCGAGTTGGCCCGGGGCGCGCGGGAGTTCCGCTCGTCCTCGAGACGGTAGGACCACAGGGTCTCGCCGGTCGCCGCATTGACGGCGGTCACGACGCGGTCGGTGCCGGCCGTGAAGTAGAGTATCCCGTCGACCATGAGCGGCGTGCTCTGGTTCCGGTACTCGTTCTCGTCACCAAGCACCGTTTCGCCTTCCCATTCCCAGGCAACCTGGAGACGCGACACGTTGGAAGCGTCGATCTGGGCGAGGGGCGAATACCGGGAGCCCGCCTCCCGTGCGTAGGCGCGCCATTCACCGTCTTCCACGGAAGCGACACCTGTGGGAGCCGATGCTTGTTGGCTTCCGGCGGCGCAGGCGGTAACGCTGAACAGGGCGATCGCCCCGAGTACCCTACTTGTCGACAGAATCATCAGCGTGATTGGTTCAGGGATGTGGAACTGAAGCCTCGTGGAGGCCCCGTGTGCCGGACGGCGAAACGAAGTAGTCGGAAACGGCCCACCCTATTCTAAACTCCGAAGGGGCAGTAGGAAACACCCACGTCGCGTCGCGCATGGGAAGCGAGGACCGGACACTTCACTACACCGACAATTCGCGCCGCGTTGGCAGTGATTCGAGTCAGAAGTCCGCCCGAAGTCCCATCGAGAAGGCACGGCCCGGCACGACCGTGAGCGTGTCGGGCTCGCCTCGCTGGCCGTCGAAGAGGTTTTCCACGCCGAGGAGAAAGTTCAGGCCGGGGCGAATGACGAAGGACGTGCCGGCGTTGATGCGGGTCGCGCCATCGTACTCGCGCCAGGTTCCACGGAGTCTGGCTCCGTCGACGGCGCTCGCTGGCGAGCCGGCCGAACCCGCGACCGAGGCGGCGAGGCGTTCGTGGTCGTAGTTGATCCAACTCCAGGCCTTCGAGGCCGTAAGCGATGCAGACCATCGGGTGGCGGTCCACGAGGCCGCGAGGCTGGCCGTTGCCGCCGGGACCTCGAGCATGCGGTCACCGGCCCGGAGATCACCGTCGTACCCGCTGGCGAGTCGGCGCACGCGGCTGTCGACGGTGGCAAAGGTGCCGTCCAGCGTCACGCGGCCCAATACCCCTGATGTTTCGACCTCCCAGCCGGTGTTCGAGATCTCTCCGACATTCTGGAGGAGATAGAGCGGACGCACCCCCGTCGAGAGACGGCGGCTCGGGGGCGCCGCGACGACCTGTATCAACCCCGAGGCTCGCTGATCGAACCTGGTCAAGCCGATCGTGACACGATCGTTGAACTCGAGCTCGATCCCCACCTCGACGCCGGACTGGGACTCCGGCGGCAGGGAATACGCGGCCGCGGGGAGGTGAGCGCCCGGCCACAGCGCTTCGCGCAACGCCGTGTGCGTCGGACGCATCCCCTTACCGTAGGCGGTCCTGAAGGTAGCGGTCAGCTGGTCACCGTCCATCACCGCTGCGCCGCCGATCATTGGCAGCGCCTGAACGTCGGAGCCGGGTCCGAAACCATCATTGGTCTCGAACCGAACGCCAGCGTCGAGGAAGAATCGATTTCGATACGCACCGTTCGCCTGGACCGCGAAGCCCGTGCTGCCGTATCGGGTGACGACATCCATTGATCCGAAGTCACCGTTCGACGCCCGGACGCCGCCGGCGTCGCCTTCCCCCAAGATCACCACCGAGCGACCGATCGGTTCGACCTCGCGAAGCAGCGAATGCTCACCCAGGAACGTCAGGTTGGCCGCAAAGGTTGGCGTGGAGACGGCTTCGAACACGCTCGTCGCGCGCAGACTCAGGCGATCCCCCGCCCTCCATGCTCCGCCGACGGTCGTGGGTGCGTTCCCGATCGCGAAGATCTCCCGAGACGGATCCTCGCCGGTCCGCCGATACCCATCGACGCCCGCAACGACGGTGTGAGCCCACCGATCGATGCCCGTGAAGGTCATCGTGGTGCCGAAGGTGTACTGGAGCACTGAGCGCGCGTCTCCCCTTCCGTGCTCGAGACGACCACTGCTCACACCCTCGGCCGGGCCGGCCGCACCCAGCCACGGGTTCAGGCCCGATCGGGCGCTGGCGAAGTCGATCCGCATGGTACCGGCCAGGATCCGGATGGCGCCGACGGAGCGGCCGCTCCCGTTGAAGGCCACGTACCGACTGCCGGCGCCCGGCAGCAACTCACCCGTGGAGCCGCCGGCCAGGTTGAACGTCGCCGAGCGGGCGGGCGAACCGAACCAGCCCGTGAGCACATGGTCCTGCGAGACTACGCTGCCCGGCGAGAAGTCGGCGGAGATGAGACCGGCGCCAGTACGCAGCTGGAGTCGGGGGGCTCCCGGCTCGGTGTTTCCGCGACGGGTGGAAATGTTGATGACCCCACCGATGGCATCGGCGCCGTAGAGCGCCGCGCCCTGCGGCCCGCGTATCACGTCGATCCGTTCGATCGTCTCGGGGATGATACGAGAGAGTGCAAGCGGATCGGCGACCGGAATGCCATCGAGATAGACCTTCGGGTGCGAGTCGCCGAACGAGCTGGCGCCGCGCAGGCTCGCGTAGCGCACGCGCAAGTCCGCGGGCGAGGAAGCCCAGGCCCAGAGGCCCGGCACCGAGGCGCTCAGAAGCTCGCCGACGTCGTCGCGAGTGCCGATACGGCGGGCATCGATGACATCCGCCGCGAAGGGAAGCCCACGGGCTGACAGCCCCGAGGCGTCACCGGTAACCACGATCGATTCGAGCGGAATCACCCGCTCGAGGATCGGGTCGGGCGATGGCCGCAACTCCGCGACCCGCACCGGGGCCAGGACGACGTGATCGGGGCCGGCGGCGATCGGATGGATCGAAAGGGCGGTCTCGCCGCCGTTGGCGGCGCGGACGAGCGCGCGGAGGGCATCGCCGAGAGGGAGCGCCGGCAATGACGCGCAAACGATCCGGTCGACGGGGATTGCCTCGGGGCTGTAGGAAAGGCGTACGCCCGAAGCCTCCGTGAGACGATCGAGTGCGTCGCGTAGCGGGGTGTCGGTGACATGGAGAGTCACGAACCGGTCGAGCGGCGCAGGCCACGCCGAATCCGATGCCGGTGAAAGTGCATCGCGATCGATGCACGGCACCGCCTGCCCCAACGTTCGCGTGGCCGGCGCGATCGCGGCCATGAGCGCGACATTCAGGGCGACGAGACGCAAGCGACGCGGTCGCCGACGGGCCGGGCATCTTCGGTTCAAGGCCGTTCGATCGGGTGAATCACGATCGTATCTCCGCGTGCTTCGGCGTGCCCGCCGAGCGCGCGCGCGATGATGTTGGCGACCTGATCGGCGGATTCGCCACGGAAGGTCGCGGTGAGGCGTCTCTCAGCGAGATCGGTGCCGGCCAGCTGGATGTCGAACCCGTACCAGCGGTGGAGTTCGGCACTGACTTCGGCCAGGGGGGCGTCGCGGAAGGCAAGAATACCTCGTGTCCAGGCCACGTCGTCGTCAGTCGCGGCACCGCGCTCGACGACAGCGTCTCCGCCGGCGGAGAGCGAACCGCGATCGCCCCTGTTGAGGACGACTCCGGCGGCCGCATCGTCACCTGAACGACGCAGCTGAACGGAGCCATCCGTCACAACGACGGAAGCGCCGCCGCCGACCAGAGTACGTACACTGAACGCAGTGCCGAGGTCCTGTATGACTCCCCCCGTGACATGGACGAGGAACGGTCGGTCGTCGTCATGGATGACCTCGAACATCGCCTCGCCGTCGAGCGCCAGTTGGCGCGAATCGTCGCCGTAGCCCGCGAGCACCGTTAGCCGGCTCTCCGGCGCGACGATCACGCGAGTACCGTCCGCGAGCACGAGGGTATCGAGCACGGTGGTGGCGGTCTCGTGGACCCGCGCGACCTCGACGACGCCCCCCGTATCGCGGCCCAGCCGAGAAAATACCAGAGCGGATCCCAGCAGGACGGCCGCAACGGCCGCCGCCCGGAGCACGCCCCGGCGCCACGTCGGCCGTGAAACGGGCCCCAGCGCCGCGCGCGCCGCCCTGGGAGCGTCGATGGCGTGAACGGTTGCGTCCGCCATTCGCTCCGTCGTCATGGCGAGGGCGGCCTCGACGTCCACGTTCGCGGAGGCGGCGACCAGGGACGGGTCAAGCGCCTGGTCGAGCGCGGCGACGAGGCGAGCACGGGCGGGTTCAGCGGCGAGCCACCGCTCGATGGCCGACGATTCCTCTCGCCCGGATTCGCCAGCCAGGTAGCGGGCAAGGGCCTCCCAATCGGCGGAATCGTCAGGGACGGGTAGCGACGTTCGATCGGTCATGCTCAGGTAGACACGCGGCGGAGCCAGGACCCCTATTCCCGGCCGTATTCCCCCCCGACGTACACCG
>CAZUVK010000053.1:8333-9447 GCA_964623785.1 uncultured Gemmatimonas sp. | reverse complement strand
CGTACACCGAAGGATATTGCATGCACATCGACCCGCTTTCAAGTTTGCCGGAGCCACGTGGTCACCGCGGAAAGCCAATCCTTTCAACCGACCTCTCCATTCACGCGCCGACGAACCGCCACACGCACATCCGCGCGACTTGACTGACCGCGAACTTCTCGACCGCCTGCGGCTGGGTGACCATGGCGCATTCGAAGCGATCTTCCGCGCCTACTATGCACCGCTGGTGGGGCTGGCGGAGCGGATGCTTCGGCGGCGGGAAACGGCGGAGGAGATCGTCCAGGACGTCCTGCTCGAGGTCTGGCGGCGGCGCGAGACGCTCGTCATCGAGGATTCGCCGCGGGCCTATCTGTATCGCGCGACCCGGAACCGCGCGCTGAACGCGATCCGGCACGATCAGATGGTGGAGCGAAGCGCACATCTCGTGCGCGACGAGGCCATCCAGCCACCGTCCGCCGGGTCCGACGTGGCGATGAAGGAACTCGACACCGCCGTGCGCGAGGCAGTCGCCTCCCTGCCGGATCGTTGCCGTGAGGTGTTCGAACTCAGCCGTGGCGCCGGGCTGCGGTACGCGGAGATCGCCTCGGTGATGGGGATCTCCGTGAAGACGGTGGAGGCGCAGATGGGGAAGGCACTGCGAGTTCTGCGGGAGCGGCTCGCCGCCTGGATGCCGGAGAACGGCGGTTAGCGCCATCAGGGTATCTCGCGCCTCGCGTGTCATCTCTTTCTGGATGCGAGGAGGCACCCCCTCCGCCGCGGGCCGGAGCGTCGCCGACGTTCCCCCGTACCACTCGAGGCCACGCCCACCACGCGGCCGACGCGGCAAAAGGAGCAGGTCTTCATGTCGACAGTAACCCGGATTCGCCTCGCGATCACGGCCGCGGCGCTCGGCCTCACCGCGATCACCATCCCGACCGATGCCAACGCCCAGTACTTCGGGCGCAACAAGGTGCAGTACGAGCGATTCGACTTCCGCGTGCTGCAGACCCCTCATTTCGACATCTACTTCTATCCGGAAGAGGAAGAGGCCGTTCGTGACGCCGCGCGCATGGCGGAACGCTGGTACGCGCGACTCTCGCGGGTGCTCGATCACGAGTTCGATGAGCGGCAGCCG
>CAZUVK010000053.1:6421-8323 GCA_964623785.1 uncultured Gemmatimonas sp. | reverse complement strand
GCGCCAGCCGGTCATCTTCTACGCGAACCACCCGCACTTCCAGCAGACGACGACGCTGAGCGGGGAGATTTCCGAGGGCACGGGCGGCGTAACCGAGGCGTTCAAGCAGCGGGTGATCATGCCGTTCGGCTACTCCTACGAGGAGACGGACCACGTGCTGGGCCACGAGCTCGTGCACGCGTTCCAGTACGATATCTCGGGGCTCGGCCGGGCGGGTGGCGGGATCGAGGCGGCCGCGGCACGCTTCCAGGTGCCGCTCTGGTTCGTCGAAGGAATGGCCGAGTACCTGTCGGTGGGCCCGGTCGACCCGCTCACCGCGATCTGGCTGCGGAACGCGGCGATCTCGGGGAACATTCCAACGATCCGCGAACTCTCGGAGAACCCGAACATCTTCCCATACCGATCCGGCCAGGCCGTATGGGCGTACGTCGGGGGTCGGTGGGGCGACGCGGCGATCGGACAGATCCTGAAGCTTACCGGAGAGGGCGTCCCGTTTCAGTTGGCCTTCCAGCGGATTCTCAACATCTCGCTCGACGAGCTTTCCGGGGATTGGGAATCGGCGGTGCGGCGCACGTATCTGCCCCAGCTGGCGGACAGGGCGGAGGCACGTGAGGCCGGACGCGGGCTGATCACGTCGGAGCGAGGGAGCGGAACGATGAACCTCGGGCCGGCGCTCTCTCCCGACGGGCGACGGGTTGCGTTCCTCTCGGAGCGCAACGTAGGCGACGTCGAACTGCTCATGGCGAACGCGGAGACAGGCGAGGTCATCCGCCGACTTCAGGGCGGTACGGGCTTCGATGCCCACTATCAGAGCCTTCGGTACATCCAGTCGGCCGGAACGTGGTCACCGGACGGGACCCAGTTCGCGTTCAGCGCGCTGCGTGAGGGCCGCGACGTGCTGGTCATCGTCGACGCGGAACGCGGACGGCGGGTCAGGGAGATCGACATCCCCGGCGTCGGCGAGATCACCAGCCCGACATGGTCGCCGGACGGCCGGACGATCGCGGCATCCGGAATCAGCGGTGGCATTTCCGATCTGTACTCGATCGACCTCGAGACCGGTACGGCGACGCGACTCACCAGTGACCGGTTCGCCGACCTGCAGCCGTCATTCTCGCCAGACGGACGGCGGATCGCGTTCGTGACCGACCGGTTCGGCACCGATCTCCGAACGCTGGACTACGGGTCCTACGAGCTGGCGATCATGGAGATCGGCACGCGCGCCATCACACCGGTCCCGCAGATGGACGGGATGAAGAACAGCAACCCCCAGTGGTCGTCGGACGGGGCGGCGCTGTACTTCATTTCGGACCGGACGGGGATCCCCAACGTATACCGGGTCGGGATTGAGGATGCGGCGCTGACGCAGGTGACGAACATCTTCTCGGGCGTCAGCGGGATCACCGACATGAGCCCGGCGCTTGCCGTCGCGCGCAACGCCGAAGTCCTCCTCTTCACGGCGTTTGAGGACAACGGGTTCAATATCTATTCGATCACGGAACGCGACCGGCTGGCGGGGGTGCCGCCCCAGGCGAATAGTGACAGTCTCGCGATTGCGGCCGCGGGGCTCCCACCGACACCTCGGCCGCGGGAGGCCGCGTTCAACCGGGTCGCCTCGTACCTGGGGGACAAGGCGACAGGGCTGCCATCGGTCGAGGAGGCGGTTGCCTACGACGTGGTTCCGTACCGCGCGCGACTGGGGCTGGATTACCTGGGCCAGCCGCAGGTGGGCGTGTCGGTCGGTGGGGGTGCGTTCGGGGGCGGCGGGCTCTATGGCGGAATTACCGGCCTCTTCAGCGACCTCCTCGGAGGTCATACCGTCGGCGCGGTGCTGCAGGCGCAGGGTGAGTGGGATGAGATCGGCGGCCTCGTGCAGTACGTCAATACGGAAGGCCGCTGGAG
>CAZUVK010000053.1:0-6411 GCA_964623785.1 uncultured Gemmatimonas sp. | reverse complement strand
TACGGGTACTATCAGGAGGGGTACGACGGCAACGACTACATCCAGCGGCTCGTGCGGGAGCGCGTGTTCGACGCGGGGCTGACGGGCTACGCGAGCTACCCGATGTCGCGGGTTCAGCGAGTGGATTTCAGCGCGGGAATCCGGCGGCTGTCGATGGATCAGAGGATCCAGGAGATCCGGTACGATCTGGGGACCGGTTTCGGGCGGGCCAATGAGGCCAAGCTCGGTGGGCCGTCATACAATCTGGCGGAGGCCAGTGTCGCGTGGGTGTATGACAGCGCGGTGTTCGGGTATACGGCACCGATCGCCGGGCAACGCGCACGGCTCAGCGTGGCACCCACCGCAGGCGAGCTGCAGTTTCTCTCCACGACGCTGGATGTGCGAAAGTATCTGCACATGCGGCCCTTCACGCTGGCTGTCCGCGGGTTGCACTTCGGTCGGTACGGGCCGGACGGTGAAGGAACGTTCTCCGATATCTATCTCGGCAACTCGGGCCTGCTGCGCGGCTACACCTCGCTGGCCGACAACTGCTTCGAGACCGGCCAGGGGTGCAACTTCGACCAGCGGCAACTCCTGGGGAGCCGGTTGGCGGTAGCGAGCGCGGAGCTGCGCATGCCGCTGACGCAGCCGTCGAGGACGGGTGGCGGGTTCACGCTACCGCCGATCGACGCGCACGTGTTCTACGACGCGGGCGTCGCCTGGACCTCCGAGACTTCGCCGTCCTTCGATCAAGGCATGCTCGACGATCCGGCGAAACGAGGACTGTTGACGAGTGCGGGAGTTGGTGTCCGGGCGAACGTCTTCGGGCTCCTCATCCTCGAGGTCGACTACGTTCGGGCGTTCGCGCTGGGTGACAACTGGCGCTGGGTGTTCGCCCTGCAGCCAGGGTTCTGATCGCGGGAGCGCGAAGCGACCGGGCCGCCCCGCGCGTCGGATTCTCGACGCGCGGGGCGGCCCGGTCTTTCCGTCGTCGTCAGTCAGACTACGGGACGATCGCCGACCTCGGCGCCGCGCCGGCTTCGTTGAGCATGTACACGAAGAACCGGGCGATGCGCTCCATCCCGGGCGCGGAAATCACTTCCAGCCCTTCCCCGCTCGTATGGTACAGGGGCGGCGCCTGCATCACGGTGACGCGCGCGGCCGACAGCCCCGAGTAGCCGCCCGTCTCGCCGCTCGACATTGTGGAGTTGGCGGAGATGAAGTTCACCCCGTATCGCTCGACGCCCTGGGCGAAAAGCCCGTCGAGGAATGGAGACCCATTGGCGACGCCGGCGACGATGGGTGCCTCCCGGACGTCCGCAACGGTCTCGCGATAGCCATCTGACGCAACGGTCCGTGACGGCGCGAAATTCCGCTGCGCCACGTGTTCGACGTTGATGACGAGCACGCCGCGGTCCGCGAGGTCCGGGTTCATCTCGACGAAGTTGCGCGGTCCGTTCATGCCGGCGCTGTGGTGGCCGGCACTGGCGACGAACACGAGGGTGCGTTCGGGCCGGTTCTCGGGCCGGGCAAAATGCCTGGCGACCGCGATCGTCACGGCGAGCCCGTCGCCGTTGTCGCCGGATCCGTCGAACCACGAGTCGGCGTGCGCGTTGATGATGATCGTTTCGTCGCTCCGGCCGGGGATAACGGCGACGGCGTTTTCGCCGGTCATGCCCGTGAAGCGGTCCGTCTGCAGCTCGAGCCGGGCGCTCAGGCGGTCGAGCGTGCCCGCCGCGGCCGCGGCGTCGATCACGGACTCGAGAAAGGTGCCGTCGCGCCCGCCGATGTTGAAGCACGGCCCGCCGCAGTTGCTCAGATCCCACGCCAACTCGTTTCCGGGCAGCTTGAGAACGTTGAAGACGGCGACCGCTCCGCGTTCGAAGAGGTCACGGGCGCGACCCACCGCCGCCCCGCGCTCGAAAACCATGTGGCCCTGCGGCGTGATCTGCTGAACCGCGATCCTGCCCCTCACGTCGATGTGATCGAGCACGGCCGGACTCGCGGTGCCCACGTAGACGATCGGCGCCGTCATGACCCCGCCGGGAATGTCCGACGGGTTGAGCGGCGTGGCGGACTCGAGCACCACGTCCCGCGTTCCCGGGCCGAACGCCGGATCGGCGAGCAGGGTGACCCGCCAGGAAAGGGGGAGCCACATCGATGCGTCCTCGGCCTGGTTGAACCTCTGGACCTCGACATCGGCGATGCCGGCCCGTCGGAACTGCTCGGCCGCCCACTCGATCGTTCGGCGGCTGGATGGGAAGCCCGTGACCCGGCCCCACAGCTGGCCACTCCCGATCTCCCGGCTCGATCGGCTCTCGTGCGCGAACCCGATGATGGTCTCGAGGTCCCGCCACATCGACGCGGCGGAGAGCTCCGGTGTGTTCGGGTCACCTGGCGGCGGGATCACCGGAACAGGCCCGCGTGGACCGACGACCACCGCCGGCACCTCGCCGAGCCCGGGCGGGAGCGGCGTCGAGTACCAGGGTCCGTTGGTGGCGCCGTCATCCCCGGTCTGCGCCCGGGCGGGCCCGACTCCCGCGACCGCGCAGAGGATCAGCCCCGTCGCAACCAGACCGCGCGAGATCCCGATCCGCGACTCGACACTCCTGCTGGTAGACATCGTCAGTGCTCCAATGGTTCGCGGTCCATGCCGGAAATCGGCTGACATCGAGGTACGTGGGGACAGGCGAGCGTCTGGCGAGCCGGGAAAAGTCGCGCCGGGACCGGACGAAGGAAGCATGCCTCACGGGGAAAGTAATCGCTTCCATCCGTGCTGACGAGGAAGTTGTCGGGTCGTATATCCCTTTTGCCCCCGACCGGAACTGGCGAGCGCCCCGTGCGGTGGTGCATACTACAGTGGCCCGCAGCAACGTCATTCACGTGTCGTCGATGAGTCCACAATGGGAAAGACCCGCATCCATCTCCTCCCCATGCTCGTTGCGGTCCTGTGTGCCGGGGGATGCGAACGGCCGCAGACGATTGAAACGGAGATGCGGCTCGCGGAGCTCGAAAACTACGCGATGGAGCTCGAGGCCCAGCTCGAGTACGCATACACGGAGGTGTCGAGGCTCTCCCGGAACCTGTCCACGGATGTTTCGAATCTGGAAAGCGCCGTATCCGACGTACACCTGCGCGTGCTCGACCTCCCTTCGGGGGAACTGATCATCACGATGCGCGAGGTGGAGGCAGCCGTGGCGGTCGCGAACCAGCGTGTCATGGAACTGAGACGGACGGCCAATGACCTGGCGGGGATGGTCGACTACTGAGTGCCAATTGAATGAGGATCACGCGAAGAGCACGAAGCCGCGAAGGCATGGCGCGGAGAGAGATCCACGAGCGGGAATCCCGATCACTCCGGCGAACTCCCTTCGCGACTTCGCGGCTTCGCGTGATGCCTTTGCAGCAGTTCCTACTCCGCGATGTCCGTCGCCAGATTGCCCAGGTAGTAGTCCATCAACCGGCTCCGGAAGACAAGCTCATAACGCGAGTTGACGAGCGCGCTCGCCGCGCGGAGCTGAGCGGTCTGCGACTGGGTCAACTCGACCAGGGTCGCGGCGTTCAGGCCATACCGGGCCTGGGACATCTCGAGAGCGCGGTCGGCCGCCTGAAGCTGTGCCTCGGCAACCGTGAGCTGCTGTTCTGCCAGCTGGAGGTCCAGATATGCGGTCTGCACCTCAGTCGTCACCGCGAGCCGCGTGTTCTCGAGGTTGATGCGCGCGTTGTCCAACGAAATTCTCGCCCGTTCCCTGGTGATGCCCTGCGTAAAGTCGACGATCGGCACGCTGACGTTCAGCGAGAGACTTCCCCGCCGCCCCCGGTCGAGCTGGTCGAAGAACGCGCCGTCACTGGCGGAGTTGAAGTTGCCTGAATTGTACCCGAGCTGGAGCGACAATGTCGGCCAGCGGTTGGCGTCGGCGATCTTTACGCCCTGCTCAGCGGAGCTCAGTGACACTTCCGATGCCCGGAGGTCGGGACGCTGGGAGAGCGCCTGCTGCGTGATCGTCCGGATGTCGAGCGACGCGAAGTCGGTGCTGAGCGGGCCGAGCTCCGGGACGACGAACTCGTAGTCTCCGAACGGATCGAGCTGCAGGTTCCGGATCATGTTCATGCGCGTGACGATCAACCCGCGCTCGGCCTGCAGAAGCGACAACTGCGCGCTCGCGGTCGTGGCCTGCTGCTGGTAGAGATCGGAGATCGGCCGGCGCCCCTGCTCGACGAGCGCCTCGATCTGGCGCTCCTGCGCCTGCACGGTCTCCAGATTCCGCTGCTGTACGGCAAGCTGTTCCTGCGCCTCGATCAGTGACAGGTAATTCGACATCACGTTGAACACGACCGTCTGGCGCGAGCGGACCAGGCTGTACTCGCTCCCGGTCTCGTTCAGACGCGCCTGCCGCATGTTCGCCATCGTGGAGTAGACGTTTCCGACCTGTACATTCGCGGAGATCCCCGCGGTGAGCGTGGGATCCGCCGACACGCCAGGCGTCCCGTAGGGCACACCGGTCCCCGTATTGAAGTTGACGCTCGGCAGCAACTGCCGCTGCTGCTGCTCCACGGTCAGGGCGCTGAGCCTGGCCGAGTTCTCGGCCTGCAGTACCGTAGGATTGTTCGAGAGCGCAATCTCGATCGCGCTTTCGAGGGTGATCGTTCGCGATCCCCCGACGCCCACCTGCGCGATTGCGCCGGTCGCGGCAAACACAATGCCGACCACGGCGGGAATCACTGATCGTTTGAGAACTTCCATCGACATGGTTGGCCTTCTCTCTATTTGAATCCCTCCGCGGCCCGGAGGGACGCGACGAGGGTGGCGTTCGTTGGAGTGAACGGTCATGCGGCGACCGCGCCCGCCGAAGGTTCGGGCGAGCGCGTCCGCCTGGTTATTCGTAGCGCAATGCGTCGATCGGATTGAGCGCGGCCGCCTTCCGCGCCGGATAGTACCCGAAGAAGATGCCGACCGCGGCGGAGAATCCGATTGCCACGAGGACCGTGGCGGCCGATACCTCGGTCGCCCATCCCATGTACCATCCGAGCAGGGTCGCCCCACCGACGCCTATACCCAGACCCATGATCCCGCCGAGCAGGCTCATCACGATGCTCTCGATCAGAAACTGGGTGAGCACGTCGCGACCGCGCGCGCCGATCGCCATCCGGATCCCGATCTCGCGGGTCCGCTCGGTGACCGAAACGAGCATGATGTTCATGATCCCGATCCCGCCAACGAGCAGCGAGATGGACGCGATGGCGGCGAGGAGCAGGCTCATCGTTTCCGTCGTACCCGCGGCGGCGGAGGCGATATCGGTCTGGTCACGAACCGTGAAGTCATCCTCGCCGCCGACGATCTGATGCGCCTCGCGAAGAATCTCCCGGATCTCGTCCTGCGCGGGGAGCAGCGTCACATCGGACGACGCCGACGCGACGATCTGCGGGATGAATGCGTTGCGCACCAGGCGCGCGGTCGCGGTGGTGTAGGGCATCATGATGATGTCGTCCTGGTCCTGCCCCTGCGCGGTCTGGCCCTTCGGCGCGAGCACCCCGCCGATGTCAAAGATCGCGTTGCGGATGCGCAGCCGCTGGCCGACCGGATCCTCATCCGGATACAGGGCGTCGGCCACGGTCTTGCCCAGCAGAACGACACGGCGATTGGTCCGAACGTCCTGATCGGTGAACCAGGCGCCCATCACGGTCGGCCACTCCCGGATTACCTCGTAGTCGGGATGAACACCGTTGATACGCGCCCGCCAGTTACCCGCGCCGCCGACAGCCTGACCATTGGCGTTGATGACCGGCGAGATCCCCGCGAGCATCGTGGCTTCGCGCCGGATCTTCTCCACGTCCTCGACCGTGAGCCGCGTGAAGCTGCCGGATCCCATGTTCACGCCGCCGGTGCTGATCGCGCCGGGGGTGATCACGATCATGTTCGAGCCGAGGGCAGCGATCGAATCACGGATCTGTGACCGGGCACCGAGACCCACCGCGACCATGATGATGACGGCGCCGACGCCGATGATGATCCCGAGCATCGTGAGCAACGCTCGCATCTTGTTCTTCAGGATGCTCTGCGACGCGACCCGAACGAGATTGGAAGTTTTCATCCGACGCTCTCCAGCTCCGCCTCTTCCAGGCTATCGAGTTCCCGCGCGGCCGACTTCCGGTCGGTGACCGGATGATCGCGCAGAATGTGTCCGTCGCGGACTTCGACGATCCGCTTATGGTACTCGGCGATGTCCGGCTCGTGGGTGACGAGGAGGATCGTGGCACCCTCATCGTTCAGTTCCTGGAAGAGCGCCATCACTTCGATCGAGGTCCGGTGATCAAGGTTTCCGGTCGGCTCGTCGGCGACGAGGATCGCGGGCTCGGTCACCAGCGCCCGCGCGATGGCCACGCGCTGCTGCTGACCGCCGGAAAGCTCGCTGGGATGGACCACCATCCCAG
>CAZUVK010000052.1:16162-17474 GCA_964623785.1 uncultured Gemmatimonas sp. | reverse complement strand
GAGGCGGGGATGCAGGCGAAACTGGTTCGCACCGGCAAGCCGATCCGCCTCTCCGCGCCGACGCAGTTTCTCGCCCGGGAGCGGACGCTCGTCGAAGAGGCCTGGCCGGGCGACGTGATCGGCATCCACGATCGGGGGAATCTGCGGATCGGCGATACGCTTTCCGCGAACGGCGAACTCGAGTTCAGCGGAATCCCCAGATTCTCTCCCGAGCACTTCGCCCGCGTCCGCATCGCCGATCCACTCAGGCGGAAGCAGCTCGATACCGGTCTGCAGCAGCTCTCGGAGGAAGGTGCCGCCCAGGTCTTTTTTAAAGACTCCGGGATCGGCCCGACCGCGATCGTCGGCGCCGTCGGGATGCTCCAGTTCGACGTGCTCCTCCACCGCCTCGAGCATGAATATGGCGTCGCCGCCAAGCTCGACTTTCTCCCTTACAAGGTCGCCCGCTGGGTGGAAGGCCCCGCCGCCGACATCGACCGCGTCGGCTCCGGAATCGGCCGCAGCCTCGTCTACGACACCAAGGAGCGCCCGCTCGTGCTCTTCGAAACGGAATGGAGCCTGCGCACGGCCGTGGAAAAAGAGACGGCGCTGCGATTCCTGGATATCGCGCCGTAGGCTGCCCGGTTCTCGCGAAGGAGATCTGCAACCGCGGGGTTCACGCGGAGACGCGGAGTTCGCGGAGGGTCCGACTCCATGGCCGCTGTCGTTAATCCATCATTCTTTCTGGATATGGGTCCAGAGGTTCCGTCGACACCACCGCAATTCCGGGCCGATGGTCCAGCGAAGCCCTCAGACCGATCGGGCGTTTCAGCTCCTCCGCGAACTCCGCGTCTCCGCGTGAACCCTGCCGTTGCAGTCCTCAGCGCCCTCGCCGTACCCCCGCGCCCTCCGCGAGAACCCATGTCCGGCACGCCGAATGGAACCCCGACCCACCCCCGCGGGATAGAACCCCTCCACGGGACCTCCGAGAGCCACGCACCCGGCTGAACATCCCCGGGAGCGCGGCCGAAACTTCGTGGCGCCGCCAGCAGTCGCCGCGCGAAACGCCGTTCCCCGAGTGGTTCGAAGTTCGACCATGCGCAGATTCCTGTTCCTGATCCTTTTCGCGTTCGCGCCCACGGCGCTCGTCGCGCAGACCCGTACGACGGTGACCGGATTCGTCGCGGCTGATGGCGTCGTGGGCGACAACCCCGTCCTCGTGGGCGTGACCTACGGCAAGGAGCGCGGGTGGTTCGGCGCCCGCCTCGGCCTCGGCGTCGATGTGTCCGCCCCGCCGCCCGAAGCCCCGGATGGTGCCGGAAGACCGCCCTCG
>CAZUVK010000052.1:0-16152 GCA_964623785.1 uncultured Gemmatimonas sp. | reverse complement strand
TCGGGTATCTGGTCGACGGACCTCGACGGCCTCCTCTTCATCGGCGGCCCTCTGGGTGGCATGGCGCTCGTTCCCTACGCGATCGGCGGCATCGGGATCCGCGGCGTACAGGCCGGTGGCGGACTGGGAGTCGGATTCAATTACAGCTACGGCGCCGGTTTCCGTTCCCCGCTCTTCGCGGGAGTGTCGATGGAGGGCGAGGCGCGCTACCGAAGCTCGCTGGGAGAGCTGCCTATCCGCGAGTCCGCCGTCGTGCGCAGTGGAATGGAGTTCCGCTTCGGTTTGAGCTTCGGACTTGGCGGTGGGCCCCTCGATCTCGCGCCACGCCCGAGCGCGCCCGCGCGACCTCCGTCGCTCCCCGCGTTTTCGACCGCCATGAGCGCGGACGCCCGGACGCGGGTCGCCCACTCCACGCTGAGCACGGCAGAGCAGTTCATCGGCGTCCGGTACCTGTGGGGCGGCAATACTCCACGCGAAGGGTTCGACTGCTCTGGCTTCATCCGCTATGTCTACGATCTGAACGGCGTCACCGTACCCCGCGTCTCCCGTGACCAGGCGCGGTTCGGCACCCCTGTGCCGCTCCGTGTTTCCGAGTTCCAGCCCGGCGACATCATCGCCTTCGCGAGCAACGGCTCGGTTGTGGACCACACGGCCCTGTACGTCGGCAACGGATACATCATCCACTCGAGTAGCAGCGGCGGCGGGGTTCGCTACGACAACCTCAACAGCGAGCGTGGCCGTTGGTACCTGCAGCACATGGTCGCCGCGCGGCGCGTCATCGACGCCGGCCTGCTCGCGGGCCGATAGCCTGACCTTTCCCGCGGTCCGGACCCTTCCAGCCGGACCGCGAGCGCACCTCCCCCAGGACCCTCCGATGTCGCCACCCCTCCCCAGCCAACCAGGCACCCTTCTGACTTCTGACTTCTGACTCCTGACTTCTGACTTCACTCCCTCGCCACGCCACGCCGATCTTGCTACCTTGTCCGACTGTGCATCAGGCGTTCGGTCTTTATCAACTCGAGGTGAAGATTGGCTGACAACAGCTTTGACGTAGTGCTGGTGGGGGCGGGGCCAGCGGGGTATATCGCCGCGATCAAGGCGGCCCAGCTCGGATACAGCACCGCCTGCATCGAGGATCAGTTCCTCGGCGGCGTCTGCCTCAACATCGGTTGCATTCCCACGAAGGCGCTCCTCGAGAGCGCGGCGATGATCACGCACCTCGGCCACGCGAAGGACTTCGGCATCGAGGTTGGCGAGGTGAAGACGAACCTCGCCCAGGCCGTCAAACGGTCGCGCCAGGTTTCCGAAAAGCTCACGAAGGGTGTGGCCTTCCTCTTCAAGAAGTACAAGGTCACCCACATCGACGGCCGCGGGCGGCTGCTCGGTGGCGGCGGTATCGAGGTGACGGACAAGGACGGGAAGAAAACCACGGTCAACGGGAAGCACATCATCGTCGCGACCGGCTCGCGGCCGCGCGACCTGCCTTTCCTTCGAATTGACCACGACCGTATCTGGGACTCCACGGACGCGATGATGTCGGACACCCCGCCAGCGGCGCTCGCCGTCGTCGGCGCCGGCGCCATCGGCTGCGAGTTCGCCGACGTGTACGCCGCGTTCGGCACCAAGGTCACCATCATCGAGGCGATTGACCGGGTCCTCCCACTCGAGGACAAGGATTCCTCGGCCGTCGTCGAGAAGAGTTACCGCAAGCGCGGGATCGACGTCTTTACCGGCGCCCGCCTGGAAAGCGCCGCGATCGGCGAAGACGGCGTCACGGTGACGTTCACCACGGCCAAGGGCGAGAAGAAGGAGCTGAAGGTCGACCGCGTTCTCTCGGCGATCGGACGCGCGCCGAATGTCGAGGATATCGGTCTCGACGAGGCCGGCGTGGCGCTCACCGACCGCGGCTTCATTCAGGTCGACCGGGCAATGCGTACAAATGTCGAGGGCGTGTACGCGATCGGCGATGTCGCCGGCCCGCCGCTGCTCGCGCACAAGGGATCCCACGAGGGGATCGCCTGTGTCGAGGCGATCCACGGCGACCCGCACGCGGGAGTCGATTACGACAACATCCCCAACTGCACGTACTGCCACCCCGAAGTCGCTTCCGTCGGCCTCACCGAGGCGCAGGCCCGCGAAAAGGGCCTCGACATCGACATCGGTGTCTTCCCGATGAGCGTCAACGGCCGCGCTCTAACGGCCGGCGAGACCGAGGGATTCGTCAAGATCATCCGCGACAAGCGATACTCGGAGATCGTCGGCGCCCACATCGTCGGGCCCCACGCGACCGAGCTGATCGGCGAATTTGTCGTTGGCCGACACCTCGAGACGACCGTCGAGGAGATGGAGCGCGCAATGCACCCGCACCCGACGCTCTCCGAGGCGATCGCCGACGCCGCACTCGCGGCGATTGGCCAGTCGGTCAACATGTAGAACCACGCGACCACGCCTCGCACCCACCGGAAAGGGGTGACCACCCGCGGTCACCCCTTTCTCTTTCTATCCCCGGCCTGAACGACGCCGCTGCATCCAACGCGCTCCCAGCCATCATGCCTTCGCGCCTTCGCGCCTTCGCGCGACCCTGTATAGATGGACCCCTATCCCCCCGCGTCCAGTACCCGCACATGACCCGCCCGAGCGTATTCGACGATCGCCCGATCCGCGGTTACCAGGACCGCTCCGGCCGCCCGGGCACTGGCCACGATGATTCGGTCCGCTGGATCCCCGACGAACTCTCCCGGCAACCGCGTGCTCGCCACCGCGATCGCCGGCGTCAGGTCGATCATCCTGCACCCGGGTGCCCGCAGCGCCTCCGAAAGCCACTCCTCCACCGGGCGCGACAGGCCCAGACGCCCCTTCGCCTCGAGCATCGCGATCTCCCACG
Source organism: uncultured Gemmatimonas sp. (assembly GCA_964623785.1). Lineage (GTDB taxonomy): Bacteria > Gemmatimonadota > Gemmatimonadetes > Longimicrobiales > Longimicrobiaceae > WHSP01. The sequence continues at coordinate 13,268 of CAZUVK010000052.1, read as the reverse complement.
TCGAGATCGCGCTGACGCGCACCCCACCCGAGCGGCTCGCGCGCTCGATCCGCTCGACCACCCGCTCCGGGATCCGCCGATGTTGGCCACCCATCACCCAGACGAGCACATGGGTGTCCAACAGCAACGGCTCCTCAGACATCCGCCGCCCACGCCTCGCCGACCGGGGCCACGATGTCTCCATGGATGGTGACCGTGCCCTCCAGAAAGCCCACGAGCTTCGCGGCGCCCTCCCCCGGCTCGACCGGCACCAACCGAACGATCGGCTTCCCATAGCGTGTGACCAGAATCTCCTCCCGCGCCTGACTTACCCTGTCCAGGTACTCGTGCCACGCGTTCTTCACCTCGCTCGCCGGTACCTCGGCCGGCCCCTTCTGCTCCCCCCCACCCCCTGGCATGTCTTCCACACTCATGCTTCCCTCCTGTGTTGGCCCAGAAATGTAGGCCAACAATCCACTCTTCGTCAAGGGCGTCATGAGATCTGTTCTCGGCGGCGCGATCATGGCAGCATGTCCTTTTCGGTTGTCTGCGTCCGTCATTCGGGCGAGTTAGTGTTGTGAGTCAGAAGTACAATGTACATGGCCCGGTCCGATCCACCTTGTCGCGAGCCGATCGATCTCAGCGTCCGGAACCAATCGAGGTAGCCAGGGTCGTGCACCACCACACCGAGAGGAGAGCGATGACTGAACTGATACCAAACCAGGTCGCGGAGTACCTGGACCACCTGGTCCCCGATCGACCGGCCGAACTCGCGGCCATGGAAGCGTATGCCCGGGAAACGAACTTCCCCATCATCGGGCCGGCGGCGGGGCAGCTCTGCTACCTGATCGCCCGCCTGGTCGGCGCGACGCGCATCTTCGAACTCGGCTCCGGTTTCGGGTACTCGACCGCCTGGTTCGCGAGGGCCGTCGCGGAGAACGGTGGAGGAACGGTCCATCACGTTGTCTGGGACGAGGATCTCTCCGCGCGGGCGCGCAATCACCTCAGCCGGCTCGGGCTGCTGGAGTTCGTTCAGTTCGAGGTGGGCGAGGCGGTCAGCGCGTTGCGGGCCGCAGACGGCCAGTTCGATCTGATCTTCTGCGACATAGACAAGCAGGGCTATCCCGCGGCGCTTGCGGTCATGAAGGAGAAACTCCGCCCCGGCGGCGTCCTCATCATCGACAACATGCTCTGGAGCGGCCGGATCTTCGACCCGTCCGACGACACTCCCGCCACTGTCGGAGTCCGGGAGTTCACCGAGCGGGTCACCTCTGACCCGCACTGGACCGTCACGCTCGTCCCCATTCGCGACGGAATCATCGTCGCCCGCAAGGAGGAAGGAAGTTGATGGAGGCCGCATGGCCGTCGGCCGAATCGACCCCGACCCGGCTTCACGCACCCGCGGGCCGCTCCTCGTTGCCCATTGTTCATTGTCCATCGAACATTGATCATTGTCTGTAGTCTGGCACACGCCGTGCAGCCAACGGCTCGGACTCACGTTCTCGCCACGGCCTTTCTACTGAATGCGCAACCTGTTACGGAAGTTTCTGCGCCCCACCCTGCGGGAGCAGTTGGAGGATGGGGTACGCGAGGCACTTCGACGCTACGCGGAGCGGCACACATCACCGAATCTTCGCGTCTATGTTTCCACCGACCTCGTGGAGCAGGGGGTTGACACCGCCCTGTGGTCCCGAGACGAGGCCGAGCACCTCCGTCGATTCGCGCTGCGCTGGGCGGAGGACAACCATGTCCCGCGTACCGGGTTGCGGATCGATGTGATTCTTCTCGATACGAAGCGCGAGTTTGCGTTCGTGAAGCCGGTCGCCGTGGAGCCCGCCGATTCGCCGTCGGGGGCTGGATCCGAACCAGGCCGGGCGAGCCGCGCGCCGACCGCTCTTGCGGACAGCGGCGCGGTGGGACCGTCCTCTGCCGCAATCCTCGACATCGTCGAATCGCCATCGTACGACAGGCCCCTCGCGGTATCCGGCGAGATGACGGTCGGGCGGAAGTCGGATGGAAGAGAGGTGGTCGGCCTGGGTGACCGATACATGTCGAGCCGTCATGCGCGATTCCATATCGCTGGCGGAAAGCTCTACGTGACCGATCTCGACTCGAAGAATCGGACGTACATCAATGAGCGGCCGCTTCCGCCCCACGAACCCGTTCCGGTGTCGGTGGGTGACGAGATCCGCGTCGGTTCGACCCGTCTGCGGGTTTCGCGGGTCGGGGGGTAGGGACGGATGGCGTTTCTACTCGACCTGCTGCTGCGCGTGATCGTGGTCGTGCTCGGCGGGGGCGCGGCGATCTGGCTGGCTCGCTGGCTCCGTGGCGCCTGGCGCGAGTCGTCGGAGCGCTGGATCGTGCGGATCGCGGCGGGAATGATGGTTCTCGCGGCTGTCTATGCGTTCGCGCACGCGCGGCTACTCGTGCAGCGCGACCGGATCGAGGCGGGCCGCGAGGCCTACGCGATGTTCGGCGACCCACGGCGGACGGAGCTTCGCCGGGGTGAAGTCCGCGGCTGGATGATGGACTGTACTGGCCAGGCCGACCGGGCGCTCGCCTACTACCGCGAGCGCGACGGCGCGATCGAGCGTACCTACCCGCTGGGCGAGGCTGGCGCCAACTTCCTCGGTGGCGGCACGCGAGCCGAGGAGCGCGATTACACGATCGAGACGCTCTATTCGCAGTCGCTCCGGCGCCCCGGAAGTCTGCTCGAACTTAGCGAACTTCATCCCGGTGGTCGCGACCTTGAGCTGACGCTCTGTCGCGACGTCACGAGCGTCGCATACGAGCGGCTGATTCAATCGGGCCGCCCGGGCGCGGTGGTCGTCCAGGACGTCCGGACCGGCGCCGTGCTCGCCTATGCCGCCACCGGCGGGCCGGAAGATCCGCCGTTGGGCCTGAAGCGGTACTCGCCGCCCGGCTCCGTCTACAAGCTGGCCCTTGCCGCGGTCTGGTGGGACAACGACCTCCCCGACGATATCCCGATCCCCTGCCCCGCGACGATCCAGATCACGCCGCGCGCGTCGATCTCGAACGCCGCCAATGTCGATCGCGGCGAGGTCATTGGCCCGGTCGGGATGCTTGTCCCCTCGTGCAACACGGCCGCCGTGTGGATGGCGGCGGAGGCCCGCCGGCGCATCGGTGAGGAACCCTTCGTCGAAGGGTACCGGCGGTTCGGGTTTCTCCCCTACGAATCGGAGGCGCCAACCGACTCGATCGGCAACTTCTGGAGGTCGAGTTCCACGGCCTGGATCCGGCGGATGACCCCCGCGCCCTCGCGGATCCGGATCTCCGCCAACACTGGCGCGGCCGAGTGGGCCCAGCTCTCGATCGGCCAGGGGCCACTCGATGTCACGGTGATGGGCGTCTCGCGGTTCGTCCAGGCGATCGGCAACGACGGCGTGATGATCCCGCCGACGCTGGAGACCAGCTACGCGGCAAGCATCCCGCGCGGCGAGCGGGTGATGCGCGAGTCGACCGCCGAGAAGCTGCAGGCGGCGATGCTGCAGGTGGTCGACCGGGGCACGGCGACATCGGCGCGAGGCCCGATGCAAGGGACCGGATGGCGTCTCGGCGGAAAGACAGGCACCGCGCAGGTTGCTGGCGCACGTGACAACGGTTGGTTCGCGGGCCTCGTCTTCTCGCCCGAGGGTGAGCCGCGATACTCGGTGGTGACCCTTCTCGAGGGCGGCGGTCCGGGCGGCGGCGGGCCGACGGCGATCTCGGCCGCTGTCGCGCGGGAGCTCGCGCTCGAGACTCCGCCGGACCCGGGAGAGCGCGAATGAAGAACCCGCTCTCGCGACGGGTCGCTGGCACTCCGGCAGGTCCCGCTGGCGTTCCCATCCGCGTCAAGTCGCACAACCTTCCTGAGAGGAAGACCGCTGCCCGTAGGGGCATGCCTCGGCGCCTCGCGCTGGCCGTACTCCTGTCCGCCGTCTTCTATCTGGCCGCGCACTTCGCGATCGTCTCCGGGATCTGGCCGGTGCACGGCATCGCTCGCGGGGCGGGCAGCCTTCTCATGCGGGACGTGTTCGCCTGGGCCGCGTGGCTGCTCCTCATCCCCGCGCTCCACGTGCTCGGCTATCGAGGCATCTGGGGGATCGTCGCGCTTCCGGTGATCATCTTCTTTCTCACCCGTCCATCGCTTTTCCAGCTGTTCACGGACCCGGTGTACCAGACTCGAGGCACGGCGCGCGTGGAAGCCAACGCGCTGAAGGCCGACCGCGCGCGGGTGACGACGATGCTGCGAACATACGATGAAGAGCGCCAGGAGATCGTTTTCGGCGACGAGACTCCCGCGATCCCCGACCCGCTGGACGCGGTCCGTGAGGCGACCTCCACGCAGCGCACGGCGTCGGCAGCGCTCTCGGCTGTCCTGCCGGTCGTGATCGCGCCCCTCGCGCTCCTCATCGGATTCATCGCCGGCCGACGCGCGGGCGTCATGCGATGGTTTCGAGCGCATCGCCGAGTGCCCTTCCTTCTCACGATGGCCACCTTCTTCATTCTCACGCTCTTCTTCGTCGAGCTGGGGCGAGTGGGGGGCACCACGCCCTGGGAGCTGTTCCTGCCCATCTTCATCGGCGTCTGGGCGGCGGTACTGGCGGACGATGCGTACAATCTTGCGCGACCGGGCGCCGCGTTCGAGCCTCGGCGAGTGGTTACGCTCCTCGTCTACGGCGCGCTTCCGCTCATCCCCTTCCTGGTGATTCGGGAACTGGGGCTCTCCGTCGTCCTCGCGGGTAGCATGGCGACGATGCTGCTCGTGGGAACGCGGCGGGAGTGGTGGGCGGGTCTGATGCTCGCGGTCTGGCTCGTGCTCGTTGTCGCGGCGTTCAGCCTCGACGACCGTTCCGCGACGCGGCTTCAACTGGCGATCGACCCATACCGCGACCTCAGCGCGATGACGACCGGGGAGGCGGAGTCGTGGGCAGCCAGGATGCATCAGTTCAAGCTCTTCGACGCCAACATTCTGGCCGGCGGGATCTTTGGCGAGGGAGCCGGACGCGGCCACCCGGAGACCGCGCCGAACGCGGCGGATGACGGCTACATTACCACGATCGCCGCGAACTGGGGTATCGTCGGCGCACTCTCACTCGTGATGCTCTATACGGCTTTCATCGTGCAGATGCTCTCCGTCGCGACCCGCGAGCGCAGCGCGTTCGAGCGGTCGCTGGTAACCGGGCTGGCAATGCTGATCGCGATCCCGTTCTGGATGGCCGCGCTCGGCGGAGTCCGCGCCGTGCCGCTTACCGGCGTCGCCACGGCGTTCGCCGCGCACGGCGGCGCGAAGCTTCTGGCGGCGGCGTTCTCGGTCGGCGTGATCGCCGCCGTGAGCCACCGCCGCGAGGAAGCCGACCGGCTCGAGTCGGCGGCGGATTCGATGCACGCGACCGCGCGGGACGCGGGGATCAGGATCCTGTGAACGCGGTAGTGAACGGGCTCCGCCTGGAAGTCGCCGGCTTCTCCGAGCGCGGACCGCGGCCCGAGAACCAGGACGCGTTCACCATCGGCACCTTCGCCGGGACGTCACTGATCGCGCTCGCCGACGGGATGGGCGGTGAGAAGAGCGGACGGGTCGCCGCGGACACCGCGATCGAAGCGATCACCGGCCTTGCCCCGATCCGCAGTATCGATCAGGCGCGGCGCGTGGTGCGGGAGGCGAATGAAGCCGTCGTCCGCGCCTCGACAGCGGATCCGCGGTTGCTGGGCGGCATGGGGTGCGCGCTCGGTCTCCTGGCGTTCGTCGACGGCGATGACGGGCCTGGCTGGATCGCCGCGCACGTGGGCGATGTCCGGATCTTCTCGCGATCTCCGGATGGCCTTCTCAGGCTCGAGACGCGCGACCACACGCCGGCGTTCGCGCGCTGGGAGTCCGGCGAGATCTCGCTCGACGAGATCCCCGACAGCGCGGGCGCCAACCGTCTCCAGCGCGCCGTCGGCCGCGGCGGTGAGGCCGATGTCGATTGGCTCCCGGCGGCGCCCGGTTGGTCGTGGCTGATCGTGTCCGACGGTGTGTACAAGGCGATGCGGATCGATGAACTCGCCGCCGCGATGGCCGGCCCGACCGCTGACGTGATCTGCGATGCGATCCGCCGGAAGGTGGCGGAGCGGGGCCCGGAGGATAACTACACCGCCGTCATCGCCCGCGCCGCTGGCGACGACGTCACCACCCTCCCCAGCGGCGTGGGCGGCGGTAGCGCACGAACCTCGACCTCCGAATCGATGAACGACCAGAGAAGAGGCGGATCATCGTCCCTGGCAATGTTCCTCGCGGTCCTGGCGCTCCTGGCTTCGGGTGCCGCGCTGGGGTTGCTCATCTCGGGCGGCGCGGCGCGCGGGGAGGTCCCTCGGCTTCGAGCGGAGGTGGACTCGCTGCGGGCGGTCGTGGAGGGACTCTCCCGTCCGATCGACCCGTTCGGCCCCTCCCTCCCGCTGAATCCACGGGTCGGCTCAACGCCAGCGGATACACCCTCAACCCGGTCGCAACCGTGAACGATCGAATCGCGGCCAGCCCGCCCGACCGTCGACAGGCGCTGATGGACGAGATGCTGCGGAGCGGGATCCCCGAGATCAAGCTCGCGCTCGGCGAGGTGATCGACCGCGAGAATGCTCGGCCGCTCCCGCCAAGATACGCCCGACTTCTGCCGCCGTCGGTGCTGACCGTCATCCTTCGCGACGACGCGGGTGAGGCGCTCCGGCCCGTCGCCCACGGCCTCGAGCGGGAGCTGACGGACTCGTGCAATCGCCACGGATCTCTCTACGATCGTCGCTACCGGGTCGAGCTGCAGCGCACCGAAGACCCCGATGCTCCGCTCTACTCCGTCGCGGTCCACGCCGGGCGGAACGCGGAGGCAGGGGCACCCGAGCCCGGCGCGGGTGTCGGATCCGGGATCGCAGGGACGAGCGATGGTGGTCCGGTCGGTGAACCGGCCGGGAGGCCGGCGGAAGACGCCGCCGCGGCGCCGATCCCGACCACCGTCGTTCCCGATGTGTCCCTCCCCGACGGTCGCCCTCCGGCCGGCTGGGAGGACGGGCGCTGGGTCCTGGTGGTGGAAGACAGCGACGGCGCCGAACGCGAAGTGTTCCGCATCGCTGAACCGACTCTGACGGTGGGGCGAAGCGCCGCCGACCCGGGGATCCGCCCGTCGATCGCGATCAGCGACGCGCCGCACGTGAGCCGGAGACAGCTCGCGCTCGCGTGGGAGGCGCGAGGCGGAAGTCCCGGCTTCCGGGTGTACAACCTGGGGCTCAATGCCGTGCATGTTCTCGAGGAGGACATCCCCGGCGCCCGGGTGGGCCGCGCCGGTGTCGACCTGGAGTCGGTTTCCGACAAGCACATCGGGTGGCTGCCGCCGGGCGTTCCCCTGCGTATCGGCGATCACGGACCCACCCTCCGGATCGACGAGGTCCCGCCCGGTCCCGACGATTTCCCCGTGGACCCCGACGCCACGGTTTTCGACTGATGAACGCGATGCAAAGGGGGGATTGGTCCCGCGGTCCGGGACATAGCCGCGGCGTCGATTCCGCCTCCCGGGACATCCCACAGGAGCGCTGATGGCCGGTATCGAGAGCTTGCTGGTTGGCAGGGTACTTGGTGGCCGCTACCGGATCGAGGAAGTGATCGGCCGGGGCGGAATGGGTGCGGTCTATCGTGCCATGGATGAACGCCTCAGGCGGCAGGTGGCGCTCAAGGTAATCACCGTCGCGACCGCGGGAGACGCGGAATCTCGCGAGCGCCTTCGCGCGCGCTTCTTCCGCGAGGCGCGCTCGGCCGCCGCGCTTCCGCACCACCCGAACGTTGTGCCCGTCTACGACTACGGCAGCGACGAGGAACTCGGGATCGACTACCTCGTCATGGAGCTGCTGCGCGGTTCCGATCTCGCGAGCCAGCTCGCGACGGTCGGGACGCCGCCGCTCTCGACATCGCTCCGCATCCTGATCGAGTCGGCGCGCGGCCTGGCGATCGGGCACGCGCAGGGGCTCATCCACCGCGATGTCAAGCCGGGCAACATCTTCCTCGCGCGGGCGCAGGCCGACGACATCCAGGTCCGCGTCGTGGACTTCGGCATCGCCAAACTCGCGGACGAAGAGGACACGCTCGCGCAACTCACCCAGGACGGCCGCGTTCCGCACTCGCCCGCGTACGCGTCGCCCGAGCAGCTTCGCGGCCTGACCAGCCTCACCCCCGCCGCGGACGTGTTCGGGCTGGGCGCCGTCGGGTTCCAGCTTCTCACCGGCGAGCGACCGTTCAACGAACAGGACCGCAACCGGATGTCGCTGGGGATGCCCTTCGACCCGCCGCGACTTCGCGCATTGAATCCCGCGATCCCCGGCTCTGTCGAGGCAGTGATCCGCCGCGCGCTCTCGTTTGATCCCGACGCGCGCCAGCCTGACGCGCGTGGCTTCGCGGACGAGATGGAGGCTGCCTTCCGGTCAATGGCGGACAACCCCATCGATCCGTATCTGGGCGAGGACGGATTGATCCTGGTTGGCGATTCGGGTGGAGACGATCGAACGATCCTCGTGCCTGACGACGGGGATGCTCGCGCCCGCGGCGGACGACGTCACCCTCGTCGCGCCACCGGCGGGACCGGCCCGACCCCCTGCCGCCGCCGTGCCGCCGGCCACGCCCGTCGCGGAGCTCCCCGAGGGCACGGCGCGCACCCAGTTGCCACCGCGACCGCGGCGGGAACCGGAACGTCGCGGCGCGGGTGGGAAGGTCGCCGCCGCCATCGCCGCCGTCGCTCTCGTGGCCGTTGGCGTCTGGGGCTGGGAGACCGTGCGAGATCGGCAGGACCTCGCCATCGCTCCCGTCGAGCCGGATTCGGTCGTGGTACCCTCCGATTCGGCCATGGATGCCAGCCTCATGGCCGAGTCCGAAGCGTTCACGCTGAGCCAGGCCGGTGTCGCGGCGTATACGGCCAGCCCGCCAAGGTACGGCGAGGCGCTCGGCCTCTTCCGACGCGCGGTCGAGCTCTCACCCGAGAACTGGCACTACCGGCGCAACTACGGAATGGCGCTCTCGCAGGTCGGGGACTACCAGTCCGCCATCCGTGAGCTGAACGTCGCGATCCGGCTCGACCCGGACCATCCCTATCCCTACGCGACCCTCGGCACTACCCACCTCGCGAGGGGCGACACCGCAAGCGCGATCGCGGCGCTCCAGCAGTTCGTCGCCCGCGAACGGAACCAGGCCGACCGGGTGCGGGTCGAGGGCATCATCCGGGAGCTCGAGCTGGCGGGTCAGCCGCAGCCGCCCCTGCTCGGCGAGCCCGTGGAGGGATCGAGACCGGGCGAGACTCCTCTGCCCGGGGACAGACCGACGACGCCGCCCGCGCCGCCGCCCCTCCCCGCGGATACCCAGCCCTCGACCTCACCGCCGCCCGCCGGCTCGCCGTGACCGCGTCGACCGCCGGCCAGGACGACGCTCGACCCGGAGTTCCCGACACCGCGAATCCGACCTTCGACGTGGTCATCCACGGGACCGGAACGGCCGAGGTCGCGGCGTACGGAGTCGCGGACGCGGAAGCGACAGCGGAGAAGGAGATCCGAAAGCTCCTGCCGGGCGCCGCCATCCGCATCGTCGAGGTCAGGCGCGGTGACCCGCACCCGCGGATCGTGGAAGCCTTCGAGGTAAGCTATTCCGTGCGCCTCCGCATGGAGATCGTCGGTGAGCGCGACGAGGATGCCGCGCGACGCCAGGCGTTCAGACGAGGGCGGACGGCGATCGAGGGAAGCCGGTTCAGGCGGACGATCTGGGAACGCGCCGAAATCGCGCGGAGGTGATGCGGCCGGGAAACGGGCCTCGGAGCGAGGAAGCTGGCCGGCGGCGACATTGACCGCCCCGCGATGCGGTTGGCTAGCCCTGGCGCCTGGTGCCGTGAATCACGGCACTACGTCTCCCGCACCTGCCAGCGTACCCGCCGTTCCTCGTCCAGCACCTTGATGAATTCCGCGGAAGCCCTTCGGAACGCGCCGCGCTCCCGCAGTTCACTCGGGCTCGCGCCGAGAAACTTCTGCGTGATCCGGCGCAGCCCGCTGTCGGACGAGTAGCCGCATGTATGGGCGACGCTCAGGACCGTCCGGCCCGGATCGTCGAGAAGCTCGCACGCGAGTAGAACGCGCATCCACGCGAGCAACCGCCGCGGCGCTGGAAGCCCGGACCGCTGGCACCATCGCAGCAACGTACGCCGCGAAAGGTGCAGGGACCCCGCGAGATCACGCCCATGCTCGCCCACGGACACGACGTCGGTCGCCGCCTCCAGAATCGCCCGGGCGCGGCCCGTGGTTTCAGGCGGCAGAACCTCCTCCAGCAGCGCCCGCAACGGCCGGCCCCGCGCGGCCTGCAAACGCCGCGCGATCGAGTACGGCGTGTCATCATGGTCGATCGACACCACCTGCACCACGCCCCACTTGCCCAGCGTGCGCAGGTCGTCGAACCGGTCGGGCCGCACCTCGAACGCGGCGAGCACGGCTGTCGACGGATAATCGCCCAGAAGCGTTCGTAGCGCCGGCGCCAGCTCCCGGGCCCCGTTCCCCGACCCCTGGCCCAGGTAGGGGTCCACGACAACCAGCGCCGCCGGCGGCGACTCCTGCACCGCCTGCAGCAGTTCATCCCAGCCGGAGACCGACTGATATCGATAGTCCTTGCCGCACGCTTGCCGAACACGCTCGCGGAACCCGGGGTCCGAATGCAGGACCAGGAGGGGACGGAAGACTCTTTTCAAACGGGGGTCCGTTGCACCTGATGGAAGTCGATACCCGATCCGGACTGCTTCCGTATCGCTCTGAAATATCGGCCGGTCCACCCGACCGATGTACGCAATGTGTACACTTCGGTACCGCATTCGCTCCCGCAAGGGGCGCTTGCCGCTTGATCCATAGTTCGTAGCTTCCTCCGGTCGCGTCCGGCTCGACCGGCGCCTGGCTAACCATTCGGGGACTCCGCATGCGGCGAGTATTCAGATACCTGGGCGTCTTCCTCCTCTGGAACCTGGTCGCCGGCTTCTTCCTCTTCTTCGCGGAGCCGGTCCTGGCGATCCCGATCTCGCTCGCGCTGTATGCGGCGATCATCATGGGATACGTCCTCCGGCCGCGCCCGGGCGAGTCGGCGATCCGGCGTCGGGCACTGGTCCGGCTCCGACCGCTTACGGGCCCCGCGCTCGGGTGGACTCTGGCGTCCGTTCCCGTTCTCCTGCTTCTCTCGTGGTCGCTGAGCGACGTGTATACGCGTCTCGTACCCGTCCCCTCCTCGAGCCTGAACCCATTTGGCGAGCTGCTTGAAACGCCCGCCGGCATGCTGATGATCACCATCTTCGCGATCGCCATCGCGCCGGTGGTCGAGGAGTTCTTCTTCCGTGGACTGATCCAGCGCGAGCTGGAGCTGCGCTACGGGACGGTGGCCGGGATCCTGGGGGGCGCGGGTTTCTTCGCGGGGGTGCACCTGCTGCCGTGGGTCTTCCCCCTTCATCTCTTCCTGGGCGCTGCCTTCGGGTATGCCGTCTGGGCGACCCGTAGCATCTGGGCGGGGATCATCCTCCACACCGCGAACAACGTGGCCGCGATGCTCACGTTTTCGTACGCCGGCGAGGAGCCCGTCCCGACCGGAACATTCTGGGAGTTCGGCGTTACTGCCGAATTGGGTGTCAGCCTGGTAGCGCTCGTCGCGACCGCTTCGGCCGCCATCTGGATGGCTGGAAAGATGCTTCGCCTCCGGCGAATCCCTGCCTTGCCAGTGGATTGAGATGTTCCCTACCTTGCGTGATGCGAACGATCGTCGTGGTACTCGGTCTCTTCATCGCCGCGGGCTGCCAGGACCTGACGGGTCTGGGGGGTAGCTGCGCGGCGGAGATGCAGTCCGTCCGCCGCGCCGAGGGAACTCCGGATCGGAACTCCCGGACCCGTCAGGGCGGTGATTTCATCGAGCAATGGGTCTACCTCGCATCGGGTGGCGAGCCCGGACGCGTCTACACCTTCCGGTGGGGCACGACTCACGACCTTTGCGAGACGATGGGCCCCGCCCCGCTCAACGTCGTACCGCCCGACGACCCGATCGCGGCATGGGTACTGCTCGGCGGCTGGTAAGAAGGTTACTCCCCCCTTGACGGCAACCACGGAGCTTCCGGATGGCTTCTTCCCCGAACACTCTCGACACGTTTCTTCAGGAGCACCGGCGCTTCCCGCCGGCTCCGGCGTTCACCGCGGGCGCGCGTATCAGCGACCCCGGGATCTACGAGCAGGCCGCCGCCGACCCCGAGGCTTTCTGGGCTGAACGCGCGAAGGAGCTACACTGGTTCCGCCCCTGGGAGAAGGTGCTCGACTGGAGCCCGCCTCATGCGAAATGGTTCGTCGGGGGACAGCTGAACGCGGCCTGGAACTGCCTCGATCGGCACCTCGAGGGCGAGCGGAGGTTGAAGAAGGCGTTGGTCTGGGAGGGCGAGCCGGGCGACACGAAGACCTACACCTATGAGGAACTTCAGCGAGAGGTGAGCCGGGCCGCGAATGCGCTGAAGTCGCTCGGTGTCGGGAAGGGCGACCGGGTCGCGATCTATTTGCCGATGGTGCCGGAAGCCGCGATCGCGATGCTTGCGTGCGCGCGGATCGGCGCGCCACACTCCGTGGTTTTCGGCGGGTTCTCGGCGGAGTCGCTCCGGGACCGGATTCGCGACGCGGGCGCCAAGCTTCTCATCACGGGCGATGGCGGGTATCGCCGCGGCGGCGTGGTTCCGCTCAAGCGGAGCTCGGACGAAGCACTCGAGCACGAGGGTGGGTGTCCCACCATCGAACATGTCCTCGTCGTTCGCCGACACGGCGCCGACGGCGCGGTCCTCGCCAACTCGACGATGCGCGAGGGGCGCGACATCTGGTGGCACGAGAGTCTCGCGGAAGCGTCCGACGACTGCCCCGCCGAGGTGATGGATGCGGAGGACCTCCTCTACATCCTCTATACCTCGGGCACGACGGGGAAGCCCAAGGGGATCATGCACACCACCGGCGGCTACCTGACCCAGTGCCAGGCCACGACGAAGTGGGTGTTCGATCTCCGGGAGGACGACGTCTACTGGTGCACGGCCGACGTGGGATGGGTCACCGGGCACTCCTACATCGTCTACGGACCGCTCGCGTGCGGCGCCACGGTGGTGATGTACGAGGGCGCGCCGGACCACCCGGACCGCGGGCGGTTCTGGGAGCTCATCATGAAGTACGGCGTCACCATCTTCTACACGGCGCCGACCGCGATCCGCGCGTTCATGAAGTGGGGAACCGAGTACCCGGAGCGCTACGAC
>CAZUVK010000051.1:0-17561 GCA_964623785.1 uncultured Gemmatimonas sp. | reverse complement strand
ATATCCGACCCGGGACCCGACACCACCGTCTGACCGACCTGCACGCCGTTCGGATATCCGATCAGGCAACGCGATGCCGCTCTTCGAGATCCCGCTCGGTACTACGGTGCACAACATCGAGCTCCGTCCGGGTCGCGGTGGTCAGATGGCCCGGTCGGCCGGTGCTGGTGTGCAGATCGTCGCGAAGGAGGGTGACTTCGTCACTCTCAGGATGCCCTCGTCCGAGGTCCGCATGGTCCGGGGTGAATGCATGGCGACGGTCGGGCAGGTCGGAAACGCGGAGCACAGCAAGCAGTCGATCGGCAAGGCCGGCGCGAATCGTTGGCGTGGTCACCGACCGAAGGTGCGCGGCGTCGTCATGAACCCCGTCGACCACCCGCTGGGCGGCGGCGAGGGCAGGAGCTCCGGCGGTCGGCATCCGGTTTCGCCGTGGGGCCTGAAGGACGGCGTGAAGACGCGGAAGAGCAAGAAGTCCTCGACGAAGCTGATCGTGCGGGGCCGGAAGCGCGGCCGCAGCACGAAGTAGCGGCCGGGTACGGGCCGCCAGATCGCATCCACCACTGGTCCACAAGTGGATCCGGCCCCCCTCGTGTGGGGCGGCTAAGGGCGAACGAAGAGAGAGAAGATGCCGAGAAGCCTGAAGAAGGGCCCGTTCATCGAAGCGAGCCTGATGAAGAAGATCGAGGCGATGAACTCGCGGGGCGAGAAGCGCGTGATCAAGACGTGGGCGCGCAGCTCGACGATCACCCCCGATTTTGTCGGCCACACGCTGGCCGTTCACAACGGTAACAAGTTCATTCCCGTCTACCTGACGGAGAATATGGTCGGGCACAAGCTCGGCGAGTTTGCCCCGACGCGGACGTTTCGCGGACACGGCGGCAAGCTCGACAAGCGCGCCAAGGCCCGCTAGTCGAGCCGGAGCCAGGAGATACCATGCAAGCCCGAGCAATCGCGAAAGAAGTCGGCATGTCGCCGCGGAAGGTCCGGATGGTCGTGGACCTGATCCGCGGACGCGGCGTGAACGAGGCCTATTCGATCCTTCGCTTCTCGAAGCGCGCCGCCACCGAGCCGATCGAAAAGACGCTCCGGTCCGCGGTCGCCAATGCGCAGCAGAAGGCCGACACGGCAGGCAGCTACCTCGACACGGACGAACTGGTCGTGAAAGAGGCGTACGTTAACGAGGGACCGCGTCAGAAGCGGTTCCGTGCGGCCGCGATGGGACGCGCCGCCCCGCGAATCAAGCGGACGAGTCACATCACCATCATCGTCGACCGCAAGGAGTAGCGCCGTGGGACAGAAGACACATCCGCGCGGGTTCCGACTCGGCATCGTCAGCCCCTGGAAGTCCCGCTGGTACGCGGAGAGGAACTTCCCGGCACTGCTCGCGGAAGACGAGAAACTCCGGAAGTACCTTCACCAGCGGCTCTCGCATGCCTCGATCTCCGAGGTTGAGATCGAGCGCAAGCCGCAGAAGGTCATCCTGACCGTGCACACGGCGCGGCCGGGTGTCGTGATCGGCAAGGGCGGCTCCGAGGTCGACAAGCTGCGTGACGAGCTTGGCCGCCTCACCACCAGCGAGGTGGCGATCAATGTCGAGGAGGTGAAGCGACCGGAAATCGAGGGTCAGCTCATCGCCGACAGCATCGCGCATCAGCTCGTGCAGCGAGTCTCGTTCCGTCGCGCGATGAAGCGGTCGGTTCAGAACGCGATGCGAGCCGGCGCGGAAGGAATCAAGGTTCAGGTCAGCGGCCGATTGAACGGAGCGGAGATCGCGCGAACCGAGGGGTACAAGGAGGGCCGAATCCCGCTTCACACGTTGCGCGCGGACATCGACTACGCTCAGGCGACAGCCCGGACGACCTTTGGCACCATCGGTGTCAAGGTCTGGGTGTTCAAGGGTGAGATCGTCGAGGATCGCCGCGGTCGTACCTATTCGACCGACGTATAGGAGGAATAGCGATCATGTTGGCGCCCAAGAGAGTCAAATACAGGAAGCAGATGAAGGGCCGTATGCGCGGTGAGTCTCACCGCGGCAGCACGGTGGCCTTCGGTGAGTTCGGGCTTCAGGCGAGCACGCGCGGGTGGATCAGCAACCGATCCATCGAGGCGGCGCGTATCGCCATGACCCGTCATATCAAGCGTGGCGGGAAGGTCTGGATCCGGATCTTCCCGGACAAGCCCATCACGAAGAAGCCGCTCGAAGTCCGGATGGGTAAGGGCAAGGGCAACCCGGAGGGGTGGGTCGCCGTGGTGAAGCCGGGTCGGGTGATGTTCGAACTGGAAGGCGTTCCGGAGCCGATCGCCCGTCGGGCGCTCGAACTGGCCGCCGCCAAGCTTCCGGTCAAGTGCAAGATCGTCGTGCGGGCGAACCCCGCGGGAGGTGCGGAATGAAGCCGGCCGATGTCCGTGAAATGACGAGCGACGAGGTAGCGGCGCGGATCGAGCAGCTCCAGGAAGAGCTCTTCCGCCTCCGATTCCGTCGGGCGACGATGGAGCTCGAGAACCCCATGCTGCTCCGGACGATCAGACGCGATATCGCGCGCCTGAAGACTGTTTTGCGTGAGCGGGAACTTTCGAGTGAGGGAGCGCGCTGATTATGGCCAGCGAATCCGGTGTGGAGAACGGCGTGGACGAACGCGGACGGCGCAAGAGCCGGATCGGCACCGTCGTCTCCGACAAGATGGACAAGACCGTGGTAGTCGCAGTCGAGCGTCGGTACCCGCATCCCCTGTATGGGAAGCAGGTGACGCGTACGAAGAAGTACCACGCGCATGATGAGAAGAACGAGTACCATCCCGGCGACGTGGTGCGGATCATGGAGACACGGCCGCTCAGCAAGCTCAAGCGTTGGCGGGTCGTCGAAGTGATCGAGCGCGCGAGATAGAACCGCGAGACGCCGCCACCCTTTCCGGGTGGATGGCTGACTCGTAACCAGGCATTCTACGATGATACAGCAAGAGTCGATGGTCCGGATCGCGGATAACAGTGGCGCCAAGAAGGCGCTCGTCATCCGCGTGCTGGGAGGAAGCCGCCGGCGCTACGCCCGAATCGGCGACACGGTCGTGATCGCCGTCAAGGACGCGCTCCCCGACGGTACGGTGAAGAAGGGTGACGTCGCCAAGGCGGTCGTTGTCCGGACGCGCAAGGAGATTCGCCGCAAGGACGGCTCGTACATCCGCTTCGACGAGAATGCCGCGGTCATCATCAACGATGCCGGCGAGCCGCGTGCGACCCGCATCTTCGGGCCGGTAGGTCGTGAACTCCGCGAGAAGCGCTTCATGAAGATCGTCTCGCTCGCCCCGGAGGTGATCTGATGGGCAAGATGAAGATCCGGAAGGGCGATCGGGTCATGGTGCTGCGCGGCAACGAGCGGGGCAAGGAAGGAACCGTCCTGCGCGTGGACCGCGAGAAGGACCGGGTGGTGGTCGAAGGGATCAACATCCGCAAGCGGCATCGTAAACCGTCGGCGGTGGATCCCGAGGGTGGGATCCTGAGCTTCGAGGCCCCGCTCCACGTATCCAACGTGATGCTCCTCGACCCCGGCAATGGCGCGCCAACCCGCATTCGTCTGCGGCGGGACGGCCAGGGGCAGTCGGAACGAGTCTCGGTGAAGTCCGGCCGGGTGATCCCGAAGGCCTGAGCACGTAGCGAAGCAGGGACAGTCGACCCGTTGCCTCCGGCATGGAACGGGCCGAGATAATACGAGACATTCATACGTGACCGCCCCGCCGGCAAATGCGCGACGGGATACGGAACGAGGAGAAGACGTCAGGATGGCGAAGAAGAAGGCTCCCCAGGACGGCGAAGCGAGTTCCGAGGCGAACGGGGAGAAGGGTCCGCCCCCGCGGCTCAGGGCTTTCTACAGGCAGCAGGTTCGGGACAAGCTCGCGGCCGAGTTCGCGTACGAGTCGCCGATGCAGATTCCGGTGCTGGAGAAGATCGTGCTGAACGTCGGGATCGGCGAGGCCTCGAAGAACGCGAAGCTCCTCGAGTCCGTCATCCATGAAGTGCGCCTGATCACTGGCCAGCAGCCGATGATCCGCAGGTCGAAGAAGGCGATCTCGAACTTCGCGCTTCGCGAAGGTCAGCCGGTCGGTGTGGCGGTCACGCTTCGCAAGGATCGGATGTGGGAGTTCCTCGATCGGTTCATCAACGTCGCGGTCCCCCGAATCCGGGATTTCCGCGGCCTGCCGACGAAGTCCTTTGACGGTCGGGGGAACTACACGATCGGAGTCAGGGAGCAGTTGATCTTCGCCGAGATCGACTACGACAAGATCCTGAAGGTCCACGGCATGGATATCACGTTCGTTACGAGCGCCAGCCGGGACGATGAAGGCCTAGCCCTCCTTCGAGAGCTCGGGATGCCCTTCCGTGGGGCGGTTCCGGTTACCGTGAACGCTTGACGAACATCGCAGGGGAAGACGGCAAATGGCACGCAAGTCACTGATCGAGAAGGCCAATCGGAAGCCGAAGTTCGGCGTTCGGGGGTACAACCGCTGCAATCGCTGCGGCCGTTCGCGCGCGTTCCTGCGCAAGTTCGGGCTCTGCCGGATCTGCTTCCGTGAGATGTCGCTCCGAGGCGAGATTCCGGGCGTCCGGAAGGCCAGCTGGTAGACAGTCTTTTATCCACTTCCTGTCAGTCCGGCGGCGCACCCGGCCGGATACTATAGGAGTACGACCGCAATGGTAACGGATCCAATCGCGGACATGTTGACGCGGGTTCGGAACGCCGCGCAGGCGCGCCACCGCCGGGTTGACATGCCGGTTTCGAAGTTGAAAGTGGAGATCGCCCGAATTCTGCGGGACAATCACTACATCCACGACTACAAGCTGCTCGAGGACGGAGGACATCCGATCCTGCGGCTATACCTGAAGTATTATCAGGAGAAGCCGGTCATCCGCGAGCTCAAGCGGGTCTCGAAGCCGGGCCTGAGGAAGTACGTCTCAGTGCCGGAAATTCCTCGTGTTCGGAACGGCCTCGGCATGGCGATCCTCTCGACGTCAAAGGGCGTTCTCACCGACCGACAGGCCCGAGAGGCCCGGGTCGGCGGCGAACTCCTCGCCATCGTCTGGTAGCCGCGGATCCGTAACCGAAGAATAGACAGAGAGCCAACATGTCACGCATTGGAAGACGCCCGATTCCTGTCCCGGGTGGGGTGGAAGTCACGATCGAGGGCAATCTGGTCCGCGTAAAGGGACCGCGCGGCGAGCTGGAGCGGACGCTGCACCGCGACGTGATCGTGCGCCGCGAGGGTGCGGAGATCCTGATCGAGCGGCCGAGTGAGGCCAAGCAGCACAAGGCGCTTCACGGGCTCAGCCGGACGCTCGTCGCGAACATGGTCGAGGGCGTGACCTCCGGGTTCAAGAAGACCCTCGAAATTGTCGGCGTCGGGTATCGGGCCGAGAACAAGCCATTCGGCCTGACGCTGAACCTCGGCTACTCACACGTCATCGACTACAAGGCGCCGGAGGGAGTTGCCCTGCGGGCCGTGACGCCGACGGTCGTTGAGGTCGAGGGCGCGAACAAGGAAGTGGTCGGCCAGGTCGCCGCGGAGATCCGCGCGTTGCGTCCGCCCGAGCCGTACAAGGGCAAGGGCGTCCGCTATCAGGGTGAGGCGGTTCGCCGGAAGGCAGGCAAGGCGGGCGGCAAGTAGCGCGGCGATTTACTGGACTGAAGCCCTCAACGAGTTCCTGAGGAACGAGAAATGGCTCTGGGAGACAAGCAGCGGCAGGAGCGAAGAATTCGTCGCCACCGTCGCGTAAGGAAGAAAGTTGTCGGTACGGCGGAGCGGCCCCGTCTGGTCGTCCACCGTTCGCTGAATAATCTTGAGGCACAGCTCGTCGACGATGATCGGGGTGTGACACTCATCGGCATCTCGACGCGAACGGGCGACGTGAAGGACGCGGCTTCGGATCTTTCGAAGACCGACCGCGGCCGACTGGCCGGGAAGCTGCTCGGCGAGCGGGCCCGGGCGCAGGGAATCACCAAGGTGGTCTTCGATCGAGGCGGGTATCTCTACCATGGCCGGGTGAAGGCTTTCGCTGACGGC
The DNA here is from genome assembly GCA_964623785.1 of uncultured Gemmatimonas sp. Classification (GTDB taxonomy): domain Bacteria; phylum Gemmatimonadota; class Gemmatimonadetes; order Longimicrobiales; family Longimicrobiaceae; genus WHSP01. Next base: position 11,511 of record CAZUVK010000051.1, on the reverse strand, counting down.
GCCCGCGAGGGCGGCCTCGAGTTCTAAGGGGGTAGCGTGGCACGAGAGCAGAGCAATCGCGGCGGCGGGGGCGGAGGAGGCGGTGGCCGAGGCGGGCGCGGCCAGCGTGAATCCGACCTCAAGGAAAACGTCATCCACATCAACCGGGTGGCGAAGGTCGTAAAGGGTGGACGGCGCTTCTCGTTCGCCGCGCTGGTCGCCGTGGGCGACCAGCAGGGCAAAGTCGGTGTGGGTACCGGCAAGGCGAATGAGGTGTCCGAGGCCGTGCGCAAGGCGCTTGAATCGGCGCGTCGCGCGATGGTGCAGGTGCCGGTTCAGGATGGCACCATCCCGCACGAGGTGCTCGGGAAGGCTGGCGCGGGGGAGGTCCTGCTGAGGCCCGCCGGTCACGGAACGGGCGTCATCGCGGGCGGGCCGGTCCGGGCCGTCCTGGAGTGCGCCGGCGTGCACGATATCCTGACGAAGAGCCTTGGATCCAACAATCCGTCGAACATGGTGCTGGCGACCATGAACGGGTTGCAGCGGCTCACCACCCGCGCGCAGCTCGCGCGTGAACGTGGTGTCGCCGTAGAGGCGCTTGGAGGCTGAACGATGGCGAATCTACGAATCCGGCAGATCAAGAGCGGCATCGGCGCGCCGCACGACCAGCGCGCCACGTTGAAGGCTCTTGGCCTGCGTCATCAACAGTCGGTGACCCAGAAGGATAACCCCGCGATCCGCGGGATGATCTTCAAGGTTCGGCACCTCGTCGAGGTGACCGAGGTGGAAGGCCAGGAATAAATGGACGGAATTCACGATCTCCGTCGCCCCGCCGGTTCGCATCGCGATCGGAAGCGGCTCGGGCGCGGTCCGGGTTCGGGCACGGGCAAGACGTCGGGCTTCGGGCACAAGGGTTCGAAGGCGCGCGCGGGCCATCACGGGCCGGGCGGTAGCAAGCCAGGGTACGAGGGCGGCCAGATGCCGCTCCAGCGGCGCCTGCCGAAGCGCGGTTTCACGAACATCAACAGAGTCGAGTACCAGGTCGTAAACCTCTTCCAGCTCGAAGCGCTGGAGGATGCGGAGATTACGCCCGAGCTCCTCTTCGAGAAGCGCCTGGTGACGCGCGGCGGCATGCCGATCAAGATCCTCGGGACGGGTAGTCTGACCCGGAAGATCTCGGTGTCCGCTCACGCGTTCAGCGAGAGCGCGAAGAGCAGGATCGAAGAGGTCGGAGGAAGCGTCCAGGAGCTGGACTGATCATGAGTAATCCGGTAGCCACGCTTTTTCGGATCCCGGAGCTGAGAGAGAAGATTCTCTTCACGCTCTTCATCCTTTTTCTCTACCGGCTCGGCGCGCACATCGTCGCGCCCGGGATCAACGTGCCGGCGTTGCGCGAATTCGCCGGCCAGCTGCAGGGGACCGTATTCGGCATCTATGACATGTTCGTGGGTGGCGGGCTGTCACGGGCTACCATATTCGCGCTCGGGATCATGCCGTACATCTCGGCGAGCATCATGTTTCAGCTGCTCGCCGCGGTCTTCCCGACCGTCGAGAAGATGCAGAAGGAGGGGGAGGACGGCCGGAAGAAGCTGACGCAGTACACGCGTTACGCGACGGTTGGCCTCTCGGCGATCCAGGCGTATGGCTACTCCGTCTTCCTTTCCGGCATTCCGGGCGCCGTCGTGAACCCGGGCTTCGGGTTCACGCTGCAGATGATCCTGATGCTGACCACCGGTGCCGTGTTCGTGATGTGGCTCGGTGAGCAGATCACGGACCGCGGGATCGGCAACGGAATGAGCCTCCTGATCTTCTTTTCGATCATCGAGTCGTTCCCGAACGCCATCATGCAGACGGTGGAGCTGGTGCGGATCGGGGAGGTGTCGGCCTTCGCCCTTGTCTTGATGGTCGTTGTGATGGTCGCCGTGATCACGGCCACGATCGCGGTCACGATGGGCTCACGGAAGATCCCGGTTCAGATCCCTCGCAAGGTGATGGGCAGAGGCAGGATCCGGGAAGGTCAGAAGTCGTTCGTGCCGCTCCGGATCAACTCGGCGGGTGTCATGCCGATCATCTTCGCGCAGTCGATCATGATCGTGCCCGGCACGATGGCGACCTTCAGCCAGAGCCGCTGGATCCAGAACTTCTCGACGTGGTTCGCCTACGGCTCCGCGCCGTACTATGTGTCGTTCGCGATCCTCATCATCTTCTTCACGTACTTCTACACGTCGATCATCTTCAACCCGATCGACCTGGCGGAGAACCTGAAGAAGCAGGGAGCGTTCGTGCCGGGCGTCAAGCCGGGTGCGCGGACGGCCGAGTACATCGACCGGGTGCTGACCCGGATCTCGCTGCCGGGGTCACTCTTCCTGGCGTCGATCGCGATCTTCCCGTTCATGCTGCTGGACTCGGTGGGTGTTCCGTTCCTCGGGGGGATCCTGGGCGGCACCGGCCTGCTGATCGTCGTCGGCGTCGGCCTGGACACGGTACAGCAGATGCAGCAGCACCTGCTCCTGCGACACTACGACGGCTTCATGAAGCGCGGCCGGGTGAAGTTCCGCGGACGCCAGCGATACATGTAGACTGGCAAGGGAGCGGGTACGTTCTGGTACGCCCGGATTCCTAGCACCTGCCCGCGTAAGCCCGGCAGGTGCTAGCCGCTTCGGGAACTCTGAAATCATCGAAAGGTCATCGTTCGGGAAATGCACCTCATCCTGCTTGGCGCGCCTGGCGCGGGGAAAGGCACACAGGGAAGCCAGCTCGCTGACGCCCTCGGAGTACCGAAGATCGCCACCGGCGACATCCTCAGGGCCGCGGTTCGTGACGGGACTCCGCTCGGACTTCGCGCGAAGGGGTTCATGGACGCCGGGGAGCTGGTCCCCGACGAGGTGATCCTCGGTCTGGTCCGCGACGCGCTCGACGCGCCCGATGCGGCAAATGGCGCGATCTTCGATGGCTTCCCCCGGAATGTCGCCCAGGCGCAGAGCCTCGCGACGATCCTGGCCGACGCCGGGCGCAGGCTCGATGGGGTAGTGGTGCTCGATGTGCCCGACGACGCGATCGTCGAGCGGATGACGGGGCGGCGGACCGATCCGGAGACCGGCCTGGTGTACCACGTGACGTACAACCCGCCGCCGGCCGAGGTGGCAGCGCGCGTTGTTCAGCGGGTGGACGACCGGGAGGAGACCGTACGACATCGCCTCCAGGTGTACGCGGAGCAGACGGAGCCCCTGATCGCCTACTATGCCGCGAATGATGTTGCGGTCCAGAGCGTGGACGGCACGCGGTCGATCGATCTGGTGCAGGCGGAGATCCTCGACCGACTGGGCCAGTGATCTCGCTGAAGACCCCTGACGAGATCGAGGCCGTCGGGCGCGCTGGCGCCATCATCGCCGCGCTTTACCGAGATATTCCCGGGAGAATCACGCCCGGCGTCTCGACGAAGGACCTCGATCGGTTCGCTGAATCGTTCATTCGCGACCACGCGGGCGCTGAACCGGCGTTCAAGGGACTCTACGGATTTCCCGCCACACTCTGCACGAGCGTGAACCACGAGGTCGTGCACGGCATTCCGAGCGAGCGCAGGCGCCTTGCCGAGGGTGACGTGATCAGCATTGATTGCGGTGTGAAGCTCGACGGGTTCTTCGCCGACGCCGCCGTGACGCTGGAGGTCGGGGCGGTGGATCCCAAGATCTCGCGATTGTTGGCGGTGACCAGGGACGCCCTCGACCGGGGGATCGCGCAGGCGCGCCCGGGGAACCGGCTCGGGGATATCGGCGCGGCCATCCAGGCGCCCGCGGACGATGCTGGCTACGGCGTCGTCCGGGACCTGGTTGGTCACGGGATCGGCCGCGAGCCCCACGAGGAACCGCAGGTGCCAAACTACGGGAGAGCCGGCAAGGGGATGCCCCTGGAGATCGGGCTCGTGCTGGCGATCGAGCCGATGTTCAACCTGGGGAGCGCCAACGTCCGCACGCTCTCCGACCGATGGACGGTCGTGACCGCCGATCGGGCCGTGTCGGCGCATTTCGAGCACACGATCGCGGTGACCGCGGAGGGCCCTCGGGTGCTGACGGGGTAACCCTCTCGGTGCGTTGGGAAACGGGTTGCGTTGCCGGAATCCACCGGTTACATTTCACTGCTATTCCGTAATTTCTTCGGCGAGGCGAATATGAAGGTTCGAGCGAGTGTGAAGCCGCTTTGCGAACATTGCCAGGTAATCCGCCGGGCGGGCGTGGTGCGGATCATCTGCAAGAAGAATCCGCGGCACAAGCAGCGCCAGGGATAAGGAGCGAGAGAGAATGGCTCGAATCGCGGGTGTCGATCTCCCGAGGGAGAAGCGGGTGGAGATTGGCCTTACGTACATCTTTGGGATCGGGCGCGCCTCGGCTCAGCGAATCGTCGCGGAGGCGGACGTCAATCCTGACACGCGGGTCAACCAACTGTCGGATGACGAGGTCAATCGGCTGCGTCGCGTGATTGATGCGCAGTACCGGGTGGAAGGTGTACTGCGCGCGGAGATCGCGCGGAACATCAAGCGGCTGATCGACATCGGTTCGTACCGGGGTGTCCGTCATCGCCGGGGGCTTCCCGTTCGCGGACAGCGGACGCACACGAACGCCCGAACGAAGAAGGGCCCGCGTCGGGCGATCGCCGGCAAGAAGAAGCCCGGGAAGAAGTAGAGGAACTCAATGGCAAAGCCGAAGCAGGGTGGCCGCGCGAAGGCCAAGCGAAACGTCGAGGCGGAGGGGATCGCCTTCATCCAGGCGTCGTTCAACAACACGATCGTGACCATCACGGATATGGCGGGGAACGCCATCGTGTGGGGGAGCGCCGGGAAGGCGGGGTTCAAGGGCTCGAAGAAGTCCACTCCATTCGCCGCGACAGTCGCCGCCGAGCAGGCGGCGAAGGAAGCGATGAGCATGGGTCTGCGCCGAGTACACGTTCGTGTGCAGGGACCCGGCAGCGGCCGGGAATCAGCGATGCAGGCACTGGCCGCGGCCGGCCTCGCCATCCGCTCGATCCGGGACATCACGCCGATCCCGCACAACGGCTGTCGTCCGCCAAAGAAGCGGCGCGTCTAGCTGTAGGGGCGGGTCGAGGGACCGCCCCTGATTTTCAGCGTGCGTTGGCATGCAGTGGTTTTCCAGGCGTAAACCTCCGAGGCCATCGGGGGGAAGAAGCCGAAAAGAGAATCGACTCGAGGAGAGTTCATGGCCCGTTATACTGGACCGGTTTGCCGGTTGTGTCGTCGTGAAGGGCAGAAGCTGTTTCTGAAGGGCTCAAAGTGCTTTACGGACAAGTGCCCGATCGAGCGCCGGGCGTATGCGCCGGGTCAGCATGGTCAGGCGACGGCGCGTCGCCGGAAGGCGTCGGAGTACGCGCACCAGCTCCGTGAGAAGCAGAAGGTGAAGCGGATCTACGGAGTGTCAGAGAAGCCGTTCCGCAACCTGTTCGAGAAGGCCTCACACCAGCCGGGCATCACCGGCGAGAACCTGATCGTCGGGCTCGAGAGCCGGCTGGACAACATCGTATACCGGATGGGGTTCGCGTCTTCGCGGAAGGAAGCGAGGCAGATCGTCCGGCATCGTCATATCGAGGTTAACGGCCGCAAGGTCGACGTTCCAAGCTTCCACGTTCAGCCCGGCGACGAAGTGCGTCTGGCGGCGAAGAGCAAGGACATCCTCCCGGTCCAGGTCGCGCTGGAGTCGAAGACGCGTCCGAGCAAGGTCGGCTGGCTTGCGGTTGATGAAGGTGGACGGGCGGGCCGCATGGTGGAGCGTCCCAGTCGGGCCGACATTCCGCTCGCGGTGCAGGAACAGCTGATCGTCGAGCTTTACAGCAAGTAGCAGCTATCCGCTATCCGGAATCCGCTTCCGTCGAGCAGCCGCCGAGCGCGGGGCGGCGTGAACGGCGGACAACGGATAGCGTTCTTTCATTTTGCGGAGGAATATGGTGGAACTCGATCTTACCGGCCTCCAGATGCCGAGCCTGCCGGAGCAGCCGAAGCCGAACCAGGTTGTCGTGCGGCCGCTGGAGCGTGGCTTTGGCCACACGCTGGGCAACACGATGCGGCGGATCCTGCTTTCGGGCCTTCGGGGATCGGCTGTCTGGGCGTTCCGGACAGATGGCGTGCTGCATGAGCATCAGACGATCGCCGGCGTCGTCGAGGACGTACATCAGATCATCCACAATCTGAAGAACCTCGTTCTCAAGGTCGACGACGACGTGGAGGACGCGGTTCTGGAACTCCGCGCGACGAAGGCGGGACAGGTCACGGCGCGCGATATCCGGAAGCATGCGGGCGTGCAGGTCGTGAACCTCGAGCACCATATCCTGGAACTGCAGGAGGACCGGGATTTCCGCATGGAGTTGCATGTGAACAAGGGCCGCGGGTTCGTCCTGGCGGAGGCTCACGTCGTTCCGCGGGGGATGCCGGCCGACCTGGTCCGGGTCGATTCGATCTACAATCCGGTTCGGCGGGCCAACTTCGTGGTCGAAGAGACCCGGGTTGGGCAGCGAACCGACTTCGACCGGCTGGTGCTGGAGGTCGAGACAGACGGGTCGGTGGATGTGCGTGGCGCGGTTCAGTACGCGGCGCGCCTGGCGATCGAGCACTTCAGCTTCCTCGCCGGCTCTCGGCCACAGTGGTCGGAAGAGGCATCGTGGGGTGACGGCGGTCAGGCCGCCGGCTCGCAACCGCCGTTCGCGGGCGGAAAGCCGGTCCCACCACGCATCGAGGATGTTCTCAATCGGCCGATCGAGGACCTGGCCGAGCTGAGCGTCCGGAGCCGGAACAGCCTGCAGAAGGAGAACATCCAGACTGTCCGGGATCTGGTTCAGCGGACCGAAGAGCAGATGCTGAACATCGACAATTTTGGAAAGAAGTCGTTGCAGGAGATCAGCGAGTTCCTCGGACAGCAGGGTCTGCGATTCGGGGTACGGCTGGAGGAAACGGAGAACGGAACCCTGTGGTGGTCCGAGGGTGCCGGTGAAGGAGACGATAGCGGCAGCGCCGAGGCTGACGGGGAATAGCCGGATACCAGGGAACGGAACAGAGCAATGCGACATCGCAAGAAGGGGCGGCAGCTCGGGCGGACGTCGAGCCACCGGGAGGCACTGCTTCGAAACATGGCGATCAGCCTCTTTCGCCACGGGCGAATTCAGACGACGACGGCCAAGGCAAAGGAGCTTCGGCCGTACGCGGAGAAGCTGGTCACGCTGGCAAAGCGAGGCGATCTGCACTCGCGGCGGCTTGCGGCGCGGAAGATTCATGACAATGATGTCCTGCACGCGCTCTTCGAGACGATCGGTCCGCGGTTCGCGGAACGTCCGGGTGGCTACACGCGGATGCTGAAGACGGGTCATCGTCAGGGTGACGGCGCCGAGATGGCGCTGATCGAGCTCGTGGATCGCGGATAGACTTCAATCTCCCACCCCAACACAAGCCCTCAGGAATGGCGGAAATCACGATGGAGAAGAGCAAAGGCGTCGACCTGACGTGGCTGTGGGCGCTCGCCGCGGTGGTTTCGATCGGCGCGCTCATGGTATGGCTGTATGCCAACCGGCCGACGGGAACGACGGTCGTCACGGACTCCCCGGAGGTTGCGGAGGTCGCTGTCGCCGAGCCGACCACGGTCGAAGCGGCGGCGGTGTCGAACGCTCCGGGCGACTACTCTGGACAGACCGTGCGGATCGCGGATCTGCCGGTATCGGCATCGCTGGGGACCCGCGTGTTCTGGTCGATGCCCGAGGGCGGAAACCTCCTGCTGGTCATCGTCGGGCCTGAGGTATCTGATATCGCCTGGGCAACCGAAGGCAACGCGGCAACGGTTACAGGTACGGTCCAGCCGGTCAGCCAGGCGTACCTGAGCGAGCTCGTCGCGCAGCAGGCGCTTCTGGTGGACGGGTTGAATCAGGCGGCGACCGCGCCATTCTATCTGGGAGTCGATCAGGTTACGCCCTGATCGCGGGGACAGACGTTGGAATACGAAAGAGGCCTCCGACTGGAGGCCTCTTTCGTATCTGGCACGCGCCAGCCCGGGGGATGATCAGCCGGTCTTCGCGACCCTGCTGACCTTCACGACCTTTCCGGCTGATAGACAGGACGTGCAGACGCGGATCTTCTTGTGAGTTCCGTTCTCTGTCACGATCCGCGCGGGCTGAAGGTTTGGAAGCCAGCGGCGCTTTGTCTTGTTATTTGCGTGACTGACGTTGTTCCCGGAGCGGGGGCCCTTCCCGCAAACGGCGCAAACAGCGGCCATGACAGAACTCCCGAAGAGGTCAAGATTGGCAAACCTGAAAGCTAACGGCCCCTGCACCGGTCGGTCAAGATGTTGCGTCAAGGGTGGTTTGACACCCCAGAATGCCCGGCATAGCTTCCGAAGCTCGTCATCGCGGGGCTCCGGGCGAATCGGGTAGGGGACGCGATGAACGGTGGAGAACCCGGACAGGTGCACGAATGAAGACCGCTTTGATCACCGGAATCACCGGTCAGGATGGCAGTTACCTCGCCGAGTTCCTTCTGGAGCAGGGCTATCGGGTCGCGGGGCTCGTACGGCGCAGTTCGACGTTGAACTTTGAGCGGATCGCGCAGATCCAGGACCGGGTCGAGCTCATCTCGGGTGACCTGACGGATCAGAACTCGCTCTTCGGCGCGTTGCAGGCGTGCGAGCCGGACGAGGTCTACAACCTCGGGGCGCAGTCGTTCGTGCAGACGTCCTGGTCGCAGCCGATCCTGACCGGCGACATTACCGCGCTTGGTGTGACCCGGTTGCTGGAGGCGATTCGCATCTTCGATCCGAAGATCCGGTTCTATCAGGCGTCGTCGAGCGAGATGTTCGGCAAGGTGCAGGCGGTTCCGCAGCGGGAGGACACGCCGTTCTACCCCCGGTCGCCATACGGCGTCGGGAAGGTGTACGGGCACTGGATCACGGTCAACTACCGGGAGAGCTACGACATCTTCGCGGTGAGCGGCATCCTCTTCAACCACGAATCCCCGCGACGGGGGCTGGAGTTCGTGACACGGAAGGTCACGGACGCCGTCGCGCGCATCAAGCTCGGGATGGCGCACGAAGTGCGGCTCGGAAACCTCGACGCCAAACGCGACTGGGGGTTCGCGGGCGACTACGTGCGCGCGATGTGGCTGATGCTGCAGAACGAGCAGCCTGTCGACTACGTCATCTCGACGGGGGACACGCACAGCGTCGAAGAGCTCGTCGATGTGGCTTTCTCTCGTGTGGGGCTGAACTGGCGGGACCATGTCGTGCAGGATCCGCGGTTCATGCGTCCAGCAGAGGTCGAGTTGCTGATCGGCGATTCGACGAAGGCTCGGATCGAGCTGGGTTGGGAACCGAAGGTGTCGTTCGAAGAGCTGGTACACATGATGGTCGACGCGGATCTGGAGCGGCTGCGACTCGGCCAGCGGCTGCATCCCTACACGATCATCTGAACGGGTGAGGATCCTCGTCACGGGCGGCGCGGGTTTTGTCGGGCGGCACCTGCTACGCGAACTGGCGGGGCGGGACGCGGATCTGTGCGCGACGACCCTGGAGGGAACGCCGAACGGGGCCGAGTGGGGAGCGGCCGGCGGTCTCGCGGAGGTCGAGTGGGTGCACATGGATCTCACCTCCGACGAGTCGATCGCCCGGGCGCTGAAGACGGCCCGCCCCGACGTTGTGTACCACCTGGCGGGGCAGGCGTCCGTCGGCCAGTCTTTCGCCGACCCTGTTGCGACCTGGGAGGTCAACGCGACGGGTACGTTGCGGCTCTGTGATTTACTTTCCCGCGCGCCGTCGCCGGCAAAGCGGCTCCTTCTCATAAGCTCGGCTGAAGTCTACGGGTCGGTGGATCCGTCCGAGCAGCCCATCGCGGAATCCCGCGCGTCCCGTCCCGTGACCCCCTACGGCGTTTCCAAGGCGGCGGCGGAGCTGGTGGCCCTGGCTGCCGGGCGGGTGAGCGGGATGCAGGTTGTCGTGGCGAGGAGCTTCAACCACATCGGCCCGGGCCAGGACGACCGCTTCTTCCTTCCGAATATGGCGCGGCAGCTCGTGGAGATCTGCCACGGCGGACGCGAGCCAATCGTTCGGGTGGGCAACCTCGACATCACCCGGGACCTTCTCGATGTCCGCGACGTGGTGAGAGCCTACGCCACGCTGATGGAAGCGGGTGACCCCGGGTGCGTCTACAACGTCTGTTCAGGTCGGGGGCGCACGCTCGACGCGATCGTGCGGCGACTGCTGGAGCTGTCGGGAACGGGCGCGCGACTCGAAGTCGATCCGGCCCGTGTGAGGTTGGTGGATATTCCCGCGTTGGTTGGGGACCCCACGGCGATTCAGGCGCTGGGGTGGTCACCGACGATGGGGATCGACGCGACGCTGGGTGACATGCTCGCGGAGGCGGAGCTACGCGGATGAAGGCGCGCGGCGCCGGCGGAGGTGCGGCAGCCGGGATGCCGTTGCGCGGCAGGTGCATCGCGGTCACCCGTCCGGCCGTTCCCGGGGACGAGTTCGTCGCTGGCCTCGAGCGGCTAGGGGCCGAGGTCCTGGTCACGCCGCTGATCCGGATCGACGATCCACCGGACCCGGTCGCGCTACGGGAGGCGGTGCGCGCCGCGGAGTCATACGACTGGATTGTCTTCACCAGCGCGAACGCGGTCGATCGCTTCGTCGCCGCTCGTCTCGAGTCGGGGCTGAGCCCGTGGCCGGCCGGTGCCACGCGGGTTTGCGCGGTCGGACCTGCTACGGGGGCGGCCATCGAGCGGGTGGGTGGGCGGGTGGACGGGACGCCGGCCGAGTACGTCGGGGAAGGCGTCGCCACGGCGATCACGGCCAGCGGCCCGGTGCAGGGCAAGAAGGTGCTCTTCCCGAGGGCGGCGGGTGCCCGGCCGGTTGTCGCGACCTCGCTGCGGCGGGCGGGGGCCGACGTCGACGACGTCGTCGCATACCGGACGGTGTCGGAGGCGGCGGGAGTCGCGGAACTGCGGGGGAGGTTGGGCCTGGGCGAGGTCGATGTGGTCACCTTCACTTCCAGCTCGGCCGTCCGGTCCTTCGCCGCGCAGGTTGGAGCGGATGTGGGACGCGCGCTGGTGGCGTGCATCGGTCCGATCACGGCCGCGACCGCGCGCGAGGCTGGTCTGGCCGTGGCGATCGAGGCGGGCGAGTACACCACCGGCGGCCTGGTCGCCGCGATCGTGAACCACCTCGCCGGGACGCCGTCGGAGGAGTCGGAGATTTCGGAGGATCGGTGATGGTCGCGCGCCGGGGACCGGGGGTTCTCTGGCTCGCGGGGCTGCTGTTCCTCGCCACGCCGGGGGGCGCCCCCGCGCAGGGGCGCGAGGCTCCGGCTACCGAACCGTTCACGGGGCCGTCGCTGCCGCGGACCCACTGGGCCGTTGAGGCCGCGCGGCGCGCCGACGGGATGGGCCTCGTCACCGCCTACCTGCCGGCGCACCGGGTCGTCCCGCTCGAAACGATCGCGACCGCGCATTCCAGTCGGCGGTGAGATTGGCCGCCCGCGGGGCCTCGGCCGGCGCCC
>CAZUVK010000050.1:10330-17666 GCA_964623785.1 uncultured Gemmatimonas sp. | reverse complement strand
ACGTTCGCGTCCGCGCTGCGGTCGCTGCTGCGGCAGGATCCGGACGTGATGCTGGTGGGCGAGATCCGCGACGCGGAGACGGCGGACATCGCCACGCACGCCGCGCTGACCGGCCACCTCGTGCTCTCCACCCTGCACACGAACGACGCCGCGACCGCGTTGACGCGACTGGTGGACCTGGGCATCGAGGCCTACCTGGTCGCGAGCACGGTGAAGGCGGTGCTGGCGCAGCGGCTCGTGCGGCGGGTGTGCGTGGCGTGCCGGGAGCCCGCGCCGATCCCGGAGGCGCAGCGGGTGGCGCTCGGGCTCGGGCCTGGCGACGGCGCCGTGGGGTGGGCCGGCCGGGGCTGCGACGCGTGTCGGGGAAGCGGATACCGGGGCCGAACGGGCATCTACGAGTTGCTCGTCATGGACGAGGACCTCCGTACCGCGCTGCACCGGGACGCGAGCGCCGGGAACCTCGCGCGGATCGCCGAGGCAAAGGGGATGCGTACCTTGCGGCATGACGGCGCGCGTCAGGTGCTGGCGGGCGCGACGACGGCCGCGGAAGTTCTCAGGGTGACAGAGTAGTGAAGAGTGAAGTGGGCCTGGTGAGGAACGGAAGGGATGCTCAAGCACCGTGTCAAAAGTGCGGATCCCTCGGCTTCGCCTCGGGATGACACTCGGGGGCTCCAGGCGGAACGTCGGGCTCGAAGGCGGGGTCCCAGGCCCACTTCACCCTTCCCCCTTCACTCTTCACTCTTCCACGGGACTGGCGCTGGCCGACGAAAATCGGCATCATTGTATGAATCCGTTCCACACGGATCCGCTGCGTATAAGGCGGTTATCCTACCGAAAGTCAGGTCTTCCAGGGTCTGGCGACCGCCAAGTGTTCCACTCCACCCCAGGTACAATCGGAGAATTGGTATGATGAGGAGGGATCGAAGAGGTCCTGGATTCGTCGGAGCCGGGACGACACTCATGCTCGCCATGGGCGTCGCGCTGGCCGGATGCGAATCGAGCGTCGCGGTCGAAACGGTTGCGCCCGAGGGCGAATGGTGGAGCATCAACGGCAACATGTCGTCGACCCGATTTTCCCCGCTCGACCAGATCAACGAGAGCAACTTCAACAACCTTCAGGTCGCCTGGGAATGGCGTGGCGACCCTGACGCGGGGATCGACCTCGGCGGCGCGGTGAACGCGCGGTCGCTTCCGGTCTACGCGCGGGGCAAGCTGATCACGACGTCGGGACCGAAGCGGACCGTTGTCGCGCTGAACCCGTCGACGGGTGAGACGATCTGGACGTTCCAGGAGCCGGAGACGCCGCGTTGGGAGTACTCGATGCGGAACAACCACGGCAAGGGCGTCGCCTACGCCGAGATCGACGGGCGCGGTGTCGTCTACATCACCACGCCGGGCTTCTTCCTCCACGCGCTGGACGCGGAGACCGGTCGGCCTCTCGAGGGCTGGGGTACGGGCGTGCCGATCCCCGGCTTCCCGTCCACCGGTTCGGTCGACATGCTCGCCGACATCATCGACGGCTGGGGCCCGTGGGAGAGCCGCGAGGAAGAGTACGACCCGTATCAGGGCATCCCGCTCGAGATCGGCTACGTCACGACCTCGTCGCCGCCCATCGTGGTGAACGGTACGATCATCGTCGGCAACTCGGCGGAGCAGGGTTACAACCAGACGCGGCGGGAGAACATCCCCGGAGACATCCTCGCGTACGACGCGGTCACGGGCGACTTCAAGTGGAAGTTCCACGTGCTGCCGCGGCCGGGCGAGGTCGGGCACGAGACGTGGGAGAACGACGCTTGGGAGTGGACCGGCGACATCTCGTCGTGGGCGCCGCTCTCGGCCGATCCGGAGCGCGGGATCGTCTACATCCCGACCAACCCGCCCACGATGGACTTCTACGGCGGCTTCCGGCCCGGTGATGGCCTCTTCGGCACGAGCGTCATTGCGCTCGACATCGAGACGGGCCAGCGCGTCTGGCACTACCAGCTCGTGAAGCACGATGTCTGGAACTACGACACGCCGGTCGCGCCGGTGGTGATGGACGTCACGGTAGACGGGCGGCAGATCCCGGGCGTCTTCCAGGTGACCAAGCAGGCGTTCCTCTACGCGTTCAACCGCGAGACGGGCCAGCCGATCTGGCCGATCGAGGACCGACCGGTCCCGCAGTCCAAGGTGCCGGGCGAGAAGCTGGCGGAGACGCAGCCGTTCCCGACGTGGCCGGCGCCGTACGACCTCCAGGGCCGGGCCGAGGAGCACCTGATCGACTACACGCCGGAGCTGCGGCAGATGGCGCTGGCGCGCGCTACGGAGAACAACCTCCTGGCGCCGCTGTTCAATCCGCCGACGCACCAGGGGAACCCGGACGGCGACGGCCCCGCGCGGATCTGCCCGGGCGACACGGGTGGCGTGAACATCACCGGGCCGCCAGCGGCGGATCCGACGATGGGCGTGATCTTCGTCACCTCGCACGCCGGGTGCGGGTCGGCGTTGCTGATCCCCGCGGTCGAGCGTGACCACGACCTGCAGACGGGCACGACGGTGGTCGAGTGGGCCCGCGGCGGTGGTGGTGGCGGCCCCGGCGGCGGCGGGAACCCGAACGAGATCGACGGGCTCTCGATCTGGAAGGGGCCGGTCGGTCGGATCTCGGCGATCGACCTCAACACGGGTGAGTACCTCTGGGTGATCCCGAACGGTGACGCGCCGCAGGCTGAGCAGGACGCGATCCGGAATCATCCGCTGCTCCAGGGTGTCGAGGGCGTGCCGGTGAACAATGGTCGCGGCGGTCACGCGGCGTTGCTCACCACGCCGACGATGCTGATGGCCACGGGTCAGGCGGCCGACAACACCCCGCAGCTGTTCGGCATCGACAAGCGCACGGGTGAGCGGATCGGCGCGGTTGCGACCCCCGCGCGCGGTGCGTACGGCATCATGACGTACATGCACGAGGGCAAGCAGTTCGTGGTGCTTCCGGTTCCGGGCGGGTACACGGCGCTCGCGCTGCCGTAAGCTCGATCGGTCGGGCAGGACGTGCGAGGGGCGTGACGGGATCTTCCCGTCACGCCCCTCGTCGTTGTCCTCGCGGCGCCCGGTCGTCACCGGGTCGGGTCACATTACGAGGCCGCGCTTGCGCATCAGGGCGTCGACCTCGGGCTCACGGCCGCGGAACGCGCGATATGCCTCGTCCGGGTCAACCGTGTTGCCCCGCGAGAGGACCTCGTCGCGAATGCGCCGGGCGGTTTCGGCGTCGTACATTCCGCCCGCCTCGCGGAACGCCTCCGCCGCGTCGGATGCGAGGACATCCGCCCAGAGATAGCTGTAGTACTTCGCCGCGTAGTGGTCGCCGGAGAAGATGTGGCCGAAGTGGACCGGCCGGTGACGCATCACCACGGCGTGCGGCAGCCCCATCGCCTCGAGCGTCTCCCGCTCGAACCGGTCGAGGTCCTCCGGAGGATCGTCCTCGAGGTGGAGCTTCATGTCCACGATCCCGCTGGAAAGCTCCTCCGTGGTGGAGAAGCCACGGTTGAGCGTCGCCGCCGCCTCGATCCGTTCGGCAAGGTCGGCCGGCATCGGTTCGCCGGTCTGATAGTGCAGACCGAACCGCCGCAGGAACTCCGGCGTGGCGAGCCAGTGCTCGAGCAACTGCGACGGGAACTCCACATAGTCGGTCGGCACGGAGGTCCCGGAAAGCGAGGGGTACGTGACTCGGGAGAGCAGCCCGTGCAGCGCGTGTCCGAACTCGTGGAAGAGCGTGCGAGCGTCCATCCACGGGATCAGGACGGGCTCGCCGGGGCGGGCCCGCAGGTAGTTGCAGTTGTTGGAGACGATCGGTGCGACCTCGCCCGCAAGCTGGTGTTGCGAGCGGAGATCGTCCATCCAGGCGCCGGATTTCTTGCCCGCGCGAGCGAACGGATCGAAGTAGAAGAGGCCGATGTGTCGCTCGGAGTCGCGGTCCACGACCTCCCAGACGCGGACGTCGTTGTGGAAGACCGGCACGGTCACCGGCCGGAAGGCGAGGCCGAAGAGTTCGCCAGCGACCCAGAACATGCCGTCGCGGAGCCGATCGAGCTGGAGGTAGGGCTTCACCTCGTCCCAGTCGAGGTCGGCCTGGGGCCGGCGCACCCGCTCGGCAAGGAACCGATAGTCCCAGGGCTGGATCCCGTCGGTGATGCCCTCGCTCGCGCCGAGGAGGGTGATCGCTTCCAGCTCCTGCCGGACCCGCTCAATCGCCGCCGGCCATACCGTTTGCATGAGATCGAGCGCGCGCCTCGGCGTTCTGGCCATCTGTCGCTCGGCTGCCCAGTGCGCGTGGCTCGGGTAGTCGAGGAGCGCGGCGCGCTCGGCGCGGAGCACAAGTATCTCGGAAACGATTGGCTTGTTGTCGCGGTCCGGACTGTCACCACGGGTAACAAACATCCGCCAGACCTGTTCCCTCAGGTCACGGTCCCGCGCGTGGGTGAGGAACGGCTCGACGGCCGAGCGAGTGTTCGCGATCAGCCACTTCCCGGGCATACCCGCCGCCTCCGCCGCCGACGCGGCCGCGTCACGCTCGGGGGCCGGGAGACCCGCGAGATCCGATTCGCTCTCGACGACGACGAACCTGTCCGTTTCGTCGGCGAGGACATTCTGGTCGAAGATCGTGGAGAGCTCGGCGAGGCGGCGGTTGATCGTCGCGAGCCGGTCCCGCGACGCGCCTTCAAGGGCGGCCCCGGACCGAACGAAGTCCGTGTACCGCAACCAGGTCAGCCGGCGCTGCTCGGGCGTGAGACCCAGCGAGTCCATCGAATCGTACACTGCCGCGATGCGCCGGAAGAGGGCGGTGTTCTGGGTGATCCGGTCGGCGAGGCCGGTGAGCTTCACCATGATCTCGCCCTCGATCTCCTGGAAGTCGGGCGTGCTCATGGAGGTGCGCCAGACGCCGATGATCGCGCGGAGCCGGTCGAGTGGCTCGCCCGCGCGTTCGAACGCTTCGAGTGTGTTGCGAAAATCCGACGGAGCGGGGTCGTTCGCGATCCGGTCTACATCGGCGAGCATTCCGGCGATCGCCTCGTCGAGGGCGGGGATCATGTCGCCCACGCGCACGCGGTCGAAGGGCGGAACGCCGCCGTATGGGCCGGTCCACGGGGCCAGAAGCGGGTTGCTCGAAGGGGCCGTTGGGCCCGGGGGCGACGGGATGGCGCGGGCGCCGGGCGAACCGTGATTCGGGGTCATCCGGATTGATGGGTCGAGGTTGAGACGGGATGGGGTCGTGGGTTTGGAGCGATTAGCGTACCGTGGGACTTGGAGTTAGGCAAGAGGGGACGGGATGGACGGGATAGACGGGATAGACGGGATAGACGGGATAGACGGGATGGACGGGATGGACGGGATAGACGGGATAGGCGGGATGGACGGGATGGACGGGATGAGACGGGATGGACGGGGATTGGGATTGGGATTGGGGTGACGGGTGACGGGACGTTCCTTGGGGGCGGGTCGCGGCGCGCCCGGTGTTGGGCCGGGCTGGTGGGTTATGGTGGGGGGATGAGGGGGAGAAGCGCTCCGAGGTGGGCGATGTCGAGTGCGGCGGTGGCAGAGACGATGAGGTCGCCGTGGCGTGCGGTGATGACGGGGGAGTTGGGGGTCAGGGCGACGGGTGCGTTGGCGGCGTCGGTGGCGGGCCACTGGGTGAGGACGAGGGGTGAGCCGTCGTCGAGGGTCTGGGTGACGCGGACGTGGCGGACGTCGGCCTGGGGGTTGAGCTCGACGCCGGCGATGGGGAGGCCGGGGATGGTGACAGGGGCGACACCCAGTCGGATCTCGGCCTGGGCGAGATCTGCGGAGGTCCAGGCGACGGGCGGACCCGCGGCAAGGGTTTCGGCCTGGCGCGCGGCCGGAGCGATGGCGGGCGCCGCGGCCGCGGCGGGAAGGGAGTCAGAGGCACGGGCGGCAAGCGACCGGACTTCGGGCTGCGCGACGGCATCCGCCCCGGCGACGGGTTCGGGGGCGGCGCGGTCGGCCTGGTAGGCCAGGGGCGGCACAACGGGGGGGGGGGGCGGGGGGGGGCCGGGGAGCGCGGGCGGCCGATCGGCGGCGGCAAGGTCGCCCGCCACGGTCACATCCGCCACTTCCGTCGCGACCGGATCGACGGTCGACGCGGCGGCGCCGGAAGTCATGGCGCTGGCGGCCGGCGGCGGTGATGACTGGATCGAGACAGGTGTGTCGAGCGACTCGACGGCCGTGCCCGCGGCTCGCGCGCCAACGGGTACGGGGCTGTCCGACTCCTGGATCAGGACCACCTCGGCCCGCGTCTCCAGGAGGGCGATCTGGTCGGTGCGCATCGATTCACGGGCGAGCCAGCCAAGGCCAATGGCACCAACGAAACTGGCCGCCCATGCAGCGGCGATGAACCGGCGGCGCCAGACGGGTGACGGCCGCGCGGAGGGTGACGCGGTCGGGAGCCGCGGAGTGATGGCGCGCGCGGCGATCTCGTCGAAGCCCGGGGCGAACACCTCGCTCGGGCCGCTCCCGGCGAGGATCGTGTCGGCTCGGTCACGGAACATACGGGCCTCGGCGAGCCTGGCCTGGCATTCGGCGCACGCCTCGATGTGCCGCTCGATCGTCAGCGCCTCGTCGGGTCCGATCCCCGAGCGGTCGCGGTCGAGCCAGACCTCCAGCATTCCGTCATCCACGTGCGACATTGTCGCCCTCCAGCGCATCGTGTGATTCCACAAGTCGTTTCCGGGCGCGGGCGAGGGTCGTACCGACCGCCCCCGGCGCAAGCCCCGTCTGCTCCGCGATATCGGCGTAGTTGAGACCGGCGTCCCAGAGGAGGAGGACATCCCGGTCGCGGTCGCTGAGCGCGTCCAGCGCGCGGCGCACGCGTTCGGCGCGTTCCTTCTCCTCGTAGTCGTGGTCCGGCGTCGGCCGCGAACTCTCGGCGACCTCGGCCTCCGTGCGCAGCAGCGTCAGATGCCGCTTCCGGCGGATGACCAGCCGCGCTTCGTCGCGGGCGAGGTTGGCGGCGACCTGAAAGAGCCACGCGCGGGGGTTCTCCGGCTCGTGGGCGAGGGCACGGGTGAACGCCTCCTGCGCGAGATCGCGCGCCCGCTCCTCGTCCCACACCTTCCGGTGCAGGAAGCGAAACAGATCCGTCCAGGTCGTCCGGTAAACCTCTGCCCAGTCGATGCTCACGGTATTTGTCGCGGGCGGTCGCCGCCGCCGTTTCAACCCGCCGCTCCACGTCATCGATGCGGCCGATTATGTCGGGTACCCCGGGTGCGGGGGAAGGTATCCGCGGTTGGCGCGGATGCCGATCATCCCCCCGCCTGGAATGTGTGACGAATCGGGTGGTGGCGTTTGC
>CAZUVK010000050.1:4374-10320 GCA_964623785.1 uncultured Gemmatimonas sp. | reverse complement strand
GCACAACGACAGGAAAGGCGGGGTCGGCGTGGAGAAGCGGAGTTGATCACCGCGAAGAACACGAAGAGCGCGAAGAATCCCGACGGAACAGGGGAGAACGGGTGCTCGGACCTGTGAAAGATGGGGATGGATTCGGGCGCATGGCCAGTCCACATACGCGTTCCATGAATCCGTCCGATACCCTGTTCCGTGGCGGAACCCATCCCCCGACTATCTCGCCACGCACCGCGATCCGATCCCCAGCGGCTTCGCGCTCCTTGCGTTCTTCGCGGTGCATACCCCTCACCCCGCACGCCGAACCGGCCCGTGTGCAATACTCCGCGGTGCGCTCGTCATCCGGGGGGAAGGCGGCGACTCGATCCCGAGCGTCGTCGCCCGCCGACGCTCCGCCGGCGGGGTCGGGCCCACGCTCCGGAGGAACGGATGAAACGCATCACGATCGCCACCCTGGCGCTGCTCTTCACCGCCGCCGCGTCGCTGCTGGCGCTGGACCCACCGCGGTCCGATGAGGGCGCGGACGAGGTGGTCTTCACAGGATTCGTCATTGACGACGTGACCGGCGCGCCGGTTTCGGGCGCAAGCGTCTCGCTCGAAGGCACGACGTTCGGCGCGGTCACGGACTTCGACGGTGAATACTCGTTCCGGGTGCCGCGGGACAACCTCTCCGGTGCGCGAGCCCGTCTGGTAGCGCGGCTCAACGGGTTCGGAGAGGCCGCATCGGAAGTCTCCACCGACCGCGAAACCGTGCGTACGAACTTCCGCCTCCTGCCCGTGGAGATCCAGCTCATCCAGGAGTCGGGGCCCGCACCGTTGGTCGACGGGGTCCAGGCGGAGGCGACAGCGTCGGCGAACCCGATGGCGCCGATGGTGAGGAGCGCGATCGGCGCCGTCGCCGACAGGTCGATGGCGCAGATGTCGATCGGATACGGGCCGGTCCCACCCGGGACACCGCCAGGATGGAACCGGGAGTCGTACGCCCACATCGTCGAGAACGCGTTCCAGTCCGCGAGCGCCAACCCGCTGTCGACGTTCTCGATCGACGTCGATCGAGCGTCATACAGCAACATCCGCCGCTTTCTCCTCGATCGTCAGCTTCCACCGACAGACGCGGTACGGATCGAGGAGATGGTGAACTACTTCACCTACGACTATCCGCGGCCCGACCGTCGGAGTGAGCATCCGTTCGCGGTGGAGACGGAGATCGCGCCCGCCCCGTGGCGGCCCGAGCACAAGCTCCTGCGGATCAGCCTGGCCAGCACACCAGTCGAGACGGATCGTCTGCCGGCCAGCAACCTGGTCTTCCTCCTGGACGTGTCGGGGTCGATGAACTCACCGGACAAACTGCCGCTGGTGAAGCGGTCGATGCGGCTGCTCGTCAACGAGCTGCGGCCTCAGGACCGGGTGGCGATCGTGGTGTACGCCGGCGCGGCGGGGCTGGTGCTCCCGTCCACCTCCGCCGAGGAGAAGTCCCGGATCCTGAGCGCGATCGAATCCCTCGAGGCGGGCGGGTCGACTGCCGGCGGCGCCGGACTCCAGCTCGCCTACCGCGTGGCGCGCGAGAACCACATCGACGGCGGCAACAACCGCGTGATCCTCGCGACCGACGGTGACTTCAACGTCGGCCAGTCCAGCGATTCGGAGATGATCCGCCTGATCGAGCGGATGCGCGACCAGGACACCTTCCTCACCGTCCTCGGCTTCGGCACCGGCAACCTTCAGGACGCGAAGATGGAGCAGATCGCCGACCACGGGAACGGGAACTACGCATACATCGACACCTTCCTGGAGGCACGGAAGGTCCTGGTCAGCGAGATCGGCGGCACGCTGCTGACCGTCGCGAAGGACGTGAAACTGCAGGTCGAGTTCAACCCCGCCACGGTGCGCGGATACCGGTTGATCGGCTACGAGAACCGGCTGCTCGCGGCGGAGGACTTCAACGACGACACGAAGGACGCTGGCGAGCTGGGTGCGGGACATTCGGTCACTGCGCTCTACGAGATCGTGCCGGTCGGGGTGGAAACCAACATCGAGATTCGTGGGACGGACCCGCTGCGGTACCAGACCCCGCCCGCGCGGCCGACCGGGGATTCCGGGGAGCTGGCTTTCGTGCGGATCCGCTACAAGCCGCCGACGAGCGACACGAGCCGGCTGCTCGAGGAGCCGGTGCGCGATCAGTCCGGGACGGCATCCACCGATCTGCGGTTCGCCTCGGCCGTGGCCGGGTTCGGCATGCTCCTCCGCGAATCCGAGCATCGCGGGTCGCTCACGATCGACGACGTGATCGCGCTCGCGAGCGGCTCGGTCGGGCGCGACGAGGAGGGGTACCGGGCGGAGTTTGTGGACCTCCTGGGCGTATACCGGTCGATCGCGCGCGGCGAGCGGTAACGGTTGCGACGTGGACCTACACGGTTCTCGCTGAGGACACGGAGGGGGGCAGAGGGCGCGGAGGACTGAAGGGTTCTCGCGGAGCACGCAGTTAAACAAAACGGCCGCGAATTGCGTCAAAGGTATCAGTAAGGCTCGCGCGACCCCTCTCCCGGACGGCCGAGTGTCACTGACCAGCATCGAACGCCAAGTGGTGCCTCCACGAGCGCGGACCGCGGAACTCATCGAGCGGAGCCGGCGTGGGGACGCGGAAGCGTTCAAGGCCCTCTATCAGGAACACGTGGGCGTCGTCCACGCGATCTGCCTGCGGATGAGCGGCGGTCAGGGCGTGGTCGCCGGCGAGTTGACGCAGGAGGTCTTCGTTCGGGCGTGGCGGGGCCTTGGCGGATTCCGGGGTGACGCGGCGTTCGGGACGTGGCTGCACCGGATCGCCTGCAACGTGGTGCGTGAGGCACAGCGCGGCGACGCGCGACGGTGGCCGCGGGTCGTCGAAGACGAGGAGGCGGTGAACGCGGCGCCCGCGCGGACGGGGATCGACCAGGAGTCGCGGATCGACCTGGAGCGGGCGATCGCGATGCTGCCGGAGAAGGCCCGCAACGCGCTCGTCCTGCACGACATCCACGGATACCGCTGTCACGAGGTCGCGGCGCTCACGGGAACAGCCGTGGGGACAATCCAGGCGCACCTCCACCGCGCCCGACGACTTCTGCGAGAGATGCTGGAGCGATGACGATGACACATCCGACCGACGAGACCCTGCAGCGCCTTGTGGATGGCGAGCTATCCTCCGCGACCGACACCGAGGTGCGGACGCATCTGGAGACCTGCGTGGACTGTCGAAACCGCGCCTCGGATCTGGAGGCGCTGATCGCGCGGGTCGGCGCGCTGCTTCCGTCGATCGATCCGGACGAGGACCTCTGGCCCGGGATCGCGGATCGGCTTGGTGCGTCGGCGGACGACGGTAAGGGCGTGGGCGTGGGCCCCGGTCCGGTGGGGCGAGCACCATCATCGCGCGGAACCGCGCGGAACCGGGACGCCCTTCGCGCCATGGCGTGGGTCACCGCCGCCGCCGCGATCCTGACGGTCGGCATCGCGCTCGGCCGAGGTCTTCCCCGGCCGTCGGTCCCGCTCGCTCTGGAGACAACAGTCGCCACGCCGCCGACGATGACGCTGGTTGCCGACGACGCGGCGTATGACGCCACCATCGCTGATCTGCGCGAGGTTCTGGCGGGGATGCGAGCCGACCTCCAGCCCGAAACCGTCGAGGCGATCGAGGAGAACCTGCGGATCATCGACTCGGCGATCGACGACGCGCGCGTCGCGCTGGCCGCGGACCCGGCGAGCGACTTCCTGCTCCACCGCATCTCCATCTACAAACAGACGAAGCTGGACGTACTGCGCGCGGCGACGAGCGTCGCCGTCACGTCTGAAATCTGATCCGGAGCCACGAATAGATGATCACGAGCGCCGCCGCATTGCTGATCGCCGCACTGGCCGCCGCCGTCCAGCAGACCGACACCACCTTCGCGGTCCCCGCCGGCGGCCGGCTGGAGGTGCAGATGCTGTCCGGGTCGATCGCGGTCGAGACCTGGGACCGGGACGAGGTCCGGGTGCGGGCGAGCCACGGGAGCCGGGAATCGGTTCGGGTCCGGATGCGCGGTCCCGTCGTACGGGTCTCCACAACGGGAGGGATGGCGGGCATGGCAACCGTGGACTACGACATCACGGTGCCGGCCTCGATGGATCTGCAGCTGGGCGGCATGAGCGTGGATGTCGACGTCGCGGGCACGGCGGGTCGGGTAACGGCGAACACGGTCAGCGGCGTGGTGGCGGTCCGGGGCGGCAGGGGCGGGGTGACGGCACAGTCGGTGAGCGGCGGCGTCATCGTGGAGGGCGCCGAGGGAGCGATCCGGGCGCACTCGACGTCGGGGGACGTGGTCCTGCGCAACATCTCCGGACCGGTTGAGGCACGCTCCGTAAGCGGGGACGTCGTCCTCGACAACATCCGATCGACCGAAGTCGCCGCGTACACGCTCAGCGGCGACCTCTACTTCGAGGGCGAGATTGCGCCGAACGGGCGGTACACGTTCTCCACACACAGCGGGTGGATCATCGCCGGCATCAGCCCGGATGTGGACGCCACGCTCACGCTCGCGAGTTCGAGCGGCGACTTCACCAGCGCCTTCCCCTGGCGAGAATTCGACGAACCTCGCCGCGGTCGCCGTCGAACCCTGACCGCCGGTAACGGGTCGGCGACGCTGGAGTTTGAGTCGTTCAGCGGGGACGTTGAGATCGTCCCGCCGGGCCAGGCGATACCGCGCGACGGAATCCTGTAGACCTGACAGGTCAGTCGCCCTGACGGGGTTCGGAAGGCGGCCGCTCGAACGGCAGGCCTCCTCCCCACGCCGGGATCCCGCGGCGGACCACGGCGGCGCCTCATCCACGCAGTGCAGAAAGAGGGATCCATGCACCGGCTCATCGTGCTCGGGCTCGTTTTCGTCGCCGCGCCGGCCGCGGCACAGTCCTCGTCGGGCCGGTCAGCGGACGAACCCGCCGGAGCGCGCGTCGATGCCGTCCGCGCGGCGACCGCCACGCTGCCGCCCGCTATCGACGGTCGCGACGACGACGCAGTCTGGCGGGACGCCCGGCGACACAGCGACTTCCTCCAGCTCGAGCCAGAAAACCGCGGCGTTCCGTCGCTCCCGACCGAGTTCGCGGTCAGCTACGACGAACGAAACATCTACGTCTACGTCCGTGCCCGCGATCCGCATCCGGACAGCATCATGCGGGCGCTCACCCGCCGCGATGTCCGCGGCCCGTCCGACCAGATCTCGATCCTCATCGACTCCTATCATGACCGGCGCACGGGCTACGAGTTCGCCGTGAACCCCGACGGCGTGCGACGGGACAACGCGATCTACAACGACGACGGACGGGATGGCTCGTGGAACGGGGTCTGGGAGGTCGCGACCGTCGTCGACGCGGATGGATGGTCCGCGGAGTTCCAGATTCCGCTGTCGCAGCTTCGCTACGCGGATGGCGACGAGCACACGTTCGGGTTCGGCGTGCTACGAACGGTGGAGAGGTATCGGGAGACCGTGAGCTGGCCGGGAATCGACAGGGACCGGCCGGGTCTCATCTCGCAGCTGGGGACGGTGGATGGCCTCGCGAACCTTTCGACCTCGCGGGCGTTGGAGCTGACACCGTACTCGGTCGCGAAGAACGAGACGCGCGCGTCGGACGCCGCGGGTTTCGAACGCGCGAACACGTTGACGGTGGGCGCTGACGTCAAGTTCCGGATCACCCCGAACGTGACGATCGACGCGACGATCAACCCCGACTTCGGGCAGGTGGAGGCGGATCCCGCGGTCCTGAACCTCACGGCGATAGAAACCTTCCTCAGTGAGCGGAGGCCGTTCTTCGTCGAGGGGACCGGTCTGTATCGATTCTCGCTCAACTGCTACATCGTGGTCGACTGCGGGACCAACGAGGGGCTCTTCTACTCGCGCCGGATCGGGCGGTCGCCCGCGTTGCGCGGCCAGCACGGGACTCCGGACACCC
>CAZUVK010000050.1:0-4364 GCA_964623785.1 uncultured Gemmatimonas sp. | reverse complement strand
CCCGACGCCGATCGCGGTCGCATCCAAGGTCACGGGCCGGACCGGCGGCGGGCTCTCGTACGGGCTGCTGCACGCTCTGACGCCCGGCGTGGAAGGAATCGACGGCGCGACGGTGGAGCCGCTCTCGAACTTCGCGGTACTCAGCGGCGAGCAGGATTTCCGGAACGGAGACGCCGGTGTGCGGCTCCTCGCCACCGGCGTGACTCGCTCGCTCGACGAATGGACTCGCCCACACATGCACTCGTCCGCGTTCGCGGTCGGGCTCAGCGGGCGGAGCCGGATGTTCGGTGGGAACTACGAACTGGCGGGTTCACTGGCCGCGTCCCGGATCGCGGGCGAGGCGGAGGCCATCTCCCGCACGCAGCGCAACGCGGTCCACTACTTCCAGCAGCCCGGCGACGACCTGGAGTTCGATCCATCGCGAACCTCGCTCGCCGGTTTCGCGGGTCATGTGAAGTTCGGGAAGTACGGCGGGGGGATCACGCGGTTCGAGACGAGCTTCGTGCAGCAGTCGGCGGGGTTCGACGTGAACGACCTCGGGTTCCTCCGGCGCGCGGACCAGCGCGACTGGAGCACGTGGGCGTCGCTGCGGTTCAACAACCCCGGCCGGATCCACAGATGGGCGCAGTTCAACGCGAACCACTGGCGTACGTGGACCACGTCGGGCCAGCCGCTCCAGGCTGCGGTCAACGTGAACGGCCACATGGGGTTCCACAACAACTGGGATGCGCACCTCGGCGGAACTCTGGATGGGTGGGGTGACGCGTACTGCGACCGTTGTTCGCGCGGCGGGCCGGCACTCCGGCGATCAATCGGCTTCTACCCCTGGTTCGGCGTCAACACCGACAGCCGTCGAATGCTCGCGCCGTCGGTATGGGTGAACCTCGGCTTCTCGGACGAGGGACGGACGCGCTCGGTTTCGATCCGGCCCGAGCTCGGGATCAACGCGTCGACCGCGCTGCAGGGGAGAATCGGCATCGGCATCGCGCGCAACGACAACCAGACACAGTGGGTGACGAACGCGACGGGCGATGACGGCGTCACGCACCACGCCTTCGCCCGGCTCGAGCAGCAGACCCTGTCGTTCACCGTGCGGCTGAACTACACGGCCGCGCCCGACCTGACCTTCGAGTTCTACGGAGAGCCCTTCGTGAGCACCGGCGCGTACAGCGAGTTCCGGGAGCTGAGCGACACGCCGGGCGCGAGGTCCTACGGCGCGCGGTTCGTCGCGTACACGCCCCCGTCTTCGACGCCGACCGAGCTGCGGTACCGGCAGCTGCGCACGAACGCGGTCGCGCGGTGGGAGTTCCTGCCCGGGTCGACGCTATTCGTGGTGTGGGCGCACGGCCGCCAGGACGACAGCGTGGATGGCGTGGCGCGGTCGTGGGCCGACGAGTATGACGGGCTCTTCGGGCTGCATCCGGACAATACGTTCCTGGTGAAGGTGGCGTACTGGTTCAGCCGGTGAGGTTCGGCGGGCGGACTAATCGGTTCACGCGGAGGACGCGAAGAACTGCGGGTCTCGCTGGGGGGGGGAACCCGGCGAGTTTTCTTCCATAAAGCTCCCGCGCCGCCTGCTCCCGACTTTTCTCAGTACCAACCTGTTTCCGTCCGGGCGCTCTTCATTCCGGGCTCCGACCGCTGTCAGCCCTCGCCTGGCAACTCGTCGCCGGTGAGCGGCTCCACGTCCGGCACCTTGCTCAGCGCCTGGAGGTAAGCGGACTGAGATCCACGCGCACCCCGGTCCTGAAGATAAGAGACCGTGTCAAGCGCGGAGATCTTCTCCGCCAACGCCGTAGCGATCAGCTGATTGATCGAAATACCCTCTCGCTCGGCGAGCTCCCGCGCGCGCTGGTGAAGCGATTCGGGGAGTCGAAGGCTCATTGTACTCATGCGTCCCTCCCGATGCGATCGAGAAACTCTCGCGGTTGCAGAACGCGGATACCGAACCGCTCTTCCACGCTGGCGAAATCCCGAATGTTATGCGTTACGATGACCTCAGCACCGCCACCCACCGCTACTTCGAGCACCATCTCGTCACCCGGATCCCTCAGGAACGGCCGCCAGAGGAAGAAGATCTCCGTGGCGTCGCCAACCTGACAGATGTAGTCCAGCACTGGATCGATCCGGGGATCCTTCGCACCCAACCTCAACCGTAGCGCCGCCTCATACTCGAGAACGAGCGGGACCGAGAGGCACAGCTTGAAGCGCGCTTCCGGGCCGATCCGTTCGAGAAGAGCAAACGACGCTCCTCGCCGCGATTGCATCGCGGCTACAAGGACGTTGGTGTCGA
This sequence comes from uncultured Gemmatimonas sp., assembly GCA_964623785.1. GTDB lineage: Bacteria > Gemmatimonadota > Gemmatimonadetes > Longimicrobiales > Longimicrobiaceae > WHSP01. The sequence goes on along the minus strand of CAZUVK010000050.1, from coordinate 2,071 downwards.
GAACGATTCGAACCATGCGGTATTATATGTGATACCGCCAAAGGGCTCAACAGTTGCGCCGTAGCACGACACGCGGCCATCGAAGGTTGGAGATAGACCCCGCGATGTCCAAAATGCCGACCGAATCCTCAGCATGCTCTGCCTTTGGCGCGAGAACCCGTGATTCTCCGCGCCCTCGCCGTTCACCTCCGTGCCCTCCGCGAGAACCTCGTCCTTCTCGCGCCAAAGGCAGAGCTTTCTGGACAACCCCTCCCCCGCGCGCCATCATTGCGGGGAGTCCATCCCCCGAAACCCCGCGCGAGGAGCGACGATGACGACACACCGGGCACATCGATCGTTGCTCCTGCTGGCCCCGCTTGCACTCATGCTCACAACGATCCCGCTGAGCGCCCAGAACGCGCCGACCGTGCGACCCGAGGAGGTCGGGATGTCGAGCGAGCGCCTGGAGCGCCTCACCACCCGCCTCGACGAGTACATCGCCAACGAGCAGATCGCCGGCGCGGTCACGCTCATCGCGCGCGACGGCAAGGTCGTGCGCCTGCACGCGCAGGGCTACCGCGATCGCGAGGCCCGCGACCCGATGGAAGTGGATGACCTCTTCGTGATCATGTCGATGACGAAGCCGATCGTGTCGACCGCGCTGATGATGCTCTTCGAGGAGGGCAAATTCCTGCTGACTGACCCGGTCTCGAAGTGGCTGCCCGAGTTCGCGGAGATGCAGGTCCGTGTGCCGGACGAGGACGGCGAGGGCGAATCGCTGGTGCCCGCGCGGCCCATCACCGTACGGCACGTGCTCACGCACACGGCCGGGCTGACCACCGGAGCGGGCGCGCCCGCCGGCTCGTTCGAGACGGTGGCCTCCGACTCGCCGCTCCGGGCGCGTGTCCGCCGCTTCGCCGCGAGCCCGCTCAACTTCCAGCCCGGCGACCGGTGGGAGTACGGGAACGCCACTGACGTCGTGGCAGCTCTCGTCGAGGCGATCTCCGGCCAGAACATGGACGACTTCCTCCGTGAACGGATCTTCCAGCCGCTGGGGATGAACGACACGCACTACAACGTCCCGCGGGAGAAGTGGGACCGCCGCGCCCGCGTGTACACGCCCGATCGCGCCGACAACGGCCGGATCAGCCCGCGCCCCGTGACCGAGCCGACGCCCACGAACCTGTTCATGGGGATCGCCGGCCTTTCATCGACCGCGCCCGACTACTTCCGGTTCGCGCAAATGGTGATGAACGGCGGGACGCTGGACGGCGTCCGGCTGCTCAGCCCGATGACGATCAACGTGATGATCTCGAATCACATCGGAGACCTGCCGATCGGCATCAAGGGGCCCGGCTACGGGTTCGGTCTGGGGTACTCGGTGCTGATGGACCCGGGACAGGCCGAGGAACCGCTAACGCCTGGCAGCTACGGATGGGGCGGGGCCTGGGGCACGTACTACATCAATGACCCCGCGGAGAACCTCGTCGGGATCCTGATGATCCAGATCAGCTCGTACAACCACCTCAACATCCGACCCGACCTGGCCACGCTCGCGACCCAGGCGATCCTGGAGCCCCGAAACGGCGCGTCGCAACGGGTTCGCGGGTACGGCAACCTCTACTGACGGCGAGACACCCCGCATCGCGAGTCCTCGGCTACCTCCAACCCGACCCGCGCCGGTTTCCGCGACCCGACTCTGGCTGGCCATTCGATGCCCGACATGCTACTTTCGCGGGTGATCGATGGACTGTAACCGTTGAAGTCGCACGACCTTGACGGTTCGGGACTGAATTTCCGGAACGCCACCATCCACGATGGCGAACCGCGCCGGCGGTCATCCACAGTCCATTTGAACACCCGCGTCGTGCGGTACCAATCGCCGCTCCACCCGGCTCACCACACAAGGAACATCAGGTCATGCATCGTCTCCCAGCCCTGATCGCGCTCGCCGTTCTCACGTCGTTCGGGACGGCCGCCTGCGCCCGCAACACGCCGCCCGCCGGCCCGACCCCCGCCGCCGCGCGCCCGGCCGACGGAGGCGAAGCCGCCGGTGGTGGCGACCAGTCGTTGCGCGGCGCGGCCGGTGGGC
>CAZUVK010000049.1:14653-17695 GCA_964623785.1 uncultured Gemmatimonas sp. | reverse complement strand
ACGACAACGAGGTCGCGGTCGGTGGCGCCGACGTTGTTGAGCGCCTCGAAGGCGAGCCCGGAGGTCATGGACCCGTCGCCGATCACCGCGACGACCTCGAATTCCTCGCCATGGAGGTCACGCGCCGCCGCGATCCCGCACGCGGCGGAGATCGAGGTCGCGCCGTGGCCCGCGCCGAACGTGTCGTATTCCGATTCGTCGCGGCGGAGAAACCCCGAGAGCCCTTCCTTCCGCCGGATCGTGGGGAAGGCCTCGTTCCGCCCGGTGAGGATCTTGTGCGGATAGGCCTGGTGGCCGACGTCCCAGATGATCCGGTCGGTCGGCGTGTCGAACACGCGATGCAGCGCGATCGTCAGCTCGACGGTTCCGAGATTCGAGCCGAAGTGCGCCCCCTTGTGGGCCGAGACGACATCCAGGATCCGCTCCCGGATCTCCGCGGCGAGTTCAGGCAGCCGCTCCTCCGGGAGATTCCGCAGATCCGCCGGCAATCGGGTCGATTCGAGTAGGGACAACCCCTTCTACCTCCTCCGATATCCTTACGGATTCAACATCACCGCGATGAAGAAGCCGTACGCCGCGCCGATGAACACCTCCATCGGGGTGTGGCCTAGCAGCTCCTTCAGGCGAATGGGCTCCAATTTATGGTAGTCCTTCAGTTCCTCCAACATGAGGTTGAGGATCTGCGCCTGTCGGCCGGCGGCGCGCCTGATCCCCGTGGCGTCGTACATGATGACGAGGGAGAAGAACACGGTCGCGCCGAAGATCGTCGAACCCCAGCCCGATTCGATCCCCACGGAGGTACTGAGCGCCGTCACCGTCGCGGCGTGCGACGAGGGCATGCCCCCGGTTCCCACCAGCCGGGTGAAGTCGGGCCGTCGATACTGGATCCACGAAACAACGAACTTGAACGCCTGAGCCGTCACCATCGCGATCAGCGCAAGCACCAGGGGCGGATTGAATCGAATGATCTCTTCCATCACTTCCGTCGGGCAAGCACGTACTCCCCCAGCTGGATGAGGTCCGTCAATCCGCGGTCCTCGACGGCGAGGATCGCCTCGGCGACCTTCTCGCGCGCCATCGCGCGCGCGCCGGGGACGCCATAGAGCGCGGGGTACGACGCTTTCCTCAGCTCCCGGTCGCGGCCGGCCTGCTTGCCGAGGTCCTCCGACTTCCCTTCCACGTCGAGCAGATCGTCGGCGATCTGGAAGGCGAGGCCCAGGGCGCTCCCGTAGCGGGTCAGCGCGTCGGGCGGGCTCCGCTCCACCCGCGATCGCGCCGACGCGCAGCGAGGCCGTGAGCAGCGCACCGGTCTTGAGGCGGTGGATGGTCTCCAGCTCCGGGCCGCCGATCTCGTGGCCTTCAGCGGCGAGGTCGAGGAGCTGCCCGCCAACCATTCCCTCGGCGCCGGCCGCGCGCGTCAGCTCCAGCACCATCGAAGTGGCGCGCTCTCGAGGGAGGCCGAGCGACCGCGCGCTCGCCAGCATCACCTCGACCGCGAGCGGCAGGAGCGCGGCGCCCGCGAGGACCGCGCGCGTCGCGCCGTACACCCGGTGCACCGTCGGCCGGCCGCGGCGGAGATCGTCGTCATCCATGCATGGAAGATCGTCATGGATGAGCGAATACGTGTGCACGATCTCCAGCGAGCAGGCGAGCCGGCACACGGCCACGGGCGGCCTTCCCTCCCCTGTCGCCGCGCGCCACGCCGCGATGCAGAGCCCCGGCCGGATCCGCTTGCCCGCGGTGCGCAGCGCGTACTCGACCGGGCCGCGCAGCGACTCCGCCATCCGCGGAACCGCTTCGTTCGCGATCGTCGCGAGGCCTTCGTCGATCCTGGCGCGATCCGCGGCCAGGAACGCCGGCTCCCGACCCGTCCCCGGATTCCCAACCCCGACCCGATCCGTCACGTCGCGGGACTCACTCGCTTCAATTCCGACACCGTCCCGTCCGAGTTGAGCCGCTCGATCCGCGTCTCGGCGTCGCGGATCGCCTCCTCGGCCAGACGCACGAGACGAACGCCCTCCTCGTAGAGATCGAGTGAGCGGTCCAGCTCGATCTCGCCACCCTCGAGCGATCGCGTGATCTCTTCGAGACGATTGAGCGCCTCCTCGAGACTCTGCCGTTCGGTCATGGGGCTAACCCTCGTTCGCGGGTGACGTGGGGTGCGTGGCGGCGGTGCCGGTGTTGCCGGCATCGTCGGCCACCACGCAGGGGACCGAGCCGTCACTGATCCTCAACTCGAATCCGCGACCGGGGTGGAACTCGTCTCGCCGTCGCAGGATGCGGCCGTCGTCGAGCGGGACGGCGTACCCGCGTGAAAAGGCCGCGAGCGGCGAGAGCGCCTCGAGATGCCGTACCGCCGTCCGCAAGGCGTTCCGCTTCCCAGTCACGTGCAGTCGACCCGCCCGCACGAGTTGCGCCTCACTGTGGCGAATCTCCTCCATCGACCGGGCGAGCCGGGTCGCGATCGCCTGGCTCAGCCGCCATTCATCCCGGCGGAGCGCCCGGGCAATATCGGCGCGATCGGGCACTGCCGCCTCCGCGGCGGCGGACGGCGTGGGGGCCCGCAGGTCCGCGACGAGGTCCGCGATCGTGATGTCGGTCTCGTGCCCCACCGCGGAGATCACGGGGATCGGCGAGTCGGCGATCGCTCGGGCCACCGGCTCTTCGTTGAACGCCCAGAGGTCCTCCACCGATCCACCGCCCCGCCCGACGATCAGCACGTCGACGCCTTCGGCGCGCGCGAAGAGCCGGATCGCGGCGGCGATTTCGAGTGACGCGCCGTCGCCCTGAACGCGGCAACCCGCGAGCACCACGCGCGTCCACGGCGCCCGCCGGCGGATCACGTTCACGATGTCGTGGAATACGGCGCCTGACGGCGAGGTCACCACTCCGACCGTCCGCGGATGCCGGGGGATGGGCCGCTTCCGCCCGGGATCGGTGAGCCCTTCCGCCTCCAGCTTCAGGCGGAGCCGTTCGAGCGCGAGCTTCCAGAGCCCGTCGCCTTCGCCCTCGAGCTGGGCGACGTTGAGCTGGAACTCGCCT
>CAZUVK010000049.1:13641-14643 GCA_964623785.1 uncultured Gemmatimonas sp. | reverse complement strand
GCCTCGGGCGGGGTAGACGGTGAGGCGCCCGAAGGCGCGGACCGACATGCCCTCGGTGGGGAGAGTCGGCAGGCGCGCGGCGTCGTCGCGCCACATGACGCAGCGGAGCTGCGCGCCCTCGTCGCGGAGGGTGAAGTAGCAGTGGCCCGAGCGCGCGCGCGTGAAGTTCGCGACCTCGCCCGCGATCCGGAGCGGGGGGAAGACACCCTCGACCAGCTCGCGCGCGGCCGCGTTCACCTCCGAGACGGTCCACTCGTCGCCCGCCTGGGCGCGGGCCGCGCGCAATGACGCGATCGGCGACTCGGACTCGTCCATCCGCCGTCCCCGACCGCTACCCGTTACCGGGGCATCGTCCGCCGTACTGAACAGGTCCCAGCTCACTATCTCTCTATCTGCCGCCGCGCCGCCGCGAGCGTGTTCGCCAGCAGCATCGTGATCGTCATCGGGCCAACACCGCCCGGCACCGGCGTGATCGCCTCGGCGATCTCGCTCACGCCCTCGAAATCCACGTCCCCCACGATTCGGTACCCCTCCGAAGTGGACGGGTCCGGCACCCGGGTCGTGCCGACGTCGATCACCACGACGCCGGGCTTTACCATGTCCGCCGTGATCAGACCCGGCTTGCCCACCGCGACAACGAGGATGTCCGCCATCCGCGTGTGGGAGGCGAGGTCGGTCGTGTACTTGTGCGTCAACGTCACGGTCGCGTTCGGGCCGGGCGCCATCAGCAGCGACGCAAGCGGCTTGCTGACGATCAGGCTCCGGCCCACGATCACGACGTGCCGGCCGTGCGTCGGGACCTTTTCCCGCGCGAGGATCTCCATGATCCCCGCGGGGGTCGCCGGGATGAACCCTCGCGGATCGCCGACGAAGGCCCGGCCCGCGTTCAGCGGGTGGAAACCGTCCACGTCCTTCTCGGGATGCACCCGCTCCAGGACCTCCTTGTAGGGGAGGTGCTTCGGCAGCGGGAGCTGGACGAGGATCCCGGGCGTGCACGGGATC
>CAZUVK010000049.1:8988-13631 GCA_964623785.1 uncultured Gemmatimonas sp. | reverse complement strand
AGCTCCCGCTGCCGAAGCACCTCCCCTACAAGGAGGTCCTGGAGCGGGAGCTGGACGAGGATCCCGTGCACGCCCGGGTCGGCGTTCAGCCCGTCGATCGCGCCGAACAGCTCGTCGGTCCCCACGTCGGCCGGAAGGTGCAACGTACGGCTCGTCATGCCCACCCGTTCACACGCGCGGGCCTTCATCCGTACATACACTTCACTCGCCTCGTCGGAGCCCACGAGCACCACCGCCAGGCCGGGGATCACCCCCGCCGTGCGCAGCGCCGCGACGCCAGCGGCGATCTCCCCCCGCATCTCCCTGCTGATCTCCGTCCCGCTGATTACGCGAGCCATCGCTCCCGATCCGTCATGGTGATTGGTTTCGTGAATGTACCCATGTCCCGAGCCGCCCTTGTCATCCCGAGCGAAGCGAGGGATCCGCACTTCTCCCGCGAATGGCCGATCGCCGCGAACACCCGCTAGTACAGATCCCTCGCTTCGCTCGGGATGACGGGTGGGGTCCTCAGAGCCTGCCGAACGCCCCCTGCAGCGCCCGCGCGTACGGGACGCTGATCCGCTCGATTGAGCGCGCCAGCCCGGTCCCCTCGTCCGCGTCGACGACCACGCCCTGGAGGTGCAGCTCCGTGTCGGCCGGCTGCATCCGCTCGCCCCGGGTCTGCAGCAACTGCCGATGCAGCGAGATCTCCGGCTTCATACCGATGATCCCACCGATCGACCCCGTGAGGCCCATGTCGGTGATGAACGCCGTGCCACGCGGCATGATCCGCTCGTCGGCGGTCTGCACGTGCGTGTGGGTGCCTACGATCGCGGCGACCCGGCCGTCGAGGTAGTGCGCCATCGCCTGCTTCTCGGAGGTGGCCTCGGCGTGGAAGTCGAGCACGACGATATCCGCCTCGTCCTTCAGGCCGGCGACGATCTCGTCCGCCATCCGGAACGGATCGTCGATCGGCGCCATGAACACGCGGCCCTGAAGGTTCATCACCGCGAGCCGGACCCCGCCGATCGCCACCGTCGCCACGCCGCGGCCCGGGTTGCCGGCCGGGTAATTCGCGGGCCGGAGCAGCCGCGGCTCCTTGTCCAGCGTCGGCAGGATCTCGCGCTTGTCCCAGACGTGGTTGCCCGTGGTGATCACGTCCACCCCCGCCTCCAGGAACTCCGTAACCGCGTCCGGCGTGATCCCGAACCCGCCCGCGCTGTTCTCGCCGTTCAGCACTACGGCGTCGGCGGCGTATTCGTTCCGCAAAAGACGCAGCAGCCCCTTGGCGACTTTGCGCCCGGGGCTGCCAATGACGTCCGCCACGAAGAGTATCCGCATGCGGGGAAGATCCCAGTTCTTCCGGGATCATGCAAGATCCCGGAAGGAAGAGAGAAGAGTGAGGGGAAAAGTATGAAGTGACGCGCTCCTGACTTTCTGGCCGCCTGACGTCACGCCTCTTTCACTCTTCTCCCTTCACTCTTCCTCGAGCCCGCTCGCGGACGCATTCCGTAACCCCCCGGGCGGGTTGAGAGCCCGCCCCCACAGCTACAGCGTTTGCGCGACACCCGGCGCCCTTCTGGCTTCGGACTTCCCTTATCGCGCGAAATCCACCGCCCGCGTTTCCCGGACCACCACCACCTTGATCTGCCCCGGATACTGCAGCTCCTGCTCGATCCGCCGCGCCGTCTCCTCGCTGAGCCGCGCCATGTCCTCGTCGGAGACCTCCTCCGGCGTGACGAGGATCCGCAGCTCGCGGCCGGCCTGGATCGCGAAGCATCGCTCGACGCCGGGGAACGAGGTGGCGATCTCCTCCAGGCGCTCGAGCCGCTTCACATACGTCTCGAAGTTCTCGCGGCGCGCACCCGGCCGGGACCCGGAGATCGCGTCGGCCGCCGTGACCAGGAACGTCTCGGGGTAGCGGTGGGGCTCCTCGTCGTGGTGCGCCTTGATCGCGTTGAGGACCTGATCCGACTCGTTGTACTTCTTGCATAGCTGGTAGCCGAGCTCGACGTGCGTCCCCTCGTGCTCGTGGGTCAGGCCCTTCCCGACGTCGTGGAGCAGCCCCATCCGCTTCGCCATCGTGAAATCGAAGCCCATCTCCGCGGCCATGTTGCCGGCGAGGAGCGCGACTTCCTTCGAGTGGAGGAGCTGGTTCTGGCCGTACGAGGTGCGGAACTTCAACCGCCCGAGGACCTTGATGATCTCGGGGTGGACACCGTGCAGGCCCAGTTCGAAGAGGACCTCCTCGGCCGCCTCGCGCATCCCGTTCTCGACTTCCTTGCGGCTCTTCGCCACCAGGTCGTCGATGCGGCCCGGGTGGATGCGCCCGTCGGAAACGAGCTTCTCGAGGGCGATGCGGGCAGTCTCGCGGCGGATGGGGTCGAACCCGGAGAGGACGACGGCTTCGGGCGTGTCATCGATGATGACGTCGATCCCGGTCGCCTGCTCGAAGGCGCGGATGTTCCGGCCCTCGCGGCCAATGATCCGGCCTTTCATCTCGTCGGACGGGAGCGCGACGACGGAAACGGTGCTCTCCGCGGTGTGATCGGCCGCGATCCGCTGGATGGCGAGGGAGATGATCTTCTTCGCCTCGCGCTCGGCGTCGCGGCGCGCTTCCTCCTTGATCTCGCGGAGCCGGGCGGCGGCGGTGGCGCGCGCCTCCTCCTCGAGCCCCTGGATGAGCTGGCGCTTCGCATCCTCGGCGCTCAGACCGGCGAGAGACTCGAGGCGCTGCTGCACCTCTCCGACCCGACGGACGATATCCTCCTCGGCCGCGGCGAACTCCTTCTCCCGCGCCGCGACCGCCTCGGCCCGCGCGTTCTGCGCCTGGATCCGCTCGTCGAGTTCCTGGAGCTTCCGGTCGAGCACTTCCTGCCGCTCCTGGACCCGCCGCTCGTTCCGTTCGACGTCATCCCGGCGCCGCGTCTCCTCGCGTTCCCACTCCTCCTTGGCCCTGAACGCCTCCTCCTTGCCGGCCAGGACTTCGGCCTTGCGCGCGCTCTCCGCGTCCTGTTCGGCGGCCGCGCGGATCCGGGCCCCTTCGTCCTCGGCCGACTCCCTGGCGCGCCGGAGCTGTCCGAGTACGAAGCGCTTACCCCCGAAGTAGCCCGCCGCGCCGGCAACGACCGCCGCGATCAGGGCGGTCAGGAATATCTCCATAACTCTCTATGCTTGCGGATATTAGCGGGTCGAATGACCCCAGGCCGAAATGCCTCCGGAACGCTTCGATGGCGCCGTCGCCACAGATCGATTCCAGCGCCGCGCAACGACGGTCCGGACGTTCGAGGACTTGCGGTCTGGGTTCGATCGGAGGCCTGACGCGGCGCTTCGGAGAGTGCGCGGGGCAGGATTGTTGGCAACCAAGAACATAGGCGCCCTCGAACGAGCCGCGCAACCCCCTTATTCCTGAGAGAATTACGGGCTACTCGACTTCGGAGGGACTCCCCGCGAGGAGAATCCATCTCCAATCAATATAGTGACCTCGCTCCGAGATCCCTCCGTGCGGCGTGGCCCCTTTGCGCCCTTCGCGCTAAGCAGTTCCGCGCCGGTCCCTAGTCGCGCGCCGCGCCGGTGGCCTGCTCGAGCAGGTAAGCCACGCGCGACGAACGCCGCACGATCTCCTCCCGGAGCGCCGCCAGTTCGGCCCGCGTGCGGAACAGCTCGTCGGTGACCGTAAGCGCCGCGAGGATGGCGGCACGGTGCGGCTCGAGCATGCTGCCCGCGCTCAGCGTGCGGATCGTCGAATCCACGTGCGCCGCGACGCTCTCCGTATACTCGGTCGAGGCGTCGGACCGGAGAACGTGGCGTTCGCCGGCAATCTCGACCGTGACGCTCTGACGGCTCCGATCGTTCATGATTCGATCTCCAGGGCGGCGAGGCGTTGCATCAGCCCGGAGACATGCTTCCGCGCCTGCAGCAGCCGGCTGCGCAATGCGGCGTTCTCCGCCTTCAACTGCCGGACCTGCTGCGCGGTGTCCTCGGCGGCGACCGCCCGGCCATCGGCGACCTCTTCGAGCGACTGGCGGAGGCGCTGGACTTCTTCCTCCGCCGCGTGGGCACGCCGGACGAGGCGCTCGAGCAGCCCGCCCGCGTCCTCCGCCGCCCGCTCGAGGCGGCTCCACTCCTGGGGGAAATCGTCGGTTCCCCTCCTAACGACGGTGGACACCTAGCTCCTCCAGTCCTTTGAGGATCTGATTCAACGGCCGCTCGACGTCGGCGTCCGTGAGCGTGCGCCCCGAGTGCCGGAACCGCAGGCGCCAGGCGACACTCCGGGAGCCCTCGGCGAGCCCCTCCCCACGATAGACGTCGAACGGCGTGACCTCTTCCAGCAGTTCGCCGCCCCCTCCGCGCAGAACGCGCTCGACGTCGGCGGCGGTGACCCCGGCGGGGAGCACCAGCGCCAGGTCGCGGTCGACCGGCGGGAAGGCCGGGAGGTCGGCGAAGACGGGCGAAACCCGGTACTCGGCCTCACGAAGCGTGAACTCGATCGCCCACACGGGGTCGGCCCACTTCGGGGCATCCAGGACCGCGGAGTTCACGCGGCCCCCGACACCGATCCGCGCGCGGCCCTGGGGCGCCACGGAGAAGCTCTCCGCCGGGTCCAGCAGCGTGGAGGCGGCCGGATCGGCCCGGACCTCGACCGTGGCCCCCTGCGACCCTCC
>CAZUVK010000049.1:7477-8978 GCA_964623785.1 uncultured Gemmatimonas sp. | reverse complement strand
AGCCCCTTGAGGTCCCACACGTCGAAAGGCCTGCCTGCCCCGCTCCAGTGCGGAGGCGCCGCGGGTCCTGTGAAGATCGCGGCCACCCTCACCTCCTCGCCCGGCTGCGCATCCCCCGAGTCGCGGAACACCGTACCGATCTCGTAGAGGCGGATGGACCGCACGCCGTGCGCCCAGTTGTGCTCGACGCGACGGATGAGCCCCGCGATGAGATCGTCGCGCAGGTGGCCTTCCTCCGCGGACAGCGGGTTCAGCAGCGGCACCCGTCCCTCCGCCGCTGGCGAGAACGCCGCCGTCCTGGCCTCCAGGAATCCCCATCGGGCGAACAGCTGGTGTGCCATGCGCTGCAACGCGACCACGGGATCAGTGGGGACGGCGCTGGGACGAAACTCCCTCAGCTCGGCGCTGAAACTGTCGTAGCCACGCCGCCGCGCGATCTCTTCGATCACATCGATCTCTCGCGTGACGTCCGGACGGAACGCGGGCACCTCGACAGCCATCGATCCGTCCGCTGGCTCCACGCTCGCCACGAAGCCGATCGGAGCGAGCAGCGATTCGATCTCCCGGCGATCCACCTCCACGCCGAGCACCTTGCGGACGCGCGACGGACGAAGCGACACCGACACGTCGCCCGGCGATTCGCCGCGCGCCTCGGTCACCGGTCCGGCGACCCGACCGCCGGCGACCGCGAGGATGAGATCGATCACCCGCTCCATCCCCGCCGGCTGCCCGTCGTGGTCAACGCCGCGTTCGAACCGGTAGGACGCGTCCGTGGAAAGCCCCATGCCGCGCGACATCTTCCGGACCGCACGCGAGTCGAAGTTCGCGCATTCGATCAGAATCCGCGTGGTCGCGCCGGTCACCTCGGAGTCTTCACCGCCCATCACTCCCGCCAGCGCGATCGCACGGTCCCGGTCGGCGATGACGACCGATGTGGCGTCTAGCGACCGGTCGATGCCGTCGAGCGTCCGAAGGGTCTCGCCGCGTCGCGCCCGGCGCACCCGGATCTCCGGAGCCGCCAGCCGGTCGAGGTCGAACGCGTGCAGCGGCTGACCCAGCTCGTGCAGTACGTAGTTGGTCGCGTCGACCACGTTGTTGATCGGCCGCACCCCGATCGTACGCAGTCGCATCGACAGCCACTCGGGCGACGCGCCGACGGTGACTCCCTCGATCACCGCCGCCAGATACCGCGGGCAAGCCTCGGCATCCTCGAGCGTCACGGGCACCCCGCCGGCCGCGCTGGCGACGTCCGCCGCCACGATCTCGAACCGCGGCCGCTCACCGGAGAACGCCTCCAGCCGGATATCGGCGATACCGCCGGGAGCCAGCTCGCGCGCCACGCCGACGTGGGAAAGCAGATCCGACCGGTTCGGGGTGATGTCCAGCACCAGGAGCGAGTCGTCCAGACCGACTTCGTCCACGAAGTTCGAGCCCGGCGCCCAGTCGCCGGCGAGTTCCATGATGCCGGTGTGGTCACGGCCGAGGCCCAGCTCCCGCGCGG
>CAZUVK010000049.1:6406-7467 GCA_964623785.1 uncultured Gemmatimonas sp. | reverse complement strand
GTCCGCGCGATATCGCGAAGCGGCTCGGCATGTTGGGCGCGCCGCACACCACCTGCAGCGGTTCGCCCCCTGCGTCGACCACGCACACCCGCAGCCTGTCGGCGTCGGGGTGCGCGTGGACCTCCGCGACCCGTGCGATCACGATGTCGCCGAGTGCGACGCCCACTTCGGTCAGCTCGTCCACCGGCGCGCCCAACATGCCGAGCCGCTTCGCGATATCGCGCGGACTGCCCACGATCGTCGGAGCGAGGGCAAGCAGCCAGCGATGGGAGATGTTCATAAATCCGGTCGTTGCGGCGAATTGCGGGCGGCGGTCATCCGTCAGATGAACTGCTCGAGGAACCTGACGTCGTTCTCGTAGAGGAGCCGGATGTCGGGGATCCGGTACCTCTGCATCGCGATCCGCGCGGGCCCCATCCCGAACGCGAAGCCGGTGTACCGCTCGGGGTCGTAGCCGACGGCCTCGAACACCGCGGGATCGACCATTCCGGCGCCCATGATCTCCATCCAGCCGGTACGTTTGCAGGCGCTGCAACCGGCGCCACCGCACAGCAGGCAGGAGACGTCGACCTCCGCCGAGGGCTCGGTGAAGGGGAAGAAGGACGGTCGGAACCGGGTCCGCGTGTCCGGCCCGAAGAACCGACGGGCGAACTCCGCGATCGTCGCCTTCAGGTCCACGAAGGTGATGCCCTCGTCGACCGCGAGTCCCTCGAGCTGCTCGAACGCCGGGGCGTGGGACGCGTCGAAGGGATCGCGCCGGTAGGCGGTGCCCGGAACGACGACCCGCACCGGCGGCGCGAACTTCTCCATCACGCGCGCCTGCATCGGCGAGGTATGGGTCCGCAGCACGACCCCGTCCGCCAGGTAGAAGGTGTCGTGCATGTCCGCGGCGGGGTGGTCGAGCGGGGTGTTGAGCTTCGTGAAGTTGTACTCGACCGTTTCCACCTCGGGGCCGGCGATCCGGGTGAAGCCGAGGCCCTGGAAGATCTCGCAGATCTCGTCGACGACGCGGGTGACGGGGTGGACGCCGCCGCGCCAGGGTTGGCGGCGATTCGTCCCAT
>CAZUVK010000049.1:0-6396 GCA_964623785.1 uncultured Gemmatimonas sp. | reverse complement strand
CGGCAGCGTGAGGTCCTGCTGATCGCCGCGCGCGCCGTCGCCGCTCATCGCGGACTCCCGCTCCTCCAGCGCGGCGCTGAGCGCCTCCTTGACGCGATTCGCTTCGGCGCCGATCCGCGGCCGCTCCTCCGGCGACATCCGGCCCAGCTCTCGGAGGACCGAGGTAAGCCGCCCCTTCCGCCCGATCAGGTCCACGCGAACGCGCTCGAGAGCGTCGGCGCCCGCGGCATCCGCGATCGCTTCGCGACCCTCGCGTTCGAGGCTCGCGAGAGCCTCCATCAGATCGATCGACATGCTCCTCGTTTCCATGGGTTGCGCGCCATAATCTGTCCCGCCGCGCGATCTTTGGCCAGCCCCTAACCCGGACGGCGAAGGCCTTTCGGATAGTGGTTCTTGACCGTCGCGCCCACTCGCTTCCCCCATCCGAGGGCGAACCCGTCCACTGCAACCGGCCACCAGCCGCCCTGACCGTCCGAGACAATCGGATGTCCGCTCAGGTAGCGATCCACATCGGGCGAGGCCACGGGCAGATCGACCCGACTTTCGGCCAGGTCGGGCGGAACGGCGAGCGCGTGCGCGTGCGCCGGCTCGAACCGGTTCGATTTCGCCTCCCCGAGTTCCAGTCCGGCGCGGATCAATCTCAATCCGGTCAGGTCGGGCGCGCCATCCGGCGGCAGGAACAGGGCCGACCCGCGAACGTCGACCCGATCCGTCGGGATCGGAGTGCCGCGCCAGGTCGCGCCGAGGAATGCTCGCAGCTGGTCGAGCGCGGGGGGTGGAACCCGCGAGAACCGGTAGTCGCCGGGATCGCCCTCATCGCCGTCCACGCGGCGCATGATCGCGATGAAGTGGCCGGCGCCCGGCATCCGGTGCGGCCAGAGCCTGTACGCGGCCGCGCCGCTCGACCCATCCGATCCGATCGGGGCTCCCGAAGCACCCGGCCCGCTCGATCCGCCGGACGCGCCCTCGCTCCGCGGATCGACGGGCTCGGCGCCCGGCACCGACGGGAGTCCAGCCGCCAGCTCGTAGTCCTTCCGGTCGCGAAGAAACGACTCCACGACGCGCTCGTTCTCCTCCAGGGAGAAGGTGCACGTCGAATAGCAGAGGACGCCGCCCGGACGCACCAGATCCCCGGCCGTCCGCATCACGTCCGCCTGGCGCCGGGCGCACCCTTCGACGGCGTCGACCGTCCAGTCCCGCCTCGCCGCCTCGCTCTTCCGGAACATCGACTCGCCCGAGCAGGGCGCGTCCACGAGAACCCGATCGAACCACCCGCCGAAGTGACTGGCGAGCCTGCCGGCGCTCTCCGCGGTCACGATCGCGTTCCGGACTCCGCACCGTTCGAGGTTTCCCAGCAGCTCGAGAGCCCGCGGCCGGCTGACGTCGTTCGCGACGAGCACGCCGGTGTTGGCCATCGCGGCGGCGAGCAGCGTCGCCTTCCCGCCCGGCGCGGCCGACAGGTCGAGCACTCGCTCACCGGGGCGTGCACCAACGAGCGCGCCGACGGCCATCGCGCCCGGGTCCTGCATGTAGTAGAGGCCCGCCGCGTGGTACGGGTGCTTCCCGGGGCGCGCCTCGCCGTAAATCGTGTATCCACCCTCCGGGTACGCGAGGCGCTCCAGCGCGAACGGGGCAATCGCCTCGAACTCCCCGGGCGTGAGCCGAAGCGTATTCACGCGCAGCGCGGATTCCGGGGCGAGCAAGGCGTCGACGAACGCGGGCAACTCGTCGCCGAGCATCCCGTCCATGCGTTCGATGAACGCCCGTGGCAGTTCGATCAAGAGAGCCGGTCCAGGAAACGGAAAACGCCGGAAGAGCGAGCTCCTCCGGCGCATGATTCCATCATCGAACCGAACCGCGTCAGCCGAGCTTCGCCCTGGCGGCGTCAGCAAGCTTCGAGAACGCCTCGGGGTCGCGAATCGCGAGATCGGCGAGCTGCTTCCGGTCGATCTCGATCCCGGCGAGCTTCAAGCCGTTCATGAAGCGCGAATAGGAAAGCTCATTCAGTCGCGCCGCGGCGTTGATACGGACGATCCAGAGGCGGCGGAAATTGCGCTTGCGGTTCTTCCGGTCGCGGTATGCGTAGCGCCAACCGCGCTCGACGGCTTCCTTCGCCGTCTTGTACAGGTTCTTGCGCCGCCCGAAGTACCCCTTCGCTTGCTTCAGGATCTTGTTCTTGCGCTTCAGGCGCGCGACGTTCGTGCTTACGCGTGGCATGCTCTACTCCGACGGGTTGGGGGTTGAACGTGACCTGAAGCTCAGCACGCGAGAAGGCGCTTCACGCGCTTCTCGTCGGCCTTCGCGATGAGCGCGCTCTGGCGAAGCTGCCGCTTTCTCTTGGGCGACTTCTTCGTGAGAATGTGGCTCGTGAAAGCGTGGCCACGCTTTACCCTGCCCGTCCCCGTCTTCCTGAATCGCTTTGCCGCACCGCGGTGCGACTTCATCTTCGGCATATCTTCCTCACGTTCCTTTTTCGGCGGCCGGCCACCCGGCGAATTTACTTGAGTGGCGCCAGCACCATGGTCATGCTGCGCGCTTCCATCGCGGGCGCCGACTCGACCTTCCCCACGTCGGCGACCTCCTGGACCATCCTGTTCATCACCTCTCGACCGATCTCCGGGTGCGCCATCTGCCGACCCCGGAACATCATCGTCACCTTGACCTTGTTGCCCTCCTCGAGGAACCGCCGCGCGTGCCTGGCCTTGAAGTCGAAGTCGTGATCCTCGATCCCCGGCCGCAGCTTGACCTCCTTCAGGTCGACGCGGTGCTGCTTCTTCCTCGCTTCACGGGCCTTGCGCTGCTCCTCGTAGCGGAACTTGCCGTAGTCCATGATCCGGCAAACCGGCGGGCGGGCCATCGGTGCGACCTCCACGAGGTCGAGACCCAGTTCCTCCGCGGTTTCCAACGCTTTCTCGATCGGCAGAATGCCGACCTGATTGCCCTCCGGGTCGATCACCCGTACCGGACTGATCCGGATCTGCTGGTTTACACGTGTTCGCTCGTTGATGGCAGTCGCTCTCCAGTGAAGTTGAAACGAAAAAAGGCCCGCATACACGGGCCTCACCATACCGCCCGAACCTTTCCCCCCGCAAGGAGACGGCCGTGCGGCAATCGTTGAGACCCGGCGGCTTCGCGCGCGGCGAGCCGAAAGGTGGAGGGCGCGAACGCCCCCGCTTTTCCAGACTGTCAGGCCAAAACTAGCGGAAGCGCGGGAGCGGGTCAAGTTCGTGAATTGGCGTCACGGTCACGGTCCCGCCGGTTCCGGCGAGCGGGACACGGGGTTCAATCCTCGAACCCCACGTCCAGGCTCTTCGCCGCGATCTTCCCGCTGACCCGGCGAACCAGCTCGTCCCTCGCGATGACCTCCTGTTTCCGACCCGCGCCGCGCACGCGCACCGCCGCCGTCCCCGCCTCGGCCTCGCGCCCGCCGACCACGGCCATGTACGGCACCTTCTGCGTCTCCGCCTCGCGGATCTTGTAGTTCAGCGTTTCGCTCCGGTCGTCCAGCTCGGCGCGGATGCCCGCGGCCTGGAGCTCCTCCACCAGAGACCGCGCGCTGGCGTTCTGCTCGTCGGAGATCGGCAGCACCACGACCTGCACTGGTGACAACCACACCGGGAACGCGCCCGCGAAGTGCTCGATCAGGATCGCGATGAACCGCTCGAACGATCCGAAGATCGCGCGGTGGATGATCACCGGCCGGTGCTCCTTGTTGTCCTCGCCCACGTAGGAGAGGTCGAACCGCTCCGGCGCGGCGTAGTCGAGCTGGATCGTGCCGAGCTGCCACTTCCGGCCGATCGAATCCGAGACGTCGAAGTCGATCTTCGGGCCGTAGAACGCGCCGTCGCCGGGCTTCAGCTCGTACTCCATCCCCGTCGCCTCGAGGCCCGTCCGGAGCATCTCCTCGGCGCGGTCCCACATCTCGTCCTCGCCGATCCGCACGGGCGGCCGCGTCGCGAACTTCGCCGTGTACTCCAGCCCCAGCGCACCGTAGAAACTGTTGAGCAGCGACGTCATCCGCCTCACCTCGTCGACGATCTGCGACTCGGCGAGGTACGCGTGCGCATCATCCTGCTGGAACTGCCGGACCCGCGTGAGGCCGCTCAGCGCGCCCGACAGCTCGTTCCGGTGCAGCACGTCCTGCGTCGCGTAGCGGATCGGCAAGTCCCGGTAGGACCGCTTCTTCGCCCCGAACATCACGTGGTGCGACGGACAGTTCATCGGCTTCAGGGAGATGTCATGCTCACCCGTCTCGTTGTCGAGGACGAGGAACATGTTCTCGCGATACTTCCCCCAGTGACCCGAGATCTCCCACAACCCCTTGTTGAAGAGGAGGGGCGTCTTCACGATCTCGTAGCCGTTCTTCAGGAGCACGCTGTTCATCCACTCGACAAGCGACTGGTAGATGAGGGTGCCGCGATGCGTCCAGAACGCCGATCCCGGGGCGGTCGGGTGGAAGAAGAAGAGGTCCAGCTCGCGCCCGAGCCGGCGATGATCGCGCTTCTTCGCCTCCTCGATCCGGTGGAGGTACGCTTCCAGATCCTGCTTCGAGAACCAGGCGGTGCCGTAGATCCGATGCAGCGTCTGCCGGTTCGAATCGCCGCGCCAGTATGCGGCGGCGGTGTTCAGCAGCTTGAAGTGCCTGAGCCGACCCGTCGCGGGGACGTGCGGGCCTCTGCAGAGGTCCAGGAACGGCCCGTTCCGGTAGACGGTGATCACCTCGTCGGCGCCCAGCTCCTCCAGGCGCTCCAGTTTGAGCGGATCGTCGGAGAAGAGCTTGCGCGCCATGTCGTGATCGACGACCTCGCGCTCGAACGGGTCGTCGGCATCCGCGACCTTCGCCATCTCGGCCTCGATGCGCTCCAGCTCTTCCGGCGTGAACGGCTCGCTGACCTCGAAGTCGTAGTAGAAGCCGTCCTCGATTGCGGGGCCGAAGCCGATCTTCGCGTCGGGCCGGACGCGGCGGACCGCGGTCGCGAGGATGTGGGCGGCCGAGTGGCGGAGGACGTCGAGCGCGGCGGGATCCCGCTCGGTGAGGATCTCGACCCGGGCATCGCCGTCGAGCGGCCGCGCGAGGTCCACGACCTCGCCGTCTACGCGCGCGGCGAGCGCGGCCTTCGCGAGCCGCGAACCGATCGACTCCGCCACGTCGCGGATTGTCGCGCCCCGCGGATAGCCGCGTTGGGAGCCGTCCGGCAGAGTCACGCGCACTTCGCCATGCGCCGGTGCCGCCTGTGTCATCGAGCTCTCCTGTCCTGTGATGTTTGACGAGTCGTCAAGCTATCCATGGCGACCCTGAACGAAAAGCGCGGCCCTCGTCGTCGAGAGGCCGCGCAGGGTCGGTTCGCTGTAGCGAAGCTTACCGCACGCAAAACCCCCCGACGGCCGGGGCGGCCGCGGTGGTGGTCGTCGTGGTGGTCGTGCTTCGATTATCCATTTTCTGAACTTCCCGTTCGCGCGGGGATGCTTCGCCTACCCGTAAATATCGGCGCGCCGGAGCCGGCGTGCAAGGCCGCTACCGATCACCGTCGGGCGAGGTGAACGGCGTCTGGACCGTAAGTCGGTCGCCGACTTCGATGCCGCGCGCGGCGAAGAATCCGGCGTTTACCTCGAGGGCCATCCAGTACGGCACGCCCGGGGGATACTGGGGACACCGGGAACGCTGGTCCGAGTCGCACGGAAGCATGGTCAGGATCTCAACGATCCGACCATCGGAATCGGTGAACGCGATGTCCAGGGGCAAGCGCGTCCGGTACATGTAGAAGCCGGAACCGGCGTCCCTGTTCCGCTCGAAGAGAAAGAGCATCCCTGCCGACTCGGGGAGAGAGTCGCGGTCCATGAGTCCGGTCGCGCGTTCATCGGAAGTACGGGCGACTTCCACATGCACATCCACCACGGCTGCGTTGGTCTCGATCCGCACCAGAGTGCGTGCCATCGCGGACTGCGCGGCGCCGGGTACGGGAGCGGTGAGGATCGCGACGACGATCGCACTCCACACGACTCGAACGACCTGGCCGGGAGTGTCGCTGATCCTCATGGTCGCCTGAAGCGGGAATCGGTTGGAATCGAGGCGCTGGCCGAGGGGCGGTGTGCGGCGGCGGGGCGAACGGTCCAAGCGCACAGTATTTCGGGATTGGATCCTGGTCAAGCATGACCGGGGTCTCATCCATCCCCTTTCCGGTCCGTGGAGTTCGTTTACGTCGAAATCTGACTCAAGTTTGAATCAAGGGGATGGCGCCGGGCGCCGTTCCATGCCACGATATCACGGTGATCGACCGGCGTGGTGGCCGAAGCCACACCACGGCCAGAGACAATAGTTGTCCCCGCGAACCCATTTTCTCCCGTCCCACCGTCGAGAGGCAACGATGCGCACACCGACCTTCCGTCCGATCAACC
>CAZUVK010000048.1:13750-17807 GCA_964623785.1 uncultured Gemmatimonas sp. | reverse complement strand
ATCCGGGGCACGCTCGAGGTGATGGGCACCGCCGACAAGGTCGTCTCCGATCTCGCGCAGGCGGGCCGGTCGATCATCCGCGAAGTCGAGACGGGATTGAAGACGCCGGCGGAACCGAGGGATGCGACGGAGGTCCGAAACATCCCGCCGCCATCCACGCGCCCGGAGGAACCGCGGGGCGGCTGAGGATCGTCCTCCCTCTATTCTGAGTGAAGCCCCAATGTCATCCTGAGGCGCAGCCGAAGGGTCCGCACCTGACGGTTCGCGCGGATCCCGAAGTGCGGATCCCTCGGCTGCGCCTCAGGATGACATCCGGGGCTCAAGATGGAGATCGATTCGCCTAGAACGCGAAGCCCCCGTGGATTCCGACGACGGCCCTGCTCCCTTCCACAAAGATCCGCGATACGGCGACCCCCGCGACGACCTGGCCGACGCCGACCGTCGCGCCGCCAGCGACCACGAACCGCGCTTCCGAGGCCGAGGCGTCGAAGCCGGCGATCGCTTCGCGCGCCCAGACGAGTTGGGGTGAGACGTGCGGAGTGAGCGTCGCATTGCCTCCATCCCCCAGCGGGACCGTCTTGCCGATACCGACGCCCGCCGGAACCGTCAGAACGCTGTATCCCACGCCAAAACTGTAGCCCACGCCAGCGAACGGGCACACGCTCGCCGTCGGTTCGAGGGCATAGATCTCCTGGGCGCCGACCGCGCTGAGGGAAGTCTCGTCCTCGATGTCGCGGTCGAACGACGTGATCCCGGCCTCGACCACGAAGTAGAGATTCGAGCCGGATGTCGTCATTCCCGAGATGCCGTAGGTCCTCGCGATCTCACGAAAGGCCGCCGACCCGCCAAGCGCGCCCCGGCTGCCCTGCGGGATCCCTACACACGCTTGCGCTTGCGCGCCCGCGGCGAAGGCGAGAACGGCGATGAGCGAAACACCGAGACTTGTGATTCGATACATGGGACTCCGGACGATTACGGGTACCGACGGACGAATTGCGACCCGGATGCGACGGTTGCCGCACGGGGTCTCTTGTCCGGTATCGGGCCAATCGCCGGATTTCTTGAACCCGAAGACCCACGGGGCGTTGGTCGGCCGCCGTACACGGAGGCGGATTCAGCCCAGTACGGGGCCCGCCATCCACAGCGAAGCCGCGACGAGCAGCCAGCCGACGATGACGTCACCGGGGTAGTGAACGCCAAGATAGCAGCGCGAGACTCCGACCATCGCCGCCGTGCCGAGCGCGGCCATCCCCAGGACGCCGGGGAGCTGCGTCGCGACCGGAACCGCGATCGACAGCGACGCCGCGGCGTGGCCGGACGGGAAGCTGAACCGATCCGGCGCCTCGATCATGGATGCGCAACCGATCGGGAGTCGGGGGCGTGGCCGGTTTATCCGCCGCTTTACCAGTTGCACACCGAGATGCGACGTCGCCAGAACGAAACCGACGGTTCGGCCCGCCGCCTCATATCCCGGAACCAGGCCGAACAGGAGCGCCAGAGCCAGAGGGATCGTCACCTTGGCGTCGCCCAGATGAGTCACCGTTCGCATCACGCGATCGACCAGGCTGGACCGCCGCAACACGAGCGCATGCAGGATGCGCTCGTCGTAGCGCCCGAGGATGACCAGCAATTCGCTCATGACTCGCGGCTCGGGTCGTCGAGGGTACCTCCTTCATGAACGAATCTCGGCGGGTTCCGTCAAGAATTGACCGACTGGCTCGTAACGGATGTGAGTCGTGCGTGGATGGGGGGAGGGATCACCGCGAAGAACGCAACGAACGCCGAGCGAACTGATCCCTCAACCGTGATTCCCCCAACGACTTGGCGTTCGTTGCGTTCTTCGCGGTGATCCCTCCCCCCCACCTCTCACTCCGTCGCTCCAACTTTTTGCTCCCCCGCTTGACCGAACGCTGCCTGGATCCTAATATTTCGCATGGAGCACTTTACCGAGCACCGTACCATGAAAGCCCGTCGCACCGACCTCCGCCCCCAGGGCGGCTTCGGCCCGGCGGGCTCGCCGCTTAAGGAGGCTGTATGATCCGTTCCGAGCACCTGCCGCCACGCGTAATCGGGGAGGGCCTCACCTTCGACGACGTGCTTCTCGTCCCGGGCCACTCGCTCGTACACCCGCGGGACACCCAGATCGAGTCGCGGCTTACCAACAGTATCCGACTTTCCATCCCGCTGCTCTCCGCGGCGATGGACACGGTGACCGAATCGGTGATGGCGATCGCGATGGCGCGCGAGGGTGGGATCGGGATCATCCACAAGAACATGTCGATCGAGCAGCAGGCCAGCGAAGTCGACCGGGTCAAGCGCTCGGAGAGCGGGATGATCGAGAAGCCCGTCTCCGTCCGGCCCACCGACACGCTCCGCGACGCCCGCCGATCGATGGACCGCTATTCGATCAGCGGCGCGCCCGTGGTCTCGGAAGATGGGGTCCTCGTCGGCATCCTGACCTCGCGCGACCTCCGCTTCGAGACCAACATGGACCGGCCGGTCTCCGAGGTCATGACCGGAGAAGGCCTCATCACCACGCTGGTCGGGACCTCGCTGGCCGACGCCGAGCGGATCCTCCACCGGAACCGGATCGAGAAGCTCCCCGTGGTCGACGCACAGGGGCGGCTGGCTGGGCTGATCACGTTCAAGGACATCATCAAGCGGCGGCAGTTCCCGAACGCCTGTAAGGACGACGCGGGCCGCCTCCGGGTCGGAGCCGCGATCGGCGCGTCGATGCGGGACATCGAGCGCGCCCGCGCCCTTGTCGACGCGCGGGTCGACGTACTCGTCCTGGACACCGCGCACGGCCACGCGGGCGGCGTGCTCGACGCGGTCGCCCGCACCCGGGAGGCGTTCCCGGACGTGCAGCTGATCGCGGGCAACGTCGCGACCCGGGAGGGCGCGGCTGCCCTCGTCGAACGCGGTGTCGACGCGGTAAAGGTCGGCGTCGGGCCCGGCTCCATCTGCACCACCCGCGTCGTCACGGGCGTCGGCGTGCCGCAGCTCACGGCGGTGTTCGAGGCGGTCGAGGGCGTCGAGGGCCGGGTGCCCGTGATCGCCGACGGCGGAATCAAGTACTCCGGTGACGTCGTCAAGGCGCTCGCCGCAGGTGCGCACTCCGTCATGATGGGCTCGATGTTCGCGGGCACGGATGAGAGCCCCGGCGAGGCCTTCCTCCTCGAGGGCCGACGCTTCAAGACGGTGCGGGGGATGGGCAGCCTGGGCGCCATGCAGGAAGGCTCCGCCGACCGTTACTTCCAGGAGGAGAACGACGCGCGGAAGTTCGTGCCGGAGGGGATCGAGGGCCGGGTGCCCTACAAGGGCCCCGTGTCGGATACCATCTACCAGCTGGTCGGCGGCCTCCGTTCGGGGATGGGCTATGTCGGCGCTGGCTCGATCGATGAATTACGCACCCGGACGCGCTTCGTGCGGATCACCGGCGGCGGGCTCCGCGAGTCGCACCCGCACAACGTGACGATCACGCGGGAAGCGCCCAACTACTCCGTCTGATGGGGACCCGGCGAGTCTCGTTGCGGCGCCTGGCCCATACCCGGTCGGGTGACAAGGGCGACACAGCCAATGTCGGGGTGATCGCTCTCGACCCCGCGTACTATCCGGTTCTGGTCTCGGAGCTGACGGCCGAGCGCGTGAAGGAGCATTTCACGGGGATCTGTCACGGAGCGGTCGAGCGGTTCGAACTGCCGAACCTGCACGCGCTGAACTTCCTGCTACACGAGTCGCTCGGCGGTGGCGGCACCGTTTCGCTGATGACTGACGCGCAGGGCAAGACGCTGTCGACGGCGATCCTGCGGATGGAGATCGACGTGCCGGACGATATCGCCGAGCGGGCGCTGTCGGCGGCGCCGCGATGAGCGGGGCGGGGGCGGAGGGCGACCTCGTTTTGGAGTCGATCGACGGGACGATCGCGAGGCTCACGCTCAATCGCCCGGAGAAGCGGAACGCGCTCGACTCCGTGCTGGTCGCCGACCTGCGGGCGGCGCTCCTCCGCGCCGATGAGAGCGACGGGGTCCGTGTGATCACGGTGACCGGTGCAGGC
>CAZUVK010000048.1:13193-13740 GCA_964623785.1 uncultured Gemmatimonas sp. | reverse complement strand
CGCCGATCTGGCCGCGCTCGAACGCCTGGTCTCGGCCACGGTCGTCGCCAACCTCGGCGACGCTGACGCGCTCGCCGACCTCTTCCTGACGATCCGCAACCTTCGCAAGCCCGTAGTCGCCCTCGTGCGTGGACGCGCGCTGGCGGGTGGGTGCGGACTCGCCACGGCGTGCGACTTGGTTCTCGCCGCGGAGAGCGCAACCTTCGGCTACACGGAGGTCCGTCTCGGCTTCGTCCCCGCGATCGTGATGGGGATTCTCCGCCGGAACACCTCCGAGAAACAGGCGTTCGAGATGGCCGTCACCGGCGACCTTTTTCCGGCGGCCGAGATGGAGCGGCGAGGGCTCATCAACCGGAGCTTCCCCGATGCTACGTTCGAGGCGGAGGCTGAGGAGTACATACAGGCGATCGCCGCGCGCAGCGCCTCCGCGGTTGAGATGACCAAGCGGCACCTCTATGGCCAGGAGACCAGCGGTTTCGAGGACGCGATGCGCGCCGGCGCCGTCGTCAACACTCTCGCGCGGTTGACGGAGGACACGCGAGCGGGT
>CAZUVK010000048.1:0-13183 GCA_964623785.1 uncultured Gemmatimonas sp. | reverse complement strand
GGTGTCGCCGCGTTCCTGAACCGTCGCCGCCAGGGCTGACGGGGGATGTCTCCGGTCTCCGTCGCCGGCCTGACCCACACACAAGGATGAAGGGATGTTCGCCCGAAGAGACCGCCCCCCCGCGACCCGGTTCCTGGCAATTCGCATCGGACTCCTCTTCCTGGGCGCGGGGATCTGGGTGGCCGGCGTGCTCGGTGAGAACTACGGATGGACGGGTGTGGCGATCGTGGTAATCCTCGCGGGAGTCGTGCTCGGAATCGTTGCGCGGCGCGGCGAGGAGCGAGCCGGAGAAGAGTTGGACGACGGGGACGAGGCCGACGATCCCGGTCCGGAACCCGACTGACGACCCCCCCCCCGCCGTCCTGCGCCGATAGGTCTACTGTTGCGTATGGCGGATCATCCCCAGAACCGGCCACACCTCACCCTCCAGCTCGACCCAGCCGGCCACCGAATACCGGATCTCGACGACACGGCGCCCGCCGCGCTCGGGACCGAGAAGCACGTCCTGACCGATCGACGCCAGCTCACCGGTCAGCCCGGCCGCGTCGTGGCGAATGCTCCACGCGAGCGGGACATCACGTCGGGCTTCCTCGAGCGGACGCATCTCGAGCCAGTCGATCTCGCCACCTCCCCACGACTGGTCCACAATCGGCGTCCAGACCCATGTGAACGGCGCCTCGCTCTCGCTGGAACCATCGCTCATCATGATACGGAGGGAGTCGCCACTGGTCAGGAAGACGGCGTCCCCCTCCTGTTGGGCCGGCCATCCGTCGCCTTCCGTCCGTTCGACGCGCAGCACCTCGAAGACAGCGCCTACCGTCGTCTCCGACCCGACGGTCAGTTGCCCGTCGAGGAGCCGGAATCGGGTTTCGCCACCCTGGTTCCACTCGCTGGCCGGCCCGTCGAACTCGAGTCGGAGCCGGCGCTCCGCGCGTGCGTAACGGAGGCTCTCGAGTTCCGAGGGGCCACCGGCGATCACTCGGAGGTCCCCGGACGGCACGACTCGCCACACGCCCCCGGCCCGCGACGTCACGGTGGCTTCGTCGTGGAACCGGTCCCAGGTTTCGCCGCGCGCGAGCCAGGCCCGTGATCCACGAATCAGACGGGTGCCATCGTCGATCGCGCGAAACGTGAAGGGTGCCAGTACAAGAGGCTCCTCGCCGCTCCCGACGAAGATGTACTCGCGATTGTAGCGGAATGGCGACGAGACCGCCGGCGCCGCCGAACCGTCGGACTCGTTGCCCGGGATCACTTCCTCGGGAGTCGAGCAGGCAGCGACCGTCGCAATGGCGAAGGCGTACAGGCCCCACAGGGCGCGGCGGTGCGGGCGGTCGAGCGACATGCCGTGAAGATAGGCGAATCGCGCGGGACGTGGAATGGGTGCCGTCGAGGGGGACGACGGAACCGACGGGATATGCGCCGAGTACATGAATGAGCGGCCCGGCCCTTTCGCGCCCCCCGCCCCAGGCAAGCAGGATCCCCCGAAACCTGCATTCCCATGTCCGTAGCCTTCGACCATACTGCCGGCGCCCGTGAACACGGCGACGCGGCGGTAGGCGGATCGGCACGCCGTCTCCTCGTCGCCGTCCTCCTGCTTCCAGTCGCACTGTCGGTACTGGCGGCGCACCTGAGCGCGCAACCCATCGAAGGGCGGGTCATGGATGTTCAAACGAACCGCTCCATCGCGGGTGCCATCGTGGAGGTATTCGTCGAGAGCGGTGAGCGGGTGGGTGCTGTCCTCTCGAACAACGCTGGAAGGTTCCGGATCACCACCAACAATCTCCGAGGCCCGTTCATCATCGAGGTTTCCGCGATGGGCTACGGACGAGGCACCTGGACGGTGCGGCAGCCCACCGGCCGCGACGCCCCGCGAGAGCTCGCGCTCGTCCCGGTGCCTGTGGACCTCGATCCGCTCGTGGTGACTTCTGCTTCGGGCAGGACTCCGGGGCGCGAATGGGTACGGCGTCGGCAAGTGCTCGGCGCGGGTCACTATCTGCCCGGCGCAGTGCTCGCCGAGATCAACCCGCGGTCCACGACGGAGTTTATCGCCGACCGACTCGGCTACCTGGTCAGGTATAGCGAACGGGGCGAACCGGTGCTCTACAATCCACAGAGCTGCATGGTTTTTCTCCTCAACGAGTGGCCGCTGAACCAAGCCTACACCGATGAGAACGGGCGCACGGAGGTACTCGGTCCGAGAACGCTCGATGAGATCGACCTTGAACGCATCGCGGCGGTCGAGGTCTTCGACAACATCGCCGACATCCCGCCCGGCTGGCTCGTCAACGTCGCCACGGAGTTCAGGGACGTCACCGAGTTCGTCGTTCTCGGGGACGGAACGGGCGTGATCCGTCGGGACCCGATCGACCAGGGGATCCGTGGATGCGGGCTGGTGAATATCTGGACCTGGGAATCCTGGTGACCAGGCGGCTCAACCGGCGGTGCGCCGTTTCCGCGGTTTCCGCGCGCTGGTCGGCGTCGCCGTCACACGCACCGGTGACTCTCGCGCCGACGGCTTCTCGACGAGCGCGGCCCGGAATACCTGATCGATGTGATCGACGAAGTGAAACGCCATTCCGTCGCGTACGTCCATCGGCACATCGCGGAGATCGCGCTCGTTTCCGCTCGGCATGATCACTTCGCGGATGCCAGCGCGGTACGCCGCGAGGATCTTCTCTTTCACACCACCGACATCCAGGATCTTCCCTCGAAGCGTGACTTCCCCGGTCAGTGCGACGTCGTGGCGCACGGCGCGATCGGAGAGGGACGACGCGACCGCCAGCGTGACGGCGGCCCCCGCCGACGGCCCGTCCTTCGGCGTCGCGCCGACGGGGAAGTGGATGTGGAGGTCGTGTGTGGGGAACACGTCATTCGGAATCCCCAGCATCTCCGCCCTCGACCGCACGTACGAGTACGCCGCGTTGACCGACTCCTTCATCACGTCGCCGAGCATTCCCGTGATGATCAGCCGGCCCGTACCCGGCATCTTGAGCGCTTCGATGAACATCAGCTCGCCGCCGGACGCGGTCCATGCGAGGCCGGTAACGATCCCGACCTCGGGAGCACTCTCCGCCTCCGTGCTCGCGTATCGCGGCGTGCCCAGAACCTCCTCGACGAGCGACCGCGTCACCTCCCACCGTGGCCCACCTCCGCGCGCCTTGTCGTACGCGATGTAGCGCAGCACCGACCCGAGCGCACGCCGGAGATTGCCCAGCCCGGAATCTCGCGCGTACCCGCGGATGAGGAAAACCAGCGTGTCGTCCGGAACCTCAATCTCGTCACCCTCCAGTCCATGGTCGCTGACCAGCTCGGGCAGCAACTTCGCCCGCGCGATCGCAAACTTCTCCTCGGGCGTGTAACCGGCGATCCGGATCTCGATCAGGAATTCGCGAAGGCTCCGCGGCACCCGGTAGAAGTCGTTTGCGGTCGCGATGAACACGGTATCCGATAGATCGAAACCCAGGTCCACGTAGCGGTCGACGAACTCGCGTCGCTGGTCGGGATCGAGGACCTCTTCGAGCGCCTCGGTCGGATCGCCCTCGACGTTTCCGGCGCCGACGAGGTCGATTTCCTCAAGGAGGTAGACGGGGTTCCGAACGCCCGCCTCACGGAACCCGGAGAGGAGCTTCCCCGGACGCGCGCCGGCCCGCGTTCGCCGTGCACCCAGGATCTGCGATTCGCCCCGCCCACCGAGCTGAAGCCGCACCAGCGGCCGCCCGAGGCCCGCGGCGACCGCCTCCGCGAGCGATGCCTTCCCCACGTCGGGTGGGCCAACGATACACGGGATCGGTCCGGGAACGACGTTTCGCAGCTTCGCCACCGAAAGGAACTCGAGGATCCGGTTCTTCACCTCGTCGAGCCCGACATGGCCGCGGTCGAGCTCGGCCCGCACCCGGTCGAGATGGATCTCGGAATCGTCGTGAGGCGACATCCAGGGCAGATCGAGCACGAAGTCCAGGAACGCGCGGATGTCCGCCGCGTCGGCCGATGTGGGGTGGACGGTGCAGAGTCGCTGCGCCTCCTGTCGGGCGGCCGCGGCGACCTCCGCCGGGAGCCGCGAGCGATCGATCCGCCGCATGATCTCGAGCGAGAGTTTCTCGGACGGATCGATCTCGCCCAGCTCCGCCTGCAGCGTGGAGATCCGCTTGCGTAGCCCGCGCGCCCGTTCGGCCGCTGATTCGGCCTCAGCCGGCGCGACGCCCTGCCGGGGGGAAGTGACTTCCGCGACATCGTCTCGCCGCTTCACCCGCTCCCACTCCGCTTCGAGCCGCGACTCGACGAACCGCAGTCGGTCCAGGACGTCCAGACGCTGCAGAACTCCGTCCTTGTCGTCCACCGGGAAGTGCGCCAGCGTGGCGACGAGATCGGCGAACCGACCGGGATCGTCCAGGTTCCCGCGCAGGATCTTCGGTACCTCGCTCAGTCGGCTGATGCTCGCCCCGATCCCGCCCAACGTCGTCAGGATCCGTTCGATCACCCTCTCCGCCTCCGCCGGGTCGGCCGCGACCTCCTCGACGAGCCGGGGATACCCGACGAAATGGCCGTTGTCGAGCCGAACGTCATCGAGGTGGATGCGGATCAATCCCTGCACCGTGGTCTGGATCGACCCGCTGGGGAGGTTCAGCCGGTTCAGAACCCGCGCCGCGACCCCGATCTTCTCCAGGGAGGATGGGTCGATCGGCAACTCGTCCTCTTCGGAGTGCACCATGGCGAAGACGAGGTTCGCGTCGCGATACGTGTTGAGTACATCCACGTTCGGTGCGAAGCCGACCTGCAACCCGGTCGCACCGGTTGGAAACAGCACGGTGCTCTTCACCGGCATGACCGGTATGCAATCGGGGAGGGTCTCCAGCAGCGATTCGGAAGGATCGTATTTCGCTGAGCGTTTCGACATTGCTCGACCGTGTCTCCGTTTCAGCCGGGGCCCGGGGCTAGGGGTCCGGAAGGGAAGCGCCGCCGCCAGGCGTGCCGGATCCTTCCGCAAAATACAATCCGGGTGCCCGCGCGACCCTGTCGACCAAGGCACGTGAACCTTACATATTCCGCGCCGATGCATCACCCGAATCCGCCAACCAGGAGCGAAGCTTGAAAGTCGTCATGCCCGTCGCGGGGAAGGGAACCCGCCTGCGCCCGCACACGCTGGTCACCCCTAAGCCGCTGCTCCGGGTCGGTGACAAACCGGTCCTCGCGTATATTCTCGATGATCTGGCCGAACTCGGTGTGAAAGAAGGAGTTTTCATCACCGGTCACCTGAAGGAAAAGGTCGAAGCCTACGTTCGCGCCGAGTATCCGGATTTCGACGCGAACTACGTCGAGCAGCCGGTGCAGGACGGTACCGCCGGCGCGATCGCCCTCGCGCGGCCGTACGTCCGGGAGGACCTCCTCATCATCTTCGTCGATACGCTCTTCGATGCCGATCTCTCGATCGTGAAGGACCTGTCCGACGACGTCGCCGGGGTCATCTGGGCGAAGGAGGTCGAGGATTACCAGCGGTTCGGCGTCATCGTCACCGATGAGGACGGCTTCATGAAGCGAATTATCGAAAAGCCGAAGGAGCCAATCTCGAAGCTGGCGAACATCGGTCTCTACTACATCCGCGACTGGCGGCTGCTCTTTGAAGGGATCGAGGAGGTGATGAAGCAGACGCTGAAGCCGGGCGGAGAATACTTCCTCACCGATGCGTTCCAGTACATGATCGACCACGGCGCGAAGATCCTTACCGCGGAAGTGAAGGGCTGGTACGACGCGGGCAAGCCGGAAACGTTGCTCGAGACGAACTTCCACGTGCTGAGCACCACGCGAGGCAAGCGTCCGCCAGAGAGACCCGGCGTGGTGATCCACGACCCCGTCCACGTCGCGGAGGGTGTCGAGATCTCGGAATCGGAGATCGGTCCGAACGTGACGATTGGCGCGGGGAGCGTCATCACGAGCTCACGCTTGCGTGATACGATCGTCGGAGCGGAATCCCGTATCGAAGGATCGGAGGTTCACGATTCTCTGATTGGAAGCTCCGTGAAGCTGAAGGGCGTAGTGGGACGTGTGGATATCGGCGACTTTTCGGTGGTCGAAGCGTAGTGGCGTGAATCAGGCTCACGCGGTCTGACCCGCCTTTCGCGCACCGGCGGCGCCGAGGATGGTGAGCAGCGCGCGCTCGATGCCGCGCGCTCCATCGTGATTCTCGAACCATTCGCCGAGCGTGTGGATGCCGCCGCCGCGACCGCCCGCCCCGATCGTGATGGCGGGGATTCCGAGGGAGATGGGCACGTTCGCGTCGGTGGATGACGCGGCGAGTTCCGGCCTTTCGCCCACCATCCGAGTGGCCGCGATGGCCGCCCGCACGAGGGCGCCGTCCTCGGAAACCTCGCCGCACGGGCGCGACCCGATCTGCTCCACGTGGCACTCGAGCGCGGTCCGCCAGGCGCCTCCCTCGGCGGCCGCGCGGGTCGCGCTCTCGAAGGCCTCTCTCGCCTCCGCCGCGATCCTGGCCAGCGCTTCCTCCTCGTCGCCGCGCAGGTCGATCTCGCACCACGCCTCCGCCGGGATCGCGTTGATACTCGTCCCGCCCCCGATCCGTCCGACGTTGATGGCGAGGCTCTCGTCACCGGGCACGACCAGGTTCGCGATCTCCCCGATGGCGGCACCGAGAGCATGAGCCGGGTTCGCCACTCCGCGGTCGCCCCAGGAGTGCCCGCCCGGCCCCGAGATCATCACCCGCAGTCGCCGCGCTCCGATGGCGCGGTGGACGATCCGGGCGGATCCCGCACCGTCGAGCGAAACGAACGCCGCCGCGCGAGCGTAGGGGGATTCTCGCGCGAAGAGATGCTTTACACCTCGAAGGTCGCCCAGCCCTTCCTCGCCCACGGTGGCCGCGAAGACGATTGGCTGGCGGGTCGTGATCCCCGTGTCGACCAGCGACTCGGCGATTCGCAGGAGCGCCGCGAGCCCGCGCCCGTTGTCGGTGATTCCCGGCGCGAAGATCCGGCCGTTCTCCTCGCGCGGCGTGACGACGGTCTCCGGAGGGAAGATGGTGTCCAGGTGCGCGGAGAGGATTGCCGGGGCCGGTGGCCTCCCGTGCGGGCCCGGGCCACTGGACGCGCCCGGCAGCGCGGCGATAACGTTCCCCACCTCGTCGACAACGATGTCGACGAGTCCCATGGTCGCGAAACGCCCCGCTACGTAGTCCCCGCGGGCCGATTCCGCGCCGGACGGCGCCGCGATGCGGGTGATGCGGACCTGTTCCGCGACTGTTTCGGCGTCACGTTGCCTGATCGCGGCCCGGGCCGCGACCACGGCGGGGAGCCCCGCGATTTCCGTGAGATTCATGGCATGATTGCTTCGGGATCCCCCGCAAATGTGACGGCTGGAGTCGCCTGCGGCCTCCCGATACTCGAAAACCCCGCGCCACGAATCGAAATGGAGCTCATTCGCCCGGTCTTCCACCCGCTCGACCTCGCCTGATGGAGTTTCTCGGACTCACCCCGATCGAGTGGTTCCTCCCGATCTTCATTGGCACGACCGCGGGCCTCGCGACGAACGCGATCGCGATCTGGATGCTCTTCCATCCCTACGATCCCATCCGTGTCGCCGGGGTTCGCATCCTCCCGATGGGCGCGATCCCCAAGGAGATCGATCGGATCGCGCGCCGTATCGGGGAGACGGTCGGGAACGAACTGCTCACGTCGGATGACATCGCCCGCACTCTGGGATCCGAGTCGTTTCGCGAGCGGTTCGACGAGGCGCTGCGGGAGGCGCTCGACTCCCTGCTGGCGCACGATATCGGTGCCCCACGCGACCTGATCACGCCCGACCAGGCCATCGGGCTGGAAGCGGTCCTCGATCGTCTGGTCGACAAGGTACTCGAAGGGGTGGCCGTCTACCTCAACTCCGAGGAGTGGGAGGAACGGGTGCGCGGATTCGCCGCGGGCCTGGGCGGCGAGTTCCGCGACACCCCACTCTCCGCCGTGCTCACGCCCGAACTGCGCCTCGACCTCGACCGCGGGCTGCAGCAGCTCTGGTCCGGCATCCGCGAAAGCCCGGAGTTCGCGCGTGTGATCGGCGAGGCGCTCGACCGCGGCATCGGGAGACTCCTCGTGTCGGAAAAGCCCGTCCGCCACTACGTTCCGGCGGGCGCGGTCAACCTCGGCGAGGCGTTCGTCGCCAACTACCTGCCGATCCTGCTGGACAAGCTCGGCGGGATCCTCGACGATCCGGACACCCGGGCGAAACTCCAGGACACGCTCCGCCGCTTCACCGACCGGTTCCTCGAGGCGCAGAAGACGTGGAAGCGCGTCGTCGGTCGGCTCATGATCACCGAGCGGACGCTCGCGCAGACCGTGGAGGCGATCGAGCAGGGTGGAGTCGACGAGATCGCCGCCCTGCTGCGCGAGCCGGAGGTCCAGGCCAGGGTGGCGGAGTCCGTCAACAAAGGGGTCGAGGAGCTTCTCGAGAAACCGGTCCACGAGCTTCTTGGGGACGTTTCGCCCGAGCGCGCCGCGCGCCTTCGCAACGCGCTGGTCGAGCGCATCCTCTACCTCTTCCGCCACCCCACCACCGAGGAAGTTGTGCTCGCCCGCCTCAACCAGCTCGTGGGCGCGGTCGCGGAGAAGAAGGTAGGCGACGTCATCGACTTGCTGGGCGAGGAGCGGGCGCGCGACCTCACGGACCAGGGTGCCAACTGGATCGTCGAGACACTCCGCGGCCCGCGCGTGCTCGGCTTCCTCCGGGCCGCGATCGAGCACCGCACGGAATGGATCCTCAGCGTCCCGATCGGCCGTCTCGCCGACTATGTCCCCGAGGACACCGTTCGGCGCGCGGAGCGGCTCCTCTTCGATCCGCTCTGGGGATTCCTCCAGCGCCGGGTGCCGGCCGCCGTATCGAGCCTCCCCGTCGCCCGGATGGTCGAGGACAAACTGAAAGGCTATCCGATCTCGAAGGTTGAAGAGCTGATCTGGCGGGTGAGCAAGAAGGAACTGGTGCTCATCATCTATCTCGGTGGATTCCTCGGCGCGCTCATCGGCAGCATCATGCTTCTGCTCGAGAGTATCCCCGCCGGGCTGCTTGCCTCGAGCGTGTTCATCCTGATGTCCCTCTTCTTCATCAACCTGAAGGCCTGAGCGGGCCGTGACCGTCCGGAGGATCGCGACGAAGGCGCGGGACGCACCCCTGGGGATCCTGCTGATCGCGGCGCTTCTCGGCATCGGCGGAGCGGGGGCGGTCATGGCTGGCGGTTACCTCGCGCTGACCGGCGGCGGCGCGGCCTTACCGTCCGCCGGAATCGCCATCATCGTGGGAGTCGCGGTGCTGTACCTCGTCTCGAACCTGCTCACCCTCGCCCGCTGGACGTGGGTCGCGCTGATCGCGCTCGTGGTGTTATTGCTGGTGTCGTCTGTGGCCAGGCTCTTTCTCCTCCCGGACGCCCTCGGCGTCCTGCTCGCCGAGATCGCCCTGGAAATCGTCATCGGGTACTACCTTACGCGCGAGCGGATCCGGACCCGCTTCACCTAGTGCCGTATGTCAGAAGCCCCGTGGCCGGGCGTAGTGCCGCCCTATCCGGCGACCGACGGCACGCCGCTCCCGAAAACCGAGCGGCCAATCGCCATGATACCGCCGACGATCAGCAGCAGGGCGACCACCACCCCCGCCAGACGGAACGCATTGCGTCGCTCCGGTGGTTGCGCCGTCTTCGCCATCGCCATCGACGCGTGGGACACGACGATCGCCCCGATCATCATCACCAGGTGGCCGATCACCGCCGGGTAGTAGAGGCCCATCACCACCATGATGATCCCGAGAAGCCCCTGCAGGTCGAGCACTCCGGTGAACACGGAGCCGAGCACCCGGCTCTTCGTCTCGTCGTTCTTCTTCGTCACCACCGCGTAGGTGAAGTAGATGAGCGCGATGATGCCGATAAGGAGGATGAGGTATCGAACGCCCGAGTGGGCGCTGTAGAGCATCTGCATGAGGTTCGTCCGTAGCGGGTGAGTCCGACCGGGTGACGGCCCTGACCATACCGCGTCGAGCCGGAGCCGCGCAACTTCCCTGTTCGCCCTGCATGCTTCTTCCACTCGCGCACGGTGGCGCCTTGCGCTAACATGTCGCCCACGCGCAACCCGGTCTCTGCCGAAGTGACTGCCGCAACATGAGCCCCACCGAACAGCGAAACGCAAAGGGCACCTCGCTCCTGGAGCGCCTCGGTCTGGACCGGCCGGAACTGCGGGCGTGGGCGATGTACGACTGGGCCAACTCGGCGATGGTCACGACCATCATGGCGGCCGTGTTCCCCATCTACTACTCGACGGTCGCCGCCGCGAACCTCTCGGACACCGAAGCAACCTTCCGTTTCTCGATCATCACCACGATCGGGCTCGCCATCGTCGCGCTCCTGGCCCCGATTCTCGGTGCGATCGCCGACTTCACCGCCGCGAAGAAGCGGATGCTCGCCGGTTTCATGACCATCGGCGTCCTCGGTGTCGCGGGGATGTTCTTCATTCAGCAGGGCGACATCTGGCTGGCGTCGGTCCTTTTCATCATCGCGAACATCGGCGCCGGCGCGAGCTTCGTCTTCTACGACTCGCTGCTGCCCCATATCGCCCGGCCCGACGAGGTGGATCGCGTGTCCACGTCCGGGTACGCGCTGGGCTATCTCGGCGGGGGCATCCTCCTCGCCCTCAACCTCGCGTGGATCACGGCCCCGGGCGCGTTCGGACTTCCCAGCGGCCCGAACCTGACGCCCGAGGAGGCAACGCTTCCCGCCCGCCTCGCCTTCCTTTCCGTCGCGGTCTGGTGGATCCTCTTCGCGATCCCGTTCTTCCGGGGCGTGCCGGAGCCCCCGCGTGCCCTGGAGTCAGACGAGGACGTCGGCCAGAGCGCGGTCCGCGTGGCGCTCACCCGCCTCGGCGAGACCTTCCGCGAGCTGCGTGGCTACAAGCAGGCGTTCCTCATGCTCGTCGCATTCCTCATCTACAACGACGGAATCGGCACCATCGTCAAGATGGCGACGAGCTACGGTACCGAGATCGGGATCGACCAGAACCTCATGATCCTCGCGATCCTGATCGTTCAGTTCGTGGGCATCCCCTTTTCGTTCGCGTTCGGGATGATCGCGGGGAGGATCGGCGCGAAACCAGCGATCTTTGGCGGGCTTGTCGTGTATGCGGGAATTACGGTGCTCGGCTACTTCATGACCACGGGGACCCATTTCCTGATCCTGGCCGGCCTGGTCGGGATGGTGCAGGGTGGAACCCAGGCGCTGAGCCGGTCGCTCTTCGCCAGCATGATTCCGCGTCACAAGTCGGGCGAGTTCTTTGGATTTTTTGCGGTGTTCGAGAAATTCGCCGGCATTGCCGGCCCCCTCACCTTCAGCCTGGCGATCGCCCTGACCGGTTCGAGTCGAGTGGCGATCCTGTCGATCATCCTCTTCTTCATCGTCGGCGGACTGCTGTTGACGAAGGTAGATGTGGAGGAAGGCCGGCGGGTCGCGCGCCTCGTCGACGAGAACGTCCGCATGGCGTCACGCCCGTCGGGGGCATGACCACGGGCCGCGCCCCGGGGGTATCCCCGTTCCGTCCCGCCTGGTGGCTCCCCGGATCGCATCTGCAGACGATCGGCGGCCGGCTCCTGCGGAAGTTCGACTACGGTCCCCTCAATCGCGAACGCGTCGAGTTGCCGGACGGTGACTTCATCGACCTGCACGAGAGCCCGACCGATCTCGGCGAAGAGGCGCCCACCGTCCTCGTTCTCCACGGTCTCGAAGGTTCCTCGAGGGCCACGTACATCTGGAGCATGGCCCGCGAGCTCACGCGCCATGCGCTGCGGACGGTGCGAATGAACTTTCGCGGGTGCGGCGATGAGATCAATCGATTGCCGCGGTTCTACCACGCGGGCGATACGAGCGACCTGGACGCCGTCGTACGGTCCCTCCGGCTCCGGGCGCCGGACTCCCGTATCGCCATCATCGGCTTCTCGCTGGGCGGCAATACACTCCTCAAGTATCTCGGCGAGCGCGGCTCGGGGGCGTCGCGCGACGTGGTCGCCGCCGCGGCCATTTCCGTTCCGTTCGACCTCGTCGCCGGCACGTCCCGCCTGGAGAGCGGGGGAATGGGGTGGTTCTATTCGCGGTACTTCATTCGCAAGCTTACCGCGAAGGCGAGGAGGAAGCGCGCCGAACTTGCGGAGATCTGCGAGATCGACCGCGCGCTCTCCGCGGCGACCGTGCGGGAATACGACGAGTTCGCGACGGCTCAGATCCACGGGTTCAGCGACGCCTGGCACTACTATCGGGATTCGAGCTGCCACCCCTGGATCGAGGAGATCCGCGTACCGACCCTGCTTCTCCACGCCCTCGACGATCCGCTGCTTCCGGCCGACCGCGTACCCGCGCGCGCGCTCCACGAGAACCCCTGGCTCGCGGATGGCATCGTGCCCTCCGGCGGGCACGTCGGGTTCGTCTCGGGTACACCCTGGAACCCCGTCTTCTGGGCCGAGCGCGAAGCGGCCCGGTTCGTCGCCCGGAAGTTCGCCGAACCGCACGTCGGATCGTCGACTCGCACCGACTGGCGTTGAACCTCGACCCCCCAACAACGAACGTGGACGATTCCAGGCAGGTCGGGCGCACGATCGCGGACCGCCTCTCGCATCGAGTGCGCATCAACGTTCCGGGGACGGGCTCGAATCCCCGACTCGTGCAGGTGATCGACGCCGTCAACACGGACGACGAGCTGTACGCTCTCTGGATCGCGGCCAATGTGAACGCGGTCGAGCGGCTGGGGATGACCGATCACGGGCCCGTCCACGTCAAGATCGTGATGAACATCGCGGACAAGCTCTTCCGCCTCCTCACGGAGCACGGGGTCGAGCCATCCATCGTCACGAACTACGGCCTGACGCTGGATGACGCCGAGATCGTGGTCACGCTGGCCGCGCTCTTCCACGATGTGGGCATGTCCATCCATCGCGCCGACCATGAGTCGTTCTCGCTCTTCATCACGGAGCGGAAGCTCTCGGAGCTGCTGCGGGGGATCTACGACACCGCGACGGCGACGGTGATGCGAGCGGAGGTCCTCCACGCTATCATCGCCCACCGCTCGGGCGGCAAGCCGCTCACGCTGGAGGCTGGAATTGTGCGCGTCGCGGATGCGCTCGATATGGCGAAGGGCCGCTCGCGGATCCCCGTGTCGGGCGGGTC
>CAZUVK010000047.1:3946-18050 GCA_964623785.1 uncultured Gemmatimonas sp. | reverse complement strand
GGTCCACGACGGTCGCGGTGATGTCGGCGAGGTCCACCCGCTCATCGATCAGCGTGCCGATGCCGCCCGGCGTCATCCCCGGCGGCGGTTCATAGGTGACCATCACGGGGGCGCCCGAGTCGGGATCACGCCCGTGCGACCTGTATCGGGCGAAAAGGAACCAGAACCAGCCGAGCGGCAGAAGCAGGATCCAGTTGTCGGCGGCCGAGCGGACGAGCCGGTCCGTCGTGCTGGGGAAGGTCACCACGCCCTGGGGGAAGCCAACCGCCACCGTGAGCCCTTCGAGCGGGCCAAGCGACCGGGTGGAGCTGAACCGCACGACACCGGGCTCCGGGTACGCGACCTCGACCGCGCGCTCGTTCACCCCGAACGCGCCGGTATATCCCGCGGCCGTCAGCTCATCTGCCGAAAGCGGGACGGGGAGCCGGACGATCGCGCTCGACCGGGCGATTGGCGCGTTCCACTCGTTCCCGGTCGCATTCCAGTAGATCTCGTCATGCTCCGCGAATCGGCTCAGCGCCTCGCGAACCCGGTAGCGGAGGATGTAGACGACCGTGCCATCGACGTTCCGGTCGGGATCGCCGATGCGGATGTTCACGTACCGTCCCTCGTTCGACAGCTGCGTCTGATACGACCGGCCGTCGTCGTCGGTGACGCCCATGAGGCGGAGGTCGAGCGAGTACGCATACCCCTTCGGATCGGAGTACCGGACGGGGATGGTGCGGTAGATCCCGTGGCGCGGGGCGGCGAAATCGACGACGATCCGCTCCTCGACCACCATCTCCGCGTTCGGCTCGATGGTGAGTTCCGCGTCGAAGCTCCGGATCGTATACCCGCCGCGGTCCTGCGCTGAAGCGGTGGTGACGAGCGGTCCGGTCAGGAGCGCCGCAACGAGGGCGAGAACGAGAGCCGGCCCGAAAGCGAAGGAACGCCCGCGTTTCGCCGCGGTGCCCTCCACGACCCGCGCCGTGATCCCGCCACCCCCGCGAAACGGCCCCTCGCGCCGGCCCCTCACTGGAGCCTGACCTCTGGCACCGCCGACTCACCCGGGTCCGAGAGCTGGAAGAAATCCCTCTCCCTGAACCCGAACGGCCGCGCGACGAGCACGCTCGGCACCGTCTGGATCTTCGTATTGAAGTCGCGTACCACGGCGTTGTAGTAGCGGCGCGCGTTCTGGATGTCGTTCTCCAGCGCGACGAGCGCGTCGTGCAGATCGGCGTAGCGCTCGCTCGCCTTCAGGTCCGGATACGCCTCGGCGACGGCGAACACGGAGTGGACCCGAGCGGTGAGAACGTTCTCCGCCGCGCCAGCCTCGCGGGGGCCGCCGTTGTCGGTCGCGTCGGAGGCCCGCGTCCGCGCCGCGACGAGGTCCTCGAGCGTCCGCTGCTCGTAGGCGGCGTAACCCTTCACCGTCTCCACGAGGTTCCCGACCAGATCATGCCGCCGCTTGAGCTGCACCTCGATGTCCGACCATGCCGCCGTCGCGCGGTTGCGAAGCCCGACGAGCGCGTTGTAGATGACGCCCACGCCAACGGCGACCACCGCGACGATCACTACGAGGAGCCAGATTGTGCCCATGAGCTGAGTGCCCCCGCGAACGTGAGGTGACGAAGAGACCTGCCACGAATCAAGGGGCGCGCGGATGGAGCGACCAGACGCCCCGAAAGCCCAGCCAGACAGCCAGCAGCCCCAGCGCTACGCTCAATCCGACATACGCGGCGGCCACCCAGGGATCCCCACGCCGCAGGAGGTGGATGGTCTCCAGTCCGAACGCGGAAAACGTGGTGAACCCGCCGAGCACGCCGGTAAAGAGGAGGAGCCTCGCCTCCGGACCGAAGATCTCGAACCGCTCGGCGAGCGCCGCGAGCACGCCGATCGCCAGGCAGCCGACGATGTTCACCACGAACGTCCCCGCGGGGAATCGGTCCTGCCCGGACAGATGCAGAGCCCATCCTCCAAACAGGTATCGTGCGACTGAACCGAAGAATCCGCCGAAACCCACGAGCAGGATGTTTGTCACGTTGGATCGGGATGTCCGAGTTGCGTCCGCACGGTGACCAGGAGCTGCCCCACATGCCGCTGCGAGTGCTCGGCGGCGTGGAAGAGGAGGCCCTGTACAGTCGACGGCAACTGCTTCCGGCCAACCGCGCGGGCATCGGTCAGCGAGCGCTCGTCCGTGGCCCGGAGCTGGGCGAGGGCACGGTCCACCTGCCGGGCGAATGCGTCGGCGAGATCGACGGCGGCGACTCCATCGGCCGGCCGCCCCTCCGCGATGAGCGCCTGGCGCTGGGCCTCGGAGAGCGCTTCGTCCCGCGCGTATGTGAAGAGCCGGTCGACCACACCGGTCAGATGCTGGAGGTGGAAGCCGGCGGAGGCCACGCCCGCCGGGCGCGTCCAGAGCAGGTCGTCGGGGAGGCCTTCGACGAGGGCGGCAACCTCGTCACGCGCCTGCATGAGCGCGTGCGCGACGGGCTGGAGCAGGGGCGGCACGCCTTCGACGGGGCCGCGGAGCCAGACTTCGGGTTCGGACTTCGACATGAGACTTCAGAGACTGGCGGTGCGCGATGCATTCATGGCGGATGGAGAATCAACTCGATACGGGCCTCGCGCGCAACGACGCCGACCCGGCGAGTCTGAATTCGTGAGGGTCGGGCCCCGTTTCGGCATGACGGGAAAGGTACATGTCCGCTCACCACCCCTTCTCCCGCGGTCGGGCCCCGAGACCGATCATCCGCGAAACGGCAATCCATCCATCCGCGAAATGGTAAAGTATACAACCGCGAAATGGTAAAGTATACTGTCGCGAAACGGTAAAGTAGTAGGCCGAGAAATGGTAGACTTGAAGGCCGCGTAACGGTGAATTATACTTCCGCGTATCGGTAAGCCAGAACGCTGCGAAATGGTAAATCAGGAGAGCGCGAAATGGTGGACTTACCTGGCGGATTCGGTTGGGCCGATCGTGAGGTCGGATGACCGCCTATCTGGAGCGCGTGGTGGACGCCGAACTGGGGGAACTGCTGGAGAGCCTCCCGGCGATCGCCATCGAGGGCGCCCGCGCGACCGGGAAGACGGAGACGGCTGCCCGCGCGGCGCGTACGGTGTTCCGCCTGGACGAGGAACCCCAGCGCGTCCTCGCCCAGGCCGATCCCGCCCAGCTCCTGACGGGGGAGAAGCCGATTCTCCTCGACGAGTGGCAGCGGGTCCCGCCAGTCTGGGACGCGGTGCGGCGGGCCGTGGATCGCGATGGCCGACCCAACCAGTACCTGCTCACGGGTTCGGCGAGCCCCGCCACGCCACCCACGCACTCCGGCGCGGGGAGGATCGTCTCGGTCAGGATGCGCCCCCTCACGCTCCCTGAACGAGGAGTCGGATCGCCAACCGTCAGCCTGCGGGCGTTGCTGGAAGGAACGCGGGAGCCCGTTGAGGGCGAAACGAGCGTCACGCTGGCCCGGTACGTCGACGAGATCGTGGGCTCGGGGTTTCCCGGCATGCGCGCGTTGTCGGATCGCGGCCTGCGCGCCCAGCTGGATGGGTATCTTCGCCGGATCGTGGATCGCGACTTCCCCGACCAGGGACTCGCGCCCCGCCGGCCCGTGAGCCTGCGGCGATGGATGACCGCTTACGCGGCGGCCACGTCGACATCGACCTCATGGGAGACGATTCGCGACGCCGCCACCGGCGAGGAGGTCGACAAGCCGGCGAAGCAGACCACCCAGTCGTATCGCGACGTTCTCGAGCAGCTGTGGATCCTGGACCCAGTGCCGGCGTGGATTCCGTCCAGGAACCATCTCAACCGCCTCGCCCAGCCGCCAAAGCATCATCTGGTCGATCCCGCGCTCGCCGTGCGGCTCCTGGGCCTGAACACGGATGCGCTCCTTCGAGGCGCCGAGCCCGGACCCGCGATCCCCCGCGACGGGACCCTGCTGGGCCACCTCTACGAGTCGCTGATCACGCTCTCCGTGCGCGTGTTCGCGCAGGCGGCCGAGGCGGAAGTCCGGCACTTGAGGTTGCACTCCGGAGAACGGGAAGTGGACCTGATCGTCGAGCGGCCGGACCAGCGTGTGCTCGCAGTGGAAGTGAAGCTGGGCGCGGCCATCAACGACGAGGACGTGCGGAACCTGGTATGGCTGCGCGACAAGATCGGGGATGACCTACTGGACGCGGTCGTCATCAGCACGGGCCCGCGCGCATACCGCCGGAAGGACGGCATCGCGGTCATCCCCGGGGCGCTGCTGGGGCCGTGACGGGCGCTGGCGACCTGGGGGCGCATCAGCGGTCCCGGCTCCAGGCGGCTCTGGAACGCACGACCGGGAGCGGTAGGCGGGTCCCCGGCGAATCCGGCGAATCCGGCCCACCACTCACTTCCTTGACCATTCGAACGGCCGATCCACGAGCGGCACGTAGTTCATGTCCAGGTGATGCCGCGAGAACGCGAGCCCGCGATTCACCGGGACATGGTGCCTTGAACCCTTCGACTGGT
The DNA here is from genome assembly GCA_964623785.1 of uncultured Gemmatimonas sp. Taxonomy (GTDB): domain Bacteria; phylum Gemmatimonadota; class Gemmatimonadetes; order Longimicrobiales; family Longimicrobiaceae; genus WHSP01. The sequence goes on along the minus strand of CAZUVK010000047.1, from coordinate 13,570 downwards.
TACAGCCGTAGTCGCCCGCCCGCACCGACTTGCAGAGGATCACCATGTTGATGGCCGACCGCGCGTCCGTGTGCACCCCCCACAACCGGAAGCTGCGGTCGGGCACGAGATGGTCGACGTCGAAGAACGACTGATCCGTGTGGCAGAAGAGACAGTTCTCGCAGTAATGGATCCCACCCGACTGACGGAGGTGACGATAGCGCTCTTCGATCTCGATCCCGTCCACACGATGGTCCCGGAGCCATTCCGCATTCGCTTCGAAGGCGGACTGCCGCTGGACGGAAGAAAAGTTCTGCCGATTGGCCATGGGTTCGTTGAGGGTGATGGATCTGGCTGATGATCGGGAGGATAGCGAAACAGAGAATGCACAGGATCGACCCGCGGGCGCGACGGCTGACTGGCGTTCCCCGCGTGTTCGTGTTGACTTTCGACAACGCGCGTGGGCCAGGGCTCCCTCTACCCCGCCCTGCAGCGGCTGGAAGAGCGGGGTTGGGTCGAAAGCGCCTGGCGGGCGACCGACCAGAACCGCCGCGCGAAGTATTATGAGCTCACGCCAGCCGGGCATCGCGCGCTCGGGGAATGAGGCGGCGAACTGGCACCGCTACGTGGACATGGTCGAACTGATCCTGCGGACCACCTGACGCCATGGCCGTCATCACGAGTTGGACGAGACGATGGCGTAAGCGCCTGCGGGCATTGCTTCGCCAGGACGCGTTCGGCGGGAGGAGAACGTAGGTATGCTACACTGTACTTCAACTCTGTACAGAACGATATGTCATACATTTCGGTGAGTTTGCCCACGACCTGATGTACGCTATACTATACCATACACGCATCACGGTTCTCTCCATTATACCTTGTTACGATGAGATCAGAGGCATACGAAATTCTCCCGACTCCGGTTCAGCGGTCACTCCGCAAACTGGGCAGGGACATCCGCGTGGCGCGGAAGAAACGTCGCCTCACCGTCGCCATGATGATGGAGCGCGTTGGTGTGTCAAAGGTCACCTACCTCAAGGTTGAGAAAGGAGACCCGCGAGTCGGCATCGGAATCTACGGAACGACGCTGATGGCCCTTGGCCTTGGAACTCCGCTGGCGGACATCGCTGACCCGGCGGGGGACGATGAAGGCCTCACGCTCGAAGAGGCCCGGCTTCCAGAACGTGTACGGCCGCGCGGAGGGAGCGCGGGCCTGTGAATCGCACGATCGCGGTTCACATAGGGGAGGATGGCCTCCTCGTTGGCCACCTTCACTACAACCTCGCCGGCGCGCGTGAGAGCGCATCCTTCGAGTACGACGCGAACTGGATGCGGTCCCCCGAGCGGTTCGCCATCGATCCAGTTCTCCTCCGCCTGGTGACCGGACCCCAGTTCCACAAGCGCGCGCACCGAGGTGATACGATCTTTCATGGAGCGATCGCGGATACGGAACCGGACGGATGGGGGAAGCGGGTCATCCTACGCGACCAGGCGAAGAGGCGAGCGGAAGGCAGGACCACGGGAGCCGGGTCCAGCCAGCCACTGAATCACCTGGACTTCCTTCTCGCCGTGGACGATGAGAGTCGCGTCGGGGCACTTCGCTTCCGCGACGAATCTGGCGCTTTTCAGCGGAACTCCGAGGATGAGCATCGGCGTACGCCGCCGAGCATCAGCCTCGCTCAGCTGGTGGCCTCTTCGCAGGCAGTGGAAATGGACGAAGAGACCATGACGGACCTCGACTACCTCCGCGGCAGAGGAACCTCCCTTGGCGGGCTTCGTCCAAAATGCTCGATCGTAGCCTCGGATGGCCATCTGGCTATTGGCAAATTCCCGAGTGTCGATGATCAGCAGGCGGTCACAAAGGGCGAGGTGTTGGCGCTCCGGCTCGCGAAGGACGCTGGCGCGCGGGCGGCGGACGCCTCTCTCGTCGTGAGCGAGGGGAAACCCGTCGCCATTGTCAGACGATTCGATCGGGATCGGGGGTTGAGAATCCCCTACATATCGGCGGCCACGTTGCTGGGCGTGTCGCCGCGGGATCCGGAGCCACACACGTACACGGAGATCGTCGATGCCCTCCGCACCTACGGCGACGATCTGACCAATGAACTCGAGGAGTTGTGGAGAAGAGTGGCGCTTTCGATCCTGATCACGAACCTGGACGACCACCTCCTGAATCACGGGCTTCTCCACCAGGGCCACGGCCGCTGGAACCTGTCACCGGCGTTCGACCTGAATCCGTTCCCCGATCGGGTACGGGAGCTAAAGACGTGGATCTCCGAGAATTCCGGACCCGTCGCTTCCCTGGATCCACTGATGGAGGTGGCCTCGTACTTTCAGGTCAAGGCGGCTCGTGCGCGCGAGATCGTCAGCGAGGTGGATCGCGCGGTGTCAAACTGGCGAACGCGCGGACGTGAGGTCGGTATGTCGGAAGTCGAACTCGATCAGTTTGCCGATGCGTTCGAGCATGACGAGCGAGTGGCGGCGCGCCGCATCGGCGGAGGCTAAAGCCTCCACCGTTCCTCCAGCGCCGACAGGTTCCACCGACCGCAGCGGTGGCACACCACCCAGAGCCTGCCCCGCTCCGCATCGAACGCCGGCCGCCGGCCAGCCGAGAACGATTCGACGGCGTCGTTCGTTCCCAGGTCGCCGTGGCAGAAGAGACACGTCGAATACATCCGGGATCGCCAGGCTGGTGCGAGTTCGGTCGTCGCGAAGGGACTGAACTGAGTCGTGAAGGAAACTGCCAGACTACTCGCCCACCTTTCCGCCCCACCACGCCGACACCCTCGGCACCCATCGCGGCACACTTCGCCGATACTCCTCATACTCCTGGCCGAACCGCCGCACCAGCGACTTCTCCTCCACCAGCGGAATGTACACGGCGTTCAGAACGACGGCGAAGGCCGTCCACGCGGCCAGCGCCGGCGAGGCGAACCACAGCGTCTCGCCGAGCAGGATCAGGATCATGCCGCTGATCATCGGGTTGCGTACATGACGGTATGGGCCGCTGAGGACCAGACGCCGCGGCGGGTCCCACGGCGCGAGCGTCCCGCGACCGCGCGTGGCGAAATCCCGGATCGTGCTGATGGCGAGCACGAGGCCGACGCTCGCCGCCGCCAACCCGAGGATTCGCATCGGCGGCGGGGCATCACCCGGGCCCGTGCCAGAGCGCAGGAGCAGCCAGGGTATCACGATCGCCACCGTGACCGGCAGCGCGAGGATGGAGGCGATGTGGCGAAGAATCATTCGCGGGGTTAGAAATTCAGAGGAGGCCGCGGGCCTTCATGACCTCCTCCTGATCCTCGTGCGAGATGAACGCGGCGACCTTCAGCGTGTCGTCGGTCTGACGGAGGAGGTACGAGATCCTGAACCGTATCGGTTCATCACCCGTCTTGCGAAAGGTTGCGGCCCAGGTCACGGTGGCGATGGTGTATGCGTCGCTCAGCGGCGTTTCAACGACCTCGTCGACCACCACCGCGGTCATTCCGCTCTTGCGGTTGCCCTCGTTCACCTGCCGGAGCCACTCCAGGAAGGCCTCGTCGTTGTTGAAGGCGGCCCCTCCCCTGGGGCCCGCCGCGAGGAAGCTCGCGTCGTAGAGATCGGCGAGCAGTTCGGGCTCCGGGCCGAGCGATGAGCGCGAGTAACGTCGAAAGAACTCGCTGAGCCGTTCCTGTCGATTCATCTACGGAATGTCCTCTATCGGATATGGACCCCACCCGTCTCGTGGTTCACCTTCGCGTGCTCCGCGAGAACCCGTTCGTCCCGCGCGCGCCGGCCCCCTGTTTACAACTGCGCGACCTCCTCGTCGATCGCCGCCGCTACCCCGGTCGGCATCGAGAGCATCGCCAGGTGCCCCGCCTCCAGCTGGCGCACGCGCGGTGCACGCAGTCGACCGATCGACGCCTCCTGCTGTGAGCGTGTGACGGCGTGGTCGTGGGTGAGGCGGATGTACGTGGTCGGAATGTCGGGCAGCGTCCCCGCCGGTTCCAGGTAGAGCCCGGGATACTCGGCTGCGTAGCGTGAGACGACCATCTCCGTTGTCGCCTCGTCGAGATCGTTGCAGAGTGACTTCCGGATCATCGCGGGGCTCGGTTTGAGGCCGTCCCGATTGAATCGGAAGAGCGCGCGCAGGACGAGGCCGTTCGCCAGCCCGACGGCGTCCACGAACGACCCGCCGGGCGGCGGCACGACGGAGGCGAGGTAGACACACCGCCGTACCCGGGAATCGAGCAGCCGGGCCATCGTCGGGACGAGCACGCCCGCCAGCGAGTGAGCCACGAGAACCACCTCCCCGAGCCCCCGCTCGTCGATCTCACGCACGAGCTCCGTCGCGCAACCCTCGGGTGTCACTCCCGGGCGCCGGCCCGGAACGTCGAGCGCGATCGCCGGCGTCTCCATCCGGTCGACCACGGCCCGCCACGCCCACGCGCCCATGCCCGCGCCGTGGAGGAGCACGCACGTCGTGTCGTCGATCTGCATATCCACCAGCGGGATGGACGTTAGCCAACCAGGTCGGGCGGCAATCGGAAGGAACGCTCCATCCGCCTCCCGCCCCGGCCACTCCGGAAATCCTCACGCGCATCACGTCGAACACCACCAACTCGACCCGCGGAAATCACACCCGTCAATATCATGGAACCTCCTCCAGCCGCCCCCCGCCCCCCAATCTCCGCGTCTCGTCGTTCAACTGCGCGTGCTCCGCGAGAAACCGTCTACTCCGCGCCCGCCCGCTCAGAGAATCCGCGCGCCAGTCACGTCGAACGCCGCCAGCTCGGCCCGCGAGGGTTCGCTGCCTTCGTATTCGGACCGGATCAGGCTCCAGACCATCGTGTCGCGCGGCTCGCCGTCCGTGCCGAGCATGTGCGACCGCAGGGTGCCATCACACGTGAACCCCAGCTTCTCCGGGACACGCCGGCTGCGGGCGTTGGCCGGGTCGCAGCGCACCTCGACCCGCCGCACGCCGTCGATCTCGAACGCGACCCGGGTTAGCGCGGCGGTGGCCTCCGTCGCATACCCCTGCCCCGCCTGGTCCACGCGGATCCAGTAGCCGATCTCGCGCCCGCCCGGCCCGATCCGCGGATGCAGGCCGGTGCCGCCGAGCACCTCCCGCCCATCCGGCGCGAAGATTCCGTAGACAAAGTCCTGGTCCGAATCGAACGCAGCGCGGAAACCACGCAGCAGCTTTACCCGCTGCTTCGAGGGAATCGGCTCGCTCGCCGCCCACGGCATCCACGGGCGGAGATGCTCGACGCTCGCGGCGATCGCCGACGAAAGCGCGGGCTCGTCCGCGGGCTCCCAACAGCGGAGGATGAGGCGCGAGGTCTCGACCCGGTATGCGGGGCCCATACGGGACACGAGGGAGAGTGTCCCCCCGGTCACGCGACCCGCGCCCGGAACTGGATCGGATCGAGACGGCACGTCTGGTCCAGCGCGCCGCCCATCATGAAGAGACGTGGATCACGCCGGAACCGGAAGACGCGGTACAACTGGTAGCGCTCTTCATGTTTCCGGGAGACGCGCAACTCGTTCACGGACAGGAAGAACGGTGTCTGTTTGGCGAACGCGGTGGTCTTGACTTCGATGAATCGTTCCGACCCATCCGGCTCGAACGAGAGGACGTCGAAACCGGCCCCATCCCCCTCCGTCACCGAGATGTGCTCGATCGATTCCGCCAGCTTCTCCTTGCCGAGCGACCTCAGGCGGGCGCGCTCGAAATCGATCACGAATTGCTCGCCGGCCCGGCCGAGCTGGCTGTTGCGGGCCTCCTGTTCAAGTCGGTCCACCATCCCCACCGGTGGAGCGATGACGCCGGGTGTTTCCCGGATGACCCCGTACCCCATCGACGCCGGCACTGGCCGATCCTCCAGACGGCTGAGAAAGTCATCGACCGCAGGCGCGTCTACCGACTTCTCGATCGCGGCCTCGATGGCCGTTCCCAGTTCGCGATCGCCCAAGAGTCTTTCGACGACCACATCGCCGAGGAGTCGCTGGTAATTGGACAAGGGTTTGTATCCGAGGATCCAGGGGTGTCGGAGATCCAGGAGAATCGCGCTGATGTTCTGATGCTTGCGCTCGATCGACCCGTCCGACCGGCCATGGAGCAACGCGGACAGCGCGCGCCGGTGAGCGGTCTTGCTGTACGGCTCATCGCGCATCTCGTGGGCAAGCATCGCGAAGTAGTCCGCGACGACCGCCTCGACCTCGAGGCGCGACCAGTCCGCGCTCATCGGATCACCCGACCCTGGCGGAGTAGCGGCCAGGTCCACGGGCGGGCGCCGACCTCATCCGGCACCCACGACTCGGGCTCTCGCGTCCAACCGGCTCGCGTCTCACTGCTCCCGCGCGAGCCTGTCGGCCAGCGCCTGCCGCGCCGCCGCGACGTAGCGCGCGCACGCCGTGGGATCGACCAGCCCGGCCGCCCCGTCCGCGTATCGCTCCCAGAACGAGGATGCCCCCGGGTGCGGTGTGATGAGGAGATCGCACGGAACGGATTCCAGCGCCGCCTGCGCGCGCCGGAACTCGGTAACCACGGAAGGGCTGTCCGTGAACCGGAAATCATCCGTGGAGATCGGCGTCTGGCTGTCCGCGTAAACGATGTCGACACACTCGCCGCCCGCCTCACACGACCGCCAGGTCCACGACGTTCCGCCGGGCGCGTGCCCCTCCGTCTCCAGCGCGGTGACCGCCAGCGGACCGACCCTCAGGATGTCGCCATACCCGAACCGTTCGACAGGCACCAGCACCGCCGGGAAGTCGAACGCCACGCCGAACTGCGGATCATCCACCCCCGCCTGCCCCGCCTCGAGGACGGGAGCCGCCCGCTCGCTCCCCGCCACCCGCGCCCCGGTCGACCGTTGTATCGCCGCGATTCCGCCGGCGTGGTCGAAGTGCGAGTGCGTGTTCAGGATCAGTTCGACATTCGCTGGATCGAAGCCGAGCGCGCGGATGTTCTCGAGGATCAGCGGCGCGCTGTCCGGCAGCCCCGCGTCAATGAGGATGTGTCCCTCGGGCGACGTGATCAGAATCGCGGCCAGCCCGCGCGTACCGACGTAGTACGTATCGCCGTGAATCCGCAGCGACGCTTGTGGCTCGTTCCACCCCGCGCAGCTTGCGCATACCTCGGGCGGATATGGCGACGTCAGAGGGTCACCGGTCTGGGCCGATACCTCCGCGGCCGCGAGAGCGGCGGCGATCAGAATCGGGGGAATCCGCGGCCCCAGGGCACACGAGGAAGAGATGAGGTTCCCCACGCGCCTACCCCTCGCTCTCGTCCAGCACCCGGCCCATCCCCACATTGTCCTCCACGGAATACCCCAGGCTCCGATAGAACCCCGCGACATCCGCGTTCGCCGTCCGGACCTGCAGATTGACCTTCGGACACCCGAGCCCCCGGAGCCTCTCCTCCGCCGACCGGACGAGCGACGTACCGATTCCCCGCCGCCTCTGCTCCTCCCGCACCGCCAGGTGGTAGATCCAGCCGCGGAACCCGTCGTACCCGACCATGACCGCCCCCAGGAGCCCCTCCGGACCCTCGGCGATCAGCAACAGCTCCGGTTGTACCCTCAGCTTGTTCGTGAGGATGACCTCCGGCGCGTTCCTCGGCGGGTCATCGGGGAAGGCCATCCCCCACAGCTCCAGCAGCGCTTCGCGGTCCCGCGTGCGGTACGGCCGCACGGTGTGGTTGCTTCCAGAATCAGGCATACTCGTCATCTCGATATTTCCGGTCTCGGCATCCTTGATTTACTCCGGCGGCAGTTCCACCCGGAAGTGGTGGGATGATATGGTCATCCGATTCACATGATAGAACCGATGCGCGTCGACCCTCTGCACCCCGGAGTCCAGCTGAAGCGATCGGCAACCCGCGCGCCGTCCCCTCTCCGTGAGCCACGCCAGTAACCGACCGCCGTGCCCCCTCGACCGTGCGGCCGAGTCGGTTACGAGGTCATCGACGTACAGGAACCGGGAGCTGTGGAGGTTCTCCGTCAATCGGTATCCCGCTACCGCCCGAACTTCGCCATCATCCTCGAGGAACGCGAGGATGTAACCGCCCCTCATCTGCCGCCGCACGGTCGCCACGAACTCCGACTCGACCAGATGCGGGCGGAGCTGCCGCATGACCGGGAAGCAACAGGCGATCTCCTCATCGGTAGCGGCGTCGCGGATAACAACGTTGGGTGTGTCGTCACTCATTCGGCAATCATCCGGTAGGCGGTGATCCACGTCTCATCCAACGGACCGACTTCCACTGCCCACACGGTGTCGCCCATCGCGCCCAGCAGTCGCGCGCCCGGCGGCGCAAGGACTTCCCCGAGATAGGAGCCCGTCCGCTCATAGACGTCGTATCGCGCGCCAGCCACACCATAGAGGGCGTCGAACCCGAATAGCGAGGGACGGTCGCGCTGGACCCAGAGCCGTTCGTCCGCCCCGAAGAACATGCGTCCGAGAGGGTGGGGCGTTCCGGCGCCGGCGGCCCGAAGCGCCGAGGCGAAGTCGGCCAGCTCGGCGGGAAGGCCCTCGCCGCGCCCCGCGGGGCTCCGCGGCGTTGGCTGCGCCTCACGGCAGATGATGCGCGCCGTCCCATCCGCGAACCGAAGCCGGATGAGGTACCTGCCCGCCTCGTCCGAGACGGCGAGTGTGCCCTGCGCGGAGGCCGCGACCACCAGGCCGAGGTCACCCGGCCTTGGCGCCCCGCCGAACTCGGTGGAGAGCGCCTCGACCACGCTCTCGGCGACCAGCTCGACCTCGGCCGATCCCGGAACATGTCGCAGCACACGCTCGCGGAAGCCGGTCGCGGCGCTCTCCTCCCGCTCCAGCGGAAGGGGACCATCCTTTCGCAGGACCACGCCATCGGCCTGGACGGCCGCCCACAGTACCTCGCCCGAGCTGAGGATGGCCCCGCTGAACTCGGCGACGTTCGCGCGGTCGGTGGCTCCGGTCAGGTCGGCCGAGACCTCGATCGTCTTGCCGTTCTCGACGTCCCACACGAGCAACTCGCCCGCCGGGGTCCATGCCGCCGCGATCGGCGTGCGAACCTCGCCCGGGCCGCGGCCGATCCGGACCGGCGACCCGAGCCACTCGCCCGCCGCCGAGACGATACCGACCTCCCCCAGCTGAAAGTCGGGCACCGCGACTATCCCCTGACGGCTGATCGCGAGGCCAACCGGGAGCGCCAACTCCTGACCTTCCATGGTGCCGCCCACACGCCAGAGCGGCTCGAACTCGGGGGATGCACTCCAGAGCAGCGGTGCGCCGGCCATCACCACCGCGATCCCATCGCTCATGGGCGGGCACCACGCCAACCGGTCTTCGCCCACGCAGCCACCCGCCGTGACAGCGAGAAGCAGCGGGATGATCCGCGTCTTCAAACGAGTCATGCCTTCCGGAGGAAACCCACGCGCTCGCTCGGCCCCTTCGTTGGAGCCCAGCGCGCGGCGGCGCGTGCGAATCGTACCATCCGCGCGTGGATTAGGCCACCGGGATCGGCGAAATCGGACGGGCCGTGATATACCGGGCGCGGGTCATCGGCGGTCCCGGACGCGGCGGTTCCTTCGTTCTTCAAACCTCACTCTTGAATCCCCGCCCCCCGCGCGGTACACTTCCGTCGCTCCCACTCCTTCCCCGCGCGTCTCCCCTATGACGGCTCCA
>CAZUVK010000047.1:0-3936 GCA_964623785.1 uncultured Gemmatimonas sp. | reverse complement strand
ACTCGACGCCAGCCAGGTTACGGTCCTGCTCCGGGCATGGGGCCGAGGCGACCAGGAGGCCGGGGACCAGCTCTTCCCGCTCATCTACCGGGAGCTGCGGCAGATCTCGGCGATCCAGATTCAGCGCAATCCGGGGCAACTGACGCTGCAGCCGACCGAGGTGCTGCACGAGGCCTACATCCGGCTCGCCGATCAGAACGTCACCGACTGGCAGAGCCGCGCGCACTTCTTCGCGCTGGCCGCCACGGTCGTGCGGCGTATCCTCCTCGACCACGCACGGTACCGGCTCGCCGCGCGCCGCGATCGCCGCGCGGAGGTGGCGCTCGAGCCCGAGCACGACGCGCCCGCGATGTCCGTCGAACGCGCGGAGGAGGTGATGCAACTCCACGACGCGCTGAACGTCCTCGCTGATCTCGATGCCCGACGCGCGCGCGTCGTGGAACTGCGGTACTTCGGCGGCCTCGATGTCACCGAGACCGCAGCCGTGATGAACACATCGACCGCCACCGTGAAGCGCGACTGGGCCCTCGCCCGCGCCTGGCTCCGCCGACGAATCACGCCGCCGCGCGAGTCGACGCCATGACCGGACCGCCCGATCCCGCCGAGTCCCCGCTCGACCGGGTCGCGGACCTCTTCGCGGCCGCGCTCGACCTGGAGGACCCCGCCGCGCGCCAGGCGTTCATCGACGAGGTCCGCTCCGACGACGCGGAACTCGCTGGCGAGCTGGAAGAGCTCATCGACGCGCATCTCTCCGATCAGTGCTTCCTGGAATCGCCGCTCCCCACGCTGGACCGCGAACTCGTCACCGACAAGCTGGACAGCGCCCTCGTCTCGCGCCGCGTCGGGCCATGGCAGATTGACGGCGTGCTCCACCACGGCGGGATGGGGACGGTCTATCGGGCGCATCGGGTCGGCGCGGACTTCCAGCAGCAGGTCGCGCTGAAGGTCATCCGGCTGGGCACTGAAAGCCCGGAGATCATCCGGCGATTCACGCTGGAGCGGCAGCTGCTCGCCCGCCTGGAGCACCCGGGGATCGCCCGGCTCCTCGACGGTGGAAGCACGGAGGAGGGCATCCCCTACCTCGTGATGGAACTGGTGCCGGGCGAGACGATCGACGTATGGCGCGACCGGGAGTCCCCTTCCATGGACCGGATCCTGGAGGTCGTCCAGGATGTCTGCGCGGCGGTGGATTTCGCGCACCGGAACCTGGTCATCCACCGGGACATCAAGCCGTCCAACATCCTGATGACACCGGAAGGGTCGCCGAAGCTTCTCGATTTCGGGATCGCGAAACTCGAGGATGTTTCGGGGGATGACCCGACGATGGCGCTTACCCGACACCGGATCTTCACGCCCGCGTACGCGAGCCCCGAGCAGTTCCGTGGCGAGCCGGTAAGCACGGCCACCGATGTCTACTCGCTGGGTGTCCTTCTCTACCGACTCCTGACTGGCAGCCCGCCGTACACCATCGGTGAGGCGACAAAAGGCCGCGAGGCGGAGCGGCTGATCTGCGAGACGATGCCGGTCCCACCGAGCCGGGCGGCGCCGGAACAGTGGCGGCGGAAGCTCGGCGGTGACCTCGACACGATCGTGCTCAAGGCGCTGCGCAAGGAGCCCGAGCGGCGGTACCCGTCGGCGCTCGCGCTCGCGGAGGATCTGCGTCGGTACCGCGAAGGCCTGCCGGTGACCGCGCGGCCTGATGTCTTCTCGTACCGCGCGCGCCGCTTTGTGGGGCGGCACAAGGCAGGTGTCGCGGCGGTCGCGGCGGTGCTGATCGCGGTCGCGGGCGGGCTCGGTGCGGCCCTCTGGCAGGCGTCCGTCGCCGAGCGGCAGCGCGATCTCGCCCGCGCCGAGGCGGCCACGGCGGAGTCGGCGGTCGAGTTTCTGAAGACGGTGCTGTGGTCCGGAGACCCGTGGGATGGGGCGGATCCGGTGGAGACGGTGGCGGATGTGCTCCGGTACGCGGAGGCGCAGATCGGCCCGCTGCTGGGCGACGAGCCGGCGGCGCGCGCCTACATCCTGGCCGCGTTGAGCGAGATCAGCGTCGCGCGCGGCGACCAGGAGCAGGCGCTCCGGTTCAGCTCGGAGGCGGTGGAGGTCGTGGAAAGCCTGCCCGACGCGGAACGCGGACGGCCAGGCGAGGTCTATCGCGCCCACTCGCTTGCCCTTCACGAGCTGGGCCGGATCGATGAGGCGCATGAGTACATCCAGCGCGCCATCGCCATCCTGGAGGCGGAGGATCCGATCCGTGTCGAGAGCCTCGCGATGGCGATGAATCAGGCCGGCGCCTTGCTCGGGGATATGGGGGAGACGGTGGAGGCGGAAGATTGGTACCGGCGCGCGCTCGCATTCCGCGAGGAGCACGGAGCGACAGCCCCCGACAAGACGCTGCTCCTCCTCAACAATCTCGCCGTGACCCTCCTGAGTCAGCCCGACCGGCTGGAGGAGACGGCTAACGCGTTCGCGGACGTGATCCCCGTCGCTCGCGAAACCGGCGCCGCGGCGCCCGCGGTCGCCACCTTCCTCACCAATCACGCGAACGTCCTGACGCTGCTCGCGCGGTTCGACGAGGCCGAAGTGGCGTACCTGGAAGCGCTCACGCTCATGAACGGTTCAATCGGCCCGGACCACCCCGCCGCGCTGATGGCCGCGACCTCGCTGGGGTCGCTCTACGAGGTCTCCGGCGACCTCGAACAGGCCCGCTCGACGCTCTGGCCAGTCCTGGAGGCGTCGCTCGCGACGCTATCCCCTGACCATCCGAACACGGCGTACACGCAGAACGTGCTCTCCACCGTCCTCTGCCGGATCGGTGGCCCCGACGACGCCCGCGACGGGCTCGCGATGGCGCGCGCCTCCCTCCGGAGCCGCTCGTCGATGATGCCCGCCGGCCACTGGGCCCTCGCATCAGGAGCCGCCATCGAGGGCCTCTGCCTCCTCGAACTCGGCCGCTTCGACGAAGCCCGCCCGCTCCTCACCGACGCCATCCCCGCCCTGAGCGAGCAGCGCGGCGACGACCACCCACTGACGGTCCGAACGAGGGATTGGTTGGCGCGGCTGGACCGCGAGATGGCGGGAGCGGGCGCCGGATCGTTTCGCGAATAGACGGAAATCCCCGCCCCCCATCCCCCTACCGCGCCAGACACACCTGCCCGGCCCACATAACCATGACCCGACCATCCGCGCCCGCCGAATCGAGCACGCCCGCGAGCGCCCCCGCGCTGAACTCGGTCCCGAGCGAGGTCTCCGCGAACCGCGCGTCGTAGACCGACTCGACCTCACCCCGCGTCGAACCGATCCCGATACCGCTCGCCGTCGTCGGCGGCCGGTCGCCAGCCCGGATCGACCATCCGACAAATCGATCGCCCGTGAAAGTCACCGAAAGTCCCGTCGCCCAGGTGGCGTACGCGACACCGCAGTCGGGGTTCTCGCCCGCTTCTCCCGGCGGGCCGCCCGCCAGCGTGCCCAGCACCGCCATCACGTCAGCCATCGGCGCGCCGAACGGGATCGGTCGAGCGGCGCCCGTCGCCACATCGAACACGCGGAGCCCTTCACCCTCCACCGCGAGCGCCTGCCCCGAAACCGTCTCGGCCGACCCGGACGCGGGCGGCTCAACCGCGGCACCATCGCCCGCGCCGTCACCGGCCGATGCGGCCGGCTCCTCAACCAGCTCCTCAGCGACCGGTGGCGCGCCAGATCCCGCATCCCCGCATCCGCCGAGCCCGGCCCCGAACGCCACCGTCACCATCATCGCCACGCGCAGGGTGCGCGCCCGGAACCCGACGCGCGGGTTCGCCCCGCCTGCCGTCGCCACGGCGAGCACCCCGGGGGAGAACGCGCCTCGCAATCGGGGGTACAGGTCCGCGATTCGCGACCTCAACCCCTCTCGTCCCGCACGTTCCGCCCGAAGTGACGACGAGTCCGTGGCAGGTCCGCTGT
>CAZUVK010000046.1:17172-18400 GCA_964623785.1 uncultured Gemmatimonas sp. | reverse complement strand
CGGCCAGGGCCACAGGGCGGTGCTCGTCGATACGAACCTGATCGGGAACGAGACGATAGCCGCCACCCGGACCGGCGGCGCGATCGCGCTTGACCCCGGAACAACCCTGGAAATGACGAGGGGCAGCCTTTCCCAGAATCGGGCCACCGCCGCGGGAGGAGCCATCCGGGGTTTCACCTTCTCGTCGATATCGCTGCAGGACACGGAAATCATCGGCAATGAGGTACTCGCGGGCGGCTCGAACGGGGGCGGGCTCCTGCTCATGAACAACGGCGCCACGCGAAGCAGTGTCTCGCTCGTTGGCGTTACGATTTCGGGGAACACCGCCCCGGTCGGCGGAGGTGGAGCGTCCTTTCAGAGCAACATGGATGTGACGATCTCCAGGTCGAAGTTCTCGGAGAACAGCGCCGGGAGTCAGACCGGGGGAGGGTTCATCTTCTCGGGCACCGGGTCCAACCTCGAGGCCACGGAACTCGAGCTGGTCGACAACAGCGCGCCCGCCGCCGCTGGTGCCTACTTCGGTGGCACGGGGACCCGCACGCTCGACAACTCGCTGATCGCCGGGAACGTAGCCGCCACACTTTCGGGCGGCGGGATCTTCGCGGAAGGAGTCAATTCCCTACGAATCACCAACTCGACGATCCAGGACAACACCGCGACTGCGGGAAGTGGCGGCGGATTGTTCGCGTTCGCTCCGGTCAACCTGACGGTCGAACTGAGCACGATTGTCGACAATACCGCGGGCGCCGCGGGCGGAGGTCTCTGGTTCCGGGGCCCGACGGTCATCGACCGCAGCACGATCGACCGGAATTCGGCGGGAGCGAACGGGGGGGGGCTGACCGCCGGTGACAATACCGTGATCCGGAACTCGACGCTCGCGAACAATACTTCGGGAGCCGCTGGTGGAGCCATCTTCGGAGCCCCGACATCCGCGTCCCCGATTCAGCTGGTCAATTCGACGATTTCCGGGAACAAGGCGCAGCGTGGTGGTGGGGTCTCGTCCAACCACATCCATCTCGTAAACTCGTCGGTGGTCGGGAACGAGGCTTTCGAAGCGGCCGGAGGCGTAGGCGCCTACGCAAGCGGGGGAAGCGACTTTCGGCTCACCAATACGCTCCTCGCGAACAACGAGGGACCCGCGGGCAGTTCGAACTGCGGAGTGACTCCGGCGGCTCCCGGCACGTACGCAACGGGCGGCGGGAATCTCTCCGATGACGACAGCTGTACC
>CAZUVK010000046.1:14033-17162 GCA_964623785.1 uncultured Gemmatimonas sp. | reverse complement strand
TCCTGACCGCCGAGCGCGGTCAGGACAGGACGGGAACGCCCGCGGGGGTGTCGGCTACTCTCGCGGAGAATGGCGGGCCGACCCGGACGCACGCGCTCACCGCGGGAAGCGCGGCAATCGGCGGGGCGGTGCAAGCGTCCTGTCCGACGCAGGATCAGAGGGGGGTGGTCCGGGACTCCCAGTGTGATATCGGCGCGTTCGAGCTGGAAGGGGCGGCCCCGCCGCCCCCTACGGCCGCGAGCCGGCCTCATGACACTCGCGATTTCGTACCGCCGGTGGGGACCGGTTTCGCGGCGATGGCGGGAGCCACCGCGTACCACGGCACCTACGAAGGAATCGAGGGCACCGCCGGGTACCGCTTCGAGGTCCCGGCCCAGTGGAACGGGGTTCTGGTAATGCACGCCCACGGGTACAACGGAACGACGCTTCAGCTGGCGATGGCTCTGCCACCCGCCGCCCTTCGGAGCCACCTCCTCCAGAACGGGTACGCCTGGGGCGCGTCCAGCTTCAGCGCAAACTACTATGACGTTCGGGCCGGACTCGAGGACACCAACGAACTCGCGCTCCGGTTCCAGGAGTTCACCGGTCGAGCAGCGCCCGAGAAGTACTACATCGTGGGCGTTTCCATGGGTGGCCACATCGCCGGCGCCGCGATCGAGCTGGAAACGGCTCAGACGGCGCAACACAAGGTCAGCTACTCCGGAGCCGTCCCGATGTGCGGGGTGATGGGAGATCGAGAACTCTACAACTATACCCTGGGATACAACGTAGCCGCGTATCACGTGGCCGGGATCCCGGCCTCATCCTTCCCCTTCCCGAATCACACCCAGGGACTGGCCAGTATCAAGACCGCTCTCTGGACGAACTTCGACGGAAACAAGGGAGCGATGACCGTTCAGGGCGAGAAGTTGAAGATGGTGCTCATGCACCTCTCCGGTGGTCCACGCCCGATCTTCAACGAGGCGTTCGCCTCGTTCCAGGATCTCCTGCTCGACTATGGAAATCGGGGAGGCGATTGGAACGGGATCTTTGGCGGCAATGCCGTGAACACGTCGTCAATCGTGTATCAGCTGGACGCCGACCCTTCCCTCTCTTCGGAGGAGGCGGCATTGAATCAGGCGATCTTCCGGATCATGGGAGACTTTCTGGCGCAGAATCCGATCCGGACGGACGGCGTGCGGGCGATGCCTCTCGTCGAAGGAAGGTTCAACGTCCCCGTTGTGACTCTGCACACCCTCGGCGACCTCTTTGTCCCCTTCGCGATGCAGCAGATCTACAGGAAGCGGGCCGAAGACAACGGGAACGGTCAGTGGCTGGTCCAGAGGGCGATCCGAGCCACTGCGCACTGTGACTTCAACGGGGCCGAAATCGTCGCTGCTTTCGAGGCGATGGTGAACTGGGAGGTCAACGGGATCAAACCCGCGGGTGACGACGTGCTCGACCCGGCCGTGGTCGCCAGCCCGAACTACGGATGCACGTACACCGTGGTGACCCGCCCGGGGCTCCCGGCCTGCAGCTGAGTAGCGGATTTCCGTCACCGCGGTTCGACCCGAAATCGAACGCGCCTTTGCCACGATCCACCCACAGTCCCTATCTTGCAGCCCGACCCGGCAGGACGCCCGCTCTCCGAGCTCCTCCGCAATGGCGGCAAGCGAACCAGAAGACGTTACCCGTCTCCTCCAGGCGATGCGCGATGGCGACACCGACGCCGTCGAGCTGCTCGCGGCGTGCGTCCAGCGCGAGCTGCACAGTATCGCCGTCAACGCACTTCGGCGCGAACGGCCCGACCTTACGCTTCGACCGACGGAACTGGTCGACGAGGCATTCGTTCGGCTGGTCGGTCAACGCAATGTGAGCTGGCAGGGTCGCTCGCACTTCTACTCCGTCGCCGCCCGGATCATCCGGCGCATTCTTGTCGACCATGCGCGTCGCAAGCGCCGCGTGAAACGGGACCACGGCGTTCAGGTCACCCTCCCCGATGCGGCGGCCGACGGGGGCGCGGACACACTTGACCTGATCGCCCTGGAAGCGGCGCTGTCGGAACTCGAGGCGCTATCGCCGAGGCAGGCGCGCGTGGTGGAACTCCGATTCTTCGCTGGTCTCGACGTGGCGGAAGCGGCGGATGTCCTGGACATTTCGCCGGCCACGGTGAAGCGCGACTGGACGTTCGCCCGGGCCTTCCTGCTGGCCGAGCTGGTGGCGGACGGCTGAGCCGCGCGGCTCGATCTCTCACCATCCCCGCCTCCCTTCTCTTATCCGCCGCGCGCGTCCATGTTGATGTGGTCGTTGATCCGGCCGGCACCTGATTGGACGGGCCGTCGGACGGTTGATAGATCCGTGCGATACTGGAGGATACAAGGCGTGAAGACAACGAAATTGAAAGTGACGGGGATGACCTGCGGTCACTGCAAGGCGGCGGTCGAGCGTGCGCTCCGGAGCCAGCCGGGTGTCGCGAACGCGACGGTGGATCTGGTGGGCGGCGGGGCGGAAGTCGAGTACGATGAGGAGGCCGTTGCCATCGATCGATTGATCGAAGCCGTCACCGAAGAAGGCTACAAGGCCGCGGTCACGGAGTAGTCCGCGGGACACGATGGAGCCGCGGGTTCACGCACCTGCCTCGTCCCCGGGCCCCTTCGCGCTTCGCGTGGGCCCCTGGCCAGACTCCCGCCCGAACCTACGGCCGAATCCCATCCGTCTGCGGTTTTCGCAACCGATCCCGCTGAACCTGCAACTCCCGCTCGCGCGCCGACGAGAGCAGTTCCTCCGCTTCCGCCTCCGCTACGTCCGGCTCCGGCCCAGGTCCGTCGGATGGCGACGGAGCCGGCCGCTCGTCTCCCGGGCGCGGGGGGCCATCGCCTCCCCCGCTGCCGCCCCCTCCTCCACCATCCGCGGGCGGCTGCTGCTGGCCATCCAGAAGCCGCCGGGCGAGCTCGAGGTTCCACCGCGCATCCTCGTCCGCCGGATCGATCGTCAGCGCCTGCCGGTACGCCCCGATCGCGCGACGCAACCGGTCGTCCCGGTCGGCCAGTTCCGCATCGTCGAACGCGGGCCGCAGGTCCGTGTTTCCGACGTTGTATGACGCATTCACGACAATGGACGAGTCGGTGGAGGCCGTCGCCGCCTCGAGGT
>CAZUVK010000046.1:0-14023 GCA_964623785.1 uncultured Gemmatimonas sp. | reverse complement strand
CATACCTCGAGGCGGCGACGGCCTCCACCGACTCGAGGTATGGGCGGGCCTCGTCGAACCGTCCGCCGAGGAGGAGGACCGTGCCCAGGTTGTAGCTGACGGTGGAATTGAGCGTGTCGGCAGCGAGCAGTTCCCGGTACTCGCGCTCCGCGGTGACCAGGTCGCGGTCGTCCGCGAAACGGTCCGCCGGGTCCGCCTGGAACGCGGCGCCGAGTGCGACGACCAGAAGAACGACCGCAGCTCTCATCGGCGCCCCTCGTGGAGACGATTCGCGACCGGTTCGGCGAGGAGAAGCAACATCGCGATGCCGGCGATCCACGCAAAGCGCGGGAAACCACTGTCGGGAGGGGGCGGGCTGGCCGCGTTCGCCTCTCGAATCAATTCCGAAAGCGCGTCCACCCCGCCGGTGTCTTCGTAGGCGACGTACGATCCCCCGCCCCTCCGTGAGATCCCGCGAAGCAACTCCTCCGATCTCCGGCTCATGAGCGGATCGCCATCCGAGTCGCGAAGAAGCCCCGCGGCCTCCCCCGTTGCCGGGTCGAACGCGGGCACCGGCGCACCCTCGCTGCCGCCGATCCCGACAGCGTGGACCACGACGTCAGAGCGCCGGGCGAGAGACGCCGCATCGAGCGCCGCCCCCGGGTCGTCGGTCTCGTCACCGTCGCCGATGAGGATGATCGTTCCGCCGGCCGACCGGTCCGTCGTGCCGAGCAGCCCGATCCCCTGACGCAGCGCGGCGCCGAGCGCGGACCCCGACTGGGTCACGATCGTGGGGTCGAGAGTGGAAAGGTACATCTCGATCGCGCCGCGATCGCGCGTGGGCGGAGTGAGCGAGAAGGCGCGGCCGGCGAAGGCGACGATTCCGATGGGCACGTCGGGGAGGGCGGCCACGAGATCCCGGGCGATCGCGCGTTCCACGTCGATACGGCGGCCGCCCGCGTCGTCGACGAGCATCGAGCTTGAGGCGTCGAGGAGGAGGACGACCGGCCCGCGCGCTGCCCGCCGCCCGGACGCCAGTGACGGGTCCGCGAGCGCGACCGCCAGCGCCGTCGCCGCGCCGGCCACCAGCGCGAGCCGCGTCCACGGAATCGCGAAGAGATCGATGCCGAGGAGCCCACGCACGATCGCCCGGTCCCCGATCCCACCCGCCATTCGTCGCCGACGGCGGACGTAGAGCACCAGACCCGCCACCACCAGCGGCACCACGACCAGTGCGATCCAGCGAAGCGATGCCTCCGTGAGCCAGGTCACGGGATCACCCCCCAGCGCGATCCGCGGGTGAACCACTCGGCGATCAGCGCCGCCGCCGCGATGACAAGCAGAACTCCCGCCCATTCGGTGGATTCCGAGAACCGCGTGGTCTCGACGATCGAGGGCACGAGCCTGTCGATCTCGGCGTAGATCCGCGCCAGGGCCTCGGGATCCGTCGCGCGGAAGTAGGTCCCGCCGGTCCGCTCCGCGATCTCGCCGAGCAGCTCCTCATCGAGGCCCACGGGCAGCTCAGCGTACTGGAAACCCGCCGGCGCTGAGCCGATCGGCACCGGCGCGACCCCTTCGGAGCCGACCCCGACCGTGTAGACCCGCACACCGAGCGCGGCCGCCGCGTCGGCGGCGCTGAGCGCGTCCACGGTGCCGCGGTTGCTCTCGCCATCGCTCAGAAGGACGACGACACCGGTCGCGTCTGGCAGCCGAAGGCGGTTGATCGAAGTGGCCAGCCCGTCGCCGATCGCCGTTCCGTCTTCGAGCAGCCCGACCTGAAGCGACTCGAGGGCGCTGAGCAGCACACCCCGATGGGTGGTCGCGGGAACGAGCGTGAGCGCCTCGGCCGCGAACGCGACGAGCGCCACAGGGTCGTTCGGGCGGCTCTCCACGAACCGCGACATCGTCGCCTTCGCGACTTCGAGCCGGTCACGCGGAAGGAAGTCCTGCGCGAGCATCGAGGACGAGATGTCGACCGCGAGGACGATCGGGACGCCCTCGCTCCGCTCCTCCACGACCGCGCCCGCCGTCGTCGGGCCGGCGATCGCGAGTACGATCGCGGCGAGCGAGACCACGCGGAAGACGTCCGGCATCGTGGCGAACACGGCGGTGGGCGACAGCCCACGAACCCGGAACGCACCCGTGCGAGGTAGCGGGAGGGCGCGCACGGAGCGTCGGGCAAGGATAATCGCGAGCGGTATCAGGAGCAGGAGCACCAGCGCCGCGGGAAAGCTGAAGAAGAGGCTCACGCCGCCCTCGACACGGTATCGGCCGTCTCAGCGGGTGGATAGTCCGTCACCCAGGCGCGGGCGTCCCCAAGCATCCGCAGCCCCTCGTCGCTCGTGATCCCGCGCCCCGCGAACTTGGCGAGATCGGCGAGCGTGAGCAGGTCACGGAGCGCCGGTGCGAACGCGCGGCCGCGTTCCAGCGCGACAAATCGGACAAGGACCTCCGTCGTGGTCAGATCACGCCCCAACTGCCGGTCGGTTCGCTCGAGGTAGGCGCGAAGGATCCAGCTGATCCTGCCTGCCAGCAGCTTCGCGTCCCCGCCGTCGAGAATCGACTCCGCGCCTCCCGCGCCGAGCTGGGCAAGTGCCCACTCGCGCGGATCCGCCGCCGGTTCATCAAAGTCGCCTTCGCGTTCCCTCAGCAGGAGGCGATAACCGAAGGCGAGGGCAAGGAGAGCGCCGATCAGCGCGAGAAGCCACCACCAGACGGGGAAGGTCGCTGGCGCCGGCATCGCCGCGAGCCCCCGCGGCGGGCGTGGCTGCACGGAGTCCCCCGCCGCCGGCAGCACCGACTCGACCTCAGGAAGACGCAGGTCCACGCGCAACGTGCGAACCGTGCCGTCCTCACCCGTGATCCGGACCGGAACCGACGCGGCCAGCGGCGCGCCCGCCACCCACGCCGCCAGCGAGTACACCGCCGCCACGCCCTCTCCCTCCGCCGCCCCCGCGACGGTGGGCGCGACAACGCCGAGCGAATCGGTCGGCGTAAAATCCCCCACCTCGGCGGTGGATCCGGCGGGGGGGATCACACGGACGGCGGTCCGGAACGGCTCGCCGATCCGGACCCGCGCGGGTTCGACACCGATCTCGATCCGGACGTTGCCCGACGGCGTCTGCGCGGCCGCGACTCCCGGCCCGATATCCAGCCCGGCCAGTGGACCCGGGATCATCCCTGCCCACCCCGCGAAGCCGGCAACCAGGAAGACCCACCCGACCCGCCTCACCGCCGCATCCTCCGCTCGCGCCGCCGGAAGAAGGCGATCAGCGGCGGCGCGTACGGCGCATCGGTCTTCAACCGGATCTCGTCGATCCCGTTTCGGGTGAAGAGGCGCCGCGCCCGCGACTGATCGAGGCTCGCCATCTCCGCGTACCGCGCGCGGACCCCCTGCGCGGATGTGTCGATCAGCACCCGCTCGCCGGACTCGGGGTCGACCATCCGGACAACGCCGACCGCTGGCAACTCCACGTCCGTGGGGTCGATCAGGTGGCACGCAACGACATCGTGCCGCGCGCGCAATCGCGCCACGGCGGATCCGAAGGCGTCCCAGCCATCGCCAAGCTGGAAGTCCGAGAAAAGAAAGACGAGCGACCGGTGGGAGAGGACGCGTTGCGCATACTCAACGGCGACGCTCAGGTCGGTGGTCGCGCTCGCGGGGGTGAACGAGAGGAGGTCGCGGATCAGGCGGAGGGTGTGTCGCCTTCCCTTCCGCGGCGGCACGAAACACTCGACGCGGTCAGTGGCGATGAGGAGCCCGACCCTGTCGTTGTTGCGGACGGCGGACATCGCGATCGTGGCCGCGACCTCGGCCACCAGCCGTGACTTCAATCGTCCGCGAGTCGCCCATCGGTCCGAGCCCGAGAGATCGACGAGCATCAGCACGCTCAGCTCGCGCTCTTCGACGTACCGTTTCACGAACGCCTTGCCGAGCCGCGCGGTGACGTTCCAGTCGATCGAGCGGATGTCATCACCGGGAAGGTATTCGCGGACCTCCGCGAACTCGATCCCCTGGCCCTTGAAGCTGGAAAGGTACTCGCCGCTGAACCGCGAGTTCACGAGCCGGCGCGTCCGCATCTCGACGCGCCGCACCTGCCGGAGCAGCTCGGCCGAGGCCGGCGCGGGCGCGCCTCGTGGCTCGGACTCCTTCGACATCGTCAGGGCACCACGATCTTCTCCAGGATTCGCGTCACGATGTCATCGGACGTGATCTCCTGCGCTTCCGCCTCGAAGGTCGTGATGACGCGGTGCCGGAGCACATCCGGCGCGATCGCCTTGACGTCCTCCGGGAGGACGTATTCCCGGCCGCGGAGGTACGCCATCGCGCGCGAGCAGGCCCCGAGCGCCAGCGTCGCTCGCGGCGACGCGCCGTACTCGATCAGTGGCGCGAGCTCGGCCAGGCCACAATCGCGGGGACTGCGTGTCGCCCGCACCATGTCCAGGATGTAGTCCCCGACCTTCTCGTCCAGGTAGAGCCGGGCGATCTCACCGCGCGCGGCGCGGATCTCCTCGGGGGACGCGACGCGCCGAACCGGGATCGGATCGGGCCCGCTCATCCGGCGCAGGATCTCCCTCTCTTCGTCGCGCCCAGGGTACCCGACCAGCACCTTCATCATGAACCGGTCGATCTGCGCTTCCGGGAGCGGGTACGTCCCTTCCTGCTCGATCGGGTTCTGGGTGGCGAGGACGAGGTAGGGATCGGGAAGCCGGTAGGTCGAGCCGCCGATCGTCACCTGCTGCTCCTGCATCGCCTCCAGCAGCGCTGCCTGAACCTTCGCGGGCGCCCGGTTGATCTCGTCGGCCAGGACGATGTTCGCGAAGATCGGCCCCTTGTGCGGCACGAACTCGCCCGTCCGGGTTTCGTAGATGACTGTGCCGATGACGTCGGCGGGGAGAAGGTCCGGCGTGAACTGGATCCGCTGAAACGCCGCGTCGATCGTTTCCGCGAGCGTCCGGACCGTCAGTGTTTTCGCGAGGCCGGGGACGCCTTCGAAGAGAACGTGGCCACCCGTTATCAGCCCGATGAGCAGGCGCTCGATCATGTAATCCTGGCCGACCACCCGCTTCTGGACTTCGCCGACGATCCGGCGGGCGAGCTGGTCGCCACCCGCCTCACTCGTCCGGTCAGCCATTCCCGCGGTTCCGCTGCTTGCCATCCCCAACCTCCGAACGTCGGTTGCGATCGACCCGGGCCTTCACGAGATACCCAGCGGAGCGGGCCCGGGTGCCAATACCCGGTCTCAATAGGTGCGGCGCTTCGGCCGGGGCTTGCCCGTGAGGGTGACGATCTCGTCCGCGGTCAGCCGGCGCCAGGCGCCGGGCTTGAGCCGCCCGATCTCGATTGGCCCGAAGCTTCGCCGGAAGAGCCGTTTCACCGGATGTCCCACCGCCTCGAGCATCCTGCGGACCTCGCGGTTCCTGCCCTCACGAACGACGATGATGAGGCGGTGGATGCCCGGATCGATCTCACCGCGCGACTCCACGCTGAGCGCCTGCGCTACGCCGTCGTCGAGCTCCACGCCCTCGACGAGCTGGCGCAGCGAGTCCGTGCGCGGCTTCCCCTCGACATCGACGCGGTATTCCTTCGTCGTTCCGTAGCGCGGGTGTAGCAGTCGGTTCGCCGTGACGCCGTCGTTCGTGAGGAGCAGCAGGCCCGAGCTGTCGCGATCCAGTCGCCCCACGTGGAAGAGATGAGCCGCCTCCGCCGGCAGCAGATCGTACACCGTCTTCCGGCCGCTCGGATCGTCGCGCGTGGTGACGTAGCCGCGCGGCTTGTGGAGAGCGATCCACTCCGTCGCCTTCGGGCTCACGGCGCGCCGATCGACGCGGACGGTGTCATTCTCCGGATCCACCTTCATGCCGATCTCGGCCCGACGGCCGTTCACCGTGACCCTCCCATCGAGGATCATCTCCTCGGCGCCGCGCCGCGAAGCCACGCCGGAACGGGCCAGGTACGCCTGGAGTCGCAGCGGCTCGGTGGACTCGGTCGGCTCGGATCGCCCCCGGGGCTGTCGTGCCTGAGGCTTACGTCGGTTCGGCATCTGTGACCCGGTCGGCGA
The DNA here is from genome assembly GCA_964623785.1 of uncultured Gemmatimonas sp. Taxonomy (GTDB): domain Bacteria; phylum Gemmatimonadota; class Gemmatimonadetes; order Longimicrobiales; family Longimicrobiaceae; genus WHSP01. The sequence goes on along the minus strand of CAZUVK010000046.1, from coordinate 7,982 downwards.
GGATGACATCGAGTTCGTCGGAGCGTGGCAGCTCGGCGAGCGTGCGGAACCCGAAGTGTTCGAGAAAGAAGCGAGTGGTCCCGTACAACAGCGGCCGGCCAAGCCCCTCGCCACGGCCGACGACCTCCACGAGATTGCGCTCCACGAGTGTCTTCAGCACCCCGCCCGCGCCGACCCCCCGGATCTCCTCGACCTCGGCGCGTCCCACCGGCTGCCGGTAGGCGATGATCGCCAGCGTCTCAAGCGCGGCCGCCGAGAGCCGGTTGGTCGCGGGCACCGTATCGAACCGTTCGAGCACGAAGGCGTACTCGGGCCGGGTGAGGATCTGGTAGCCGCCCGCGATCTCGACCACATCGAACGCGCGTTCCTCGGCCTCGTACTCCTGCCTCAGCTCCGCGACGATCTGCTCGACCAGGTCCTCGTTGAGCGCGTCATCCGCACGCGCCAGGTCGGCCGCGCTGAGCGGCGCCTCGCTCGCGAAGAGTAGCGCTTCCACCATCCGGCTATGCCGCATCCGACTCGTCCTTCCGATAGATCCAGAGGGGGGCGAACGGCGATGCCTGTCGGAGACGCAGGGCGCTTCGCTTCGCGAGTTCCAGGCACGCCAGCAGCGACATCACCGCGTGCGGCCGGGTATCCCACGGCGCCACCACGGTCGAGAACTCGATGCGCGCGCGGTCCACCAGCACCTGCAGGATGTACTCGATCTTCTCATCCATTCGAACCGGGCGCGCGTTGTATCGGTACCCCGGCTCCGGCTCCGCCACCCGGTCGGCCAGGGCCATCAGCGCGTGCCAGAGGTCGTCCCAGGTCGACTCCAGCGGCAGATCCGCGAGCGACGGGTGCGCCCGGGCTTCGACGAACCCCTTTCGATGCGCGCGGATCCGCGTGCGTTCGGCCACGTCCAGGGCGCGGGCGACCTCGCGGAAGTGCTCGTACTCCAGCAGCCGCCGTACCAGGTCCGCCCTCGGGTCCTCAAACTCATCCTCTTCGCGACGCGGGAAGAGCATCTGCGCCTTGATCCGTACCAGCGTCGCGGCCATCTCGATGAACTCACCCGCGCGCTCCAGCTCCAGCCGGTCGAGGTCGGCGATCAGCTCCAGGAACTGACCCGTGATCCTCGCCACCGGGATGTCAAAGATGTCGATGTCCTGCTTGCGAATCAGATGCAGCAGAAGATCGAGCGGCCCCTGGAACTGGTCCAGGTGGACGAGGAGGGGATCGGCGTCGACGCGAGCGATCAAGGTTGCCTTCGCCGGAACGGGCCGTGTCTGAGGGAGGATGATCTCGTCGCTAGACGAAGAGATCCGCGAGGCTCAGCCCCGCATTGTAGAAAGCCCCGAACAGAAAGAATATCGGCCCCTGTATGATGCGAAATCCCCCGAGGAACAGGAAACCGAACACCAGGATCATCCCGTACTGGCCGAGCTGCCGGTACTTCGCGCCCCAGGCCGGCGGAAGCAGGTGGTAGAACACGTGGGAACCGTCGAGCGGCGGAATCGGAAGCAGGTTGAAGACGATCAGCACCAGGTTGATCAGAATTCCGAATTCCGCCATCCCGATGACGGTGATCCAGGTCGACGTGATCCCCGGAAAGATCCCGCTCAACACGTACGCGGCCGCCAGGACGATCGTGAAGAGAATCGCCAGGATGAAGTTCGAGGCGACTCCCGCCAGCGACACGAGGATGTCCCCCCGCTTGTAGTTGCGGAAGTTGCGGGGATTCACGGGGACCGGCTTCGCCCACCCGAACACGAATCCGCCCGGCATCAGCATGAGCACGGCGGGAACGAGGATGCTCCCGATCGGATCGAGGTGCGGGATGGGGTTCAACGTCAGCCGGCCGAGCATGGCCGCCGTCGGGTCGCCCTCCCGCTGCGCGACCCAGCCATGCGCGACTTCGTGGACCACGATCGAGAATATGAGTACCGGCAGTGCCGTCAGTAGCTGTTCCATGGCGGTGGAAGGTATGGCGAGGATCAAAGGGTGTCAAAGCACCCGGAACACCGGAAGTTGACAGCACCTGGGCACCTGGGTATTTTTCACGCTTGTGTTCGACGCGACGCCCGCGTCATACCGATTCGCAACCCGTGGAGGCCGTTGTGCCGAACGTGAAGTCCGCCGAAAAGCGGATGCGGACGAACAAGATCCGCGAGCAGAGGAACAAGAGTAAGCGTTCGCGGCTGCGGACGGCACTGAAGAACGCCGAGAAGGCGGAGACCACCGACGTGGTCGCCACGACGTTCCTGGAAGCGAAGTCGCTTCTGGACCGGGCCGCGGCACGACGGCTGATCCATCCGAATAAGGCGGCGCGGCTCAAGTCGCGGCTCGCGATCGCGGCCCGCGCGAAGGGCGTCGAGTCGGTCTGACGTCGATCCACCGGATCGAAAAGGCGCCCCGTCCGCATCATCGCGGACGGGGCGCTTCTCATTGCGACCCAGCCTCAACCGACGTCCGCCCCGCACACCCCGCAGAACCAGGCGTTGAGGTCGTTGGTATACCCGCACTCACCGCACTTCACACCCGGCTTGGGCGCGGTATCCGCTTCTCCATCCTCCGACGAGACGTCCTGGCCCTGGGTCGTCGCGAGCGCGCGGTCGATCTCCGTGAGGAACGCCTCGGTCTCTTCGAATTCGTCGACGGGAAGTTCGACGACGGTCGCGATGCCGATCGCCTCGATCGTCTCCCCGGCTTCGAAATCGGTCCCCGAGTCCACCTCGAGGTCATCCACCGGCTCGGCGATCCCGATGGTGAGGGTGGGCGAGTCGTCGTCTCCGGATGCGCTCCGTTCGCGTTCGTCGAGCTGGGTGAGGATGGCGGAAAGGCGTTCCGCCTCCGCGCGGGCCTTCGCCGCGGTCTCCGCCGTCTCGCTGACGACTGCCTTCAGGCGCGGCTCCTGGTCGGCCCAGACGGCCTCGTCGATCTCGCCGATGAGCGTTCGGAGCTGCGCTTCCTCGAGTTCCTCCGCGGCCTGCGCTCGCAGCGCTTCAGTACTCGCCAGGAGCGCGCGAGCCTGGTCCACCTGCTCCTGGATCGAGCGGCGGTGCGCGCCGAGCGAGTCGAGAGCGGCCTGGAGCCGGCTCCGATAGTCTTCGCGGACCCTCGCAATGATCCGCTCGCTCACCTTGCCTTTCTGCTCGTCGAGTCGGGCGAGCCAGTCTTCGATCGTCGCTCGCCGATCGAGCAGTTCCTCGACTTCCGTCCGGCCGGGCTCAGCGTCTTCGCGGGCCTTCGTCATCATGCTATCCTCGTCTGGGTTGGCGGCGGTCATAACGGTCATCCGCGGAAGAGATCGATAACGGCATCGTCGGGCCGGCCGCCCCTCGAGGAGTCGCCGTCGTTCGAGGTGTCGGGCCGGTAGAACGAGCGCCCCAGCGAGCGATCGTATTCCGACCAGGCGCCCGGTTTGACGTCTTCCAGAACGGCGGTCACCCGGTTCATCTTCGCGTCGAGGTCGTCGGCGTAGTGTAGAATGAGCGCCTCGATCGTCTGCGGCTCGCGCGGACTGTCCCACTCGGGCTTGCCCTGATGGCTCGCCACCAGGTGCTGCACGAGGAGCAGATGCTCCTCTGACAGCTCACCAACACGGGCGCCCTCGGTGGCGACGATCTGGAGCCCGATGACGATATGCCCGAGCAGCTTGCCCGGCGTCGTGTACACGGCGGCCGGTGGAGCATCGAGCTCGCGCACCTTGCCGATGTCGTGCAGGAGCGCCCCCGTGAGCAGCAGATCCCGATCAAGTCGAACTCCCTGCTCCCGGTAGTGTTCGGCCAGTCGGTCGCACGCGCCGGTGACGGAGAGCGTATGCTCGAGCAGCCCATAGAGGAACGCGTGGTGGTTCCTCGTCGCCGCCGGGTGCTCGCGGAACGCGCGGCCGAGGTCGGTTTCGCGTCCCAGGCAGCGACGCAGCAGGCCGCGAAGGCCGCGGTCGCGCACCGATGCGATCCAGGCGTCGAGTTCGCGCTCCATCAGGTCCCGGTCGCGCCGGGAAGCCGGGACCAGAAACTCGAGTTCAGATGCGGCCGGCTCCACGGCCTCGACCCGGGTCACCCGCAACTGCGGCCGGTCCTGGTAGAGGGAGACCTTGCCACGCGCCTCGACAATCGACTTCGGCGCACACGCGGCCTCCCACCGCTCGACCTCCTCCCAGACCATTCCGTCGATTGTGCCCGTCCGGTCACCGAGGGTCAGCTTGAGGTACGGCTGTCCCGCGCGCGTCTGCAGCTTCCGGCATTCCAGGACCACATACCGGGCGGTGACGTCATCTCCATCGGCCAGCTGGTTGATGAGCGGCCACGGCGCGCCACCGCGATCCGGGCGCGCGTCACGCGGCGGGTCGAGCGGCGCCGCCGGTGTCACGACTCCCCTGCCCTCCAGACGACGAGGCCACCGACGATCGTCGTCCGGGCGCGGCCCCGCAGCTTCCACCCCGAAAACGGCGTGTTCCGGCTGATCGACAGGAAGTCCTCGGGGCGAACCGTCCATTCCGCCTCCGGATCGAAGACGACGATGTCCGCCGGAGCGTCCACCGCGAGCGTGCCGCCGGGAAGGCTGAACGCGCGCGCCGGAGCGCAACTCATCCGCTCGATCAGCGTGGACAGGTCGATCAACCGGGTATGGACGAGCCGGGTCAGCGCGAGGCCGAGCGCGGTCTCGAGACCGACGATCCCGAACGGCGCGTCGTCGAACGCCTGCTCCTTCTCGTCGTAGTGGTGGGGCGCGTGGTCCGTCGCGATCACGTCGAGCGTGCCGTCGATGACGCCCGCGATCACCGCGTCCCGATCCGCATCCGCGCGCAGCGGCGGATTCATCTTGGCCTCCGTGCGGTACGAGCCGACGGCCTCATCAGTCAGCGTGAAGTGGTGCGGAGTCGCCTCGGCGCTTACCCGAACGCCGCGGGCCTTCGCCTCGCGAATCATCTCCACCCCCAGCCGCGTCGAGACGTGCTGGATGTGCAGCCGGCCGCCAGTGAGCTCGGCGAGTTGGAGATCCCTCGCGATCATCACGTCCTCGGCGGCGTTGGGGATGCCCGTCAGCCCCAGCCGGCTGGCGACGATCCCTTCGTTCATCACTCCGCCGCGGGAGAGATCGATCTCCTCGGCGTGCACCGAGACGGGCAGATCGAACGCCTGCGCGTACTCCAGCGCGAGCCGCATCACGCTCGCGCTCGATACCGGACGGCCGTCGTCGGTGACCGTGACCGCGCCGGCGCCAACGAGTTCGCCGAACTCGGTGAGCTGCTCGCCCTTCTGGCCGACCGTGATCGCACCGGAGGGCAGGACGCGGGAGAGGCCGCACCGGATGCCTTCCGCCAGGACGAAGCCAACGGCCGCGGGGTTGTCGATCGGCGGGTCGGTGTTCGGCATCGCGACCACCGTCGTGAACCCGCCCGCGACCGCCGCCGCCGCCCCGCTCCGGATCGTTTCCTTGTGCTCGCCCCCCGGCTCGCGCAGGTGTACGTGCAGGTCGATCAGCCCCGGCGCGACAACGAGCCCCTCCGCGTCGACGACCTCCGCGTCCCCGGCATCCAGGTTCTCGCCCACCTCGGTGATCCGGTCACCGACCGTGCGCACGTCAAGCTTCGCGTCGATCCGGCTGGAGGGGTCTACTACCCGGCCGCCGCGAATCACGATCGACCTCATGATTCCGCCCCCACTCGAGCCTCTTCGGCCCCTTCGGACTTCCCGCCAGCAAGCAGGTAGAGGACCGCCATCCGCACGGCGACACCATTTGTAACCTGTTGCAGAATAACGGCATGCGGTCCATCAGCTACAGTAGAATCTATCTCCACTCCGCGATTCATCGGGCCGGGGTGCAGGACGAGGATGGGGTGCGTTGCGCGGTCGAGGCGTTCACGCGTCACGCCGAAAACACGGTTGTACTCACGGAGCGAGGGGATGAACCCGCCCTTCATCCGTTCGAGCTGGAGGCGGAGGACGTTCAGCGCATCGGCCCACTCGATCGCTTCCTCGATGCGGCGGAATGTTGTGACGCCGAGTTCCTCCACCGCGGGGGGCATGAGGGTCTTGGGTCCGCATACGGCGACCTCGGCCCCGACCTTCCGCAGCCCCCAGATGTTGGAGCGGGCGACGCGGGAGTGCAACACGTCGCCGACGATGCAGACGCGGATTCCGTCGAGGCGGCCGAGGTGGTCGCGGAGTGTGAGCATGTCGAGCAGGCCCTGTGTGGGGTGCTCGTGCTTGCCGTCGCCCGCGTTGATCACGTTGGACGCGATCCGTTCTCCGAGGAACTCCGCCGCCCCCGACGATCCGTGCCGGATCACGACCATGTCGATCCGCATGGCCTCGAGGTTCCGGGCCGTATCGACGAGGGTTTCCCCTTTCGAGACGGACGATCCGCCCGCCGCGAAATTCACCGTGTCGGCGGAGAGGCGCTTCTCAGCGAACTCGAAAGAGATCCGCGTGCGTGTGGAGTTCTCGAAGAACGCGTTGACGATCGTCTTGCCACGCAGGAGGGGGACCTTCTTGATCGCCCGTTCGGAAATCTCCTTGAACGGCTCCGACGTATCGAGGATGCCGAGAATCTGCTCGCGGGAGAGGTGCTCGAGCCCGATCAGGTCCTTGCCCAGAATCGGCGCGTACTGAGGAGTCACCGGGATGGCTCCTTGACCAGTGCGACGCCTAGCTGGCCGTCGATTTCGGGGACCATGACCTCGATGAGTTCGCCCTCGGGGATCGTGTAGGTCTTGCCGACGATGTCCGCCTGGATCGGGAGTTCGCGACCGCCTCGGTCGACCAGGACGGAGAGGAGGATGCGGCTCGGCCTTCCGAAATCAGTCAGCTCGTCGAGCGCCGCACGGACGGTGCGGCCGGTGAAGAGAACGTCATCGATGATGGTGACGACATGGTGCTCGATGCCGCCGATGGGCAGACGGGTCTCGCCGACCACGGGTCGCGGCCCGACGGCCATGAGGTCGTCGCGGTAGAGCGTGATGTCGAGGGAACCGGTGGCGACGAGCGCGCCTTCGGCGCGTTCGATTTCCTTCGCGAGCCAGTCGGCGAGATGGACGCCGCGACGATGGATGCCGACGAGGACGAGCCGATCGATGGTGCCGGCCTGCTCGACGATCTCACGGGCCATGCGGGCGAGGATGCGACGCACGGCCTGTTGATCGAGAAGCATCTGCCGCTGTGGCTCGGTCATGCGATCCGGTCAGAGGTGCCAGGGCGGGTGGCGGGCGCCGAAAACATAGGCCGGCGAATGGTGAGTGTCAACGCGACGCCGCGGCCGCGCGGCGGTTTACAAAGGTAGGTCTCGGCAGTACCTTAGCGGCTTGCCGCCCACCGGTCTTATCAAGACCCTGATACCCCTCCGGATTCGCTCATGATTGCACTCCGAGCCGTGATCCCGGTCGTTCTCTTCTTCGTGTCGCTGGTTACGCCGCGGGTGGTGGCGGCCCAGGTCGAACCGCTCCCGATCGGTCTCGAGGCGCCGTCTGCCGTGCTCGGTGGCATTGGATTCTCCGTCGTGATCGACGTGCCCGAGGCTCTCGAGGGCACTCCCTTCGGGATTCGGACGGCGGACGGGCGCGAGATCCTCTCGGGGACGTTGACGGCGGGCGAGAACACGGCGGAAGGGGTAGTCGTCGAGTCCCGGTTGGATCTGCCGTTGACCGTCGCCGGCCCGGGGTTCTCGGCGCCCATTGACCCCCTGTTGCTACCGCCCTGGCTCTCGATCCTGCCCCCGCTCCTGGCGATCGCGCTCGCGTTGTTCTTTCGCGAGGTGGTGATCTCGCTCTTCGCGGGGATCTGGTTGGGTGCGCTCTTCGTGGCGGGGCTCAACCCCTTTCGCGCGACGCTCGTCACGCTCGATCGTTTCGTTCTCGGCGCGCTCGCCGATGATGCCGACCGGGTGGCGATCGTGGTGTTCAGCCTGCTACTGGGCGGGATGGTTGGTGTGGTCACACGGAGCGGCGGGACTCGCGGTCGTCGCGTACGGCCGGAGCGCCTCGACGACGCCGC
>CAZUVK010000045.1:4242-18444 GCA_964623785.1 uncultured Gemmatimonas sp. | reverse complement strand
CCCTCAGCTTGGGAAGCTGAGGGTCGCGGGTTCGAACCCCGTCTCCCGCTCTTTTCAGATGCCCCGTGGTGTAATTGGCAACACGCCTGACTCTGGATCAGGAAAGTCCAGGTTCGACCCCTGGCGGGGCAATAAAAGGGTGAAGTAAGAAGAGTGAAAGGGGTACGCAGCCTTTACTCTTCACCCTTCCAAACTTCACTCTTCGCGCGCCTACGGCGCGCATGATGGGGCGTAGCTGAGCTGGCAAAGCATCGGACTGTTAATCCGAGGATCGCAGGTTCGAATCCTGCCGCCCCAGTTTTCGACACGGAGAGGTGCCCGAGCGGCCCAAGGGAGCGGTTTGCTAAACCGTGACGTCAAAAGCGTCCGTGGGTTCGAATCCCACCCTCTCCGCTGTGACGTTCGGACAGCGCGAAGTTCCGCGGGTCTCGGCCTTCTTCGTGCATGATTGGACGGGTGTCCGAGCGGCTTAAGGAGCACGATTGGAAATCGTGTGGGGTTTTACCGCCCTCGTGGGTTCGAATCCCACCCCGTCCGCTCTGGTGATGGTTGTTGGTCGTTCGGGACGTGGCTCAGCCCGGTAGAGCACTCGCTTCGGGAGCGAGGGGTCGGCGGTTCAAATCCGCCCGTCCCGACTGAACGGATATGTAGGTGGGAGGCGTAGTCCTAACTGGTAAGGCATCGCACTCGAAATGCGACGCGGGCAACCGCTTGGGGGTTCGAGTCCCTCCGCCTCCGCTTTGCCATGCCGACATCATGTCGGCGACATATAGGACGAAAAATAAGGCCCGGTAAGCACTTGCGCTTGCCGGGCCTTCGTCATGATGTCGGTCCTCAATAGCGGTTTGCGGCATCCATTCGGGTATTTCAATCAGCCCCCGCCACTTCTCACGTCGGCTTCGACCTTGTGCTTCTGTGCATCTTGTGGCCACCCATCCATTGAGCCTCATTGTGAGGCCCGTTTGATGGTGCCACTTTGCTCCGACCAGCCCGTCGCGCTAATTTCGAGTGCGGTCCGGCGGATGCCCATCCGATGAGATCGACTCGTCCACACGCCGAACGAGGCGCTCGCAGCGCCGCCGAAGGAGAGCCCCAGATGAAATCAGCGATCCTCCTGGTCCTTGCAACCCTCGCCGGTACCCAGGCGCATGCGCAGGCGGTGGGCGGCCCTGAGAGCGGGCGTCCGGTCGCCGGTGACCCGGGCATCTCGTCGATGAGAGTGATGGAGTATCCCGATTTCCGCGTTCTGCGCGACTGGGCCGAGCCAGGCGCTACTCGCCGGATGCATAACCATCCCGACGCCACGTACCACGTGTTCACGCTCGTGACCGGCCAGCTCCGGCTCACGGTCGAGGGCCAGCCGCCCGTGGATGTCCTGCCGGGCGACGTGCACTACCTTGAGGGCGGCGCGATGCACACCTTCACCAATACCGGCACCGTGACGGCGACGATCGTGGAGGTCTTTGGAAAGGCGCCGAGCCCCGAGGGCACACCGGTGGTGCGGGCGCCCATGCCGCCTGGCGGGCAGTAGTGGGAGGACCCACGCCACAAGGGCCCAAGTGAGCTCCCGGGCTAGCCACGCGGGCCTACTTCACTCTTCCAACTTCGCTTTTCTACGCCCTTCCCAGCCTCTGTTCGAGCTCATCCCGCCGCGACCGCCCCACCCGCAGGCGGGTGCCGTCCTTGAGCTGGACCTCGTGATCCGCCCCACCCGCGCGAACGACCATGGCGACGCGGTCCAGCCGGACGATTTCGGACCGGTGGATCCGCATGAACTCCGCCGGATCGAGTTGATCCTCCAGCGTCTGCAGTGATTCGCGGATCAGGTGGCGTTCCTTCCCCCGAACCACCTCCGCGTAGACCCCGTTCGCCGTGATGTAGTCGATCTCATCGACGGGGATGACGATCATCCTTCCCCGCATCTGCACAGCGAGCCGCTGGAGATACGGTCGCGTGCGTGCGGGTTCGGCCTGACCTTGCGCCTCAGGGGGCGGGCGACCGCCCTGGAGCAGAACGATCAGCTGGTCCCGCAGCGATGCGATTCCCTCCATCTCGATCTTCCGCTTCGCGCGGTGAAACGCCTCTTCGAAGCGCTCGTCCGGGAACGGCTTGACGAGGTAGTCGACCGCGGCGAACTCGAACGCCTGGAGCGCGTACTGGTCGTAGCCCGTGACGAAGACCGTCGCCGGCATGGCCGCCGGCCCGATCTCCCGCACGACCTCCAGCCCGTTCATCCGAGGCATCTGCACGTCGAGGAAGACGAGATCGGGCTCCAGCGCGCGGATCCGTTCCACGGCATCGCGACCGTTCTCCGCGGTTCCGACGACCTCGGCATCGGGTTGTTCCGCCAGCAGTTCGAGGATCCGCTCCTTGCCGAGCGGCTCGTCTTCGACGACGAGGACGCGAACCTTGGGGCGATCAGCCATGCGGTGCGCCGGCCGGTACTTCCTGGATGCGATCCGGCGAGGGGCTGGAGCTCATCCGGAGCGGCATCCGGACCTCCGCGATCATCCCTCCCTCGGCGGTTGGCCTGAGGACGATCGTCCCGTCATCTCCGTAGAGCTGTTCCAGGCGATCCCGTGCGTGGCGCAGCCCGAAGCCCCCCATCGGACGGGTGCCCTTGTCCACATCCTCCACGTCTGTCGAATCAAGCTGATCGAACCCTTCTCCCGCGCCGGAATCCTCGACGGTGAGGACGAGCCACGAGCCCTCGCGATGGGCGCCGATGGAGATTTCCCCGACCCCTCCAGTCTGGCTGACGCCGTGTTCCATCGCATTCTCGGCGAGGGGCTGGAGGATGAGGTTGGGCACGAGAGCGCCCATCAGCGCGGCGTCGGCGGTGATGCTCGCGCGGAGTCTGCCCTGGAACCGGATCTCCAGGATCTCCAGGTACTTCCGAAGCACGTCAAGCTCCCGCTCCAGGGTCACCTCGGGTTCGGACGAGGCTTCCAGCGTGTACCGGAGCAGCTCGCTCAGCCGGGCGATCATCCGCCGGACCGCCCGGGGATCCTTCGAAACCAGCGCTGAGACCGCGTTCATGGTATTCGAAAGGAAATGCGGGTTGAGCTGGGCGCGCAGAAACTTCAGCCGCGACTCGACGAGCTGAGCGCGCAGCGTGTTCGCCTCCTGCTGCCGCTCCTGGTAGCGGAGGAAGTAGTCCCGGGCCATTCCCGTCGCGAGGATGAGCAGGCAGGCAAGGACGTCGGTGAGGAAGCGGAAGCGGGCGATCAGCCAGAGCGCGCCCGTTCCTTCGATGCCCAGCTCCTCGAACTGGATGAGGACGAGCCACGCGACCGCCGCGAGGATGATCGAGACCGCCGCCGCGATCGCCAGTCCGAGGATCGCGAGCGCCACGAGTCGCCGGGGCCGATGTCCTCCTTCGAGATTGAACGCGCGAGTGAGCCGGAAGAGCGGCGGTGTCAGCGCGGCCCACGTGTACGCGCTGAGCATGATCGCCGTGACCACGGCGAATGGCACCGCGGGTCTCTCGCTGAGAGGGGAGAAGAGCAGCCCGGCGCTCGTCACGACGCCGTAGAGGGTCCAGAACGCGACGTTCAACAGCCCGTTGCGCCAGCCGAACCTTTCCGCCGACAACGGGTCGATCAGCCGGGTCGCGCCTGGCGCCGTGGCGCGGGATTCTGGAGAGTCTGACATGGCGTTCCCACGGAAGGGGACTGTCGCGAATCGCTCTCCTGAAAGCTGCCCGCCTTCGACAGCGCCTGCAACCCCGCATCCGCTCCGTTCGCAACACGGAGGCACCATTCACGACATCCCGTTGCCGATCGCGGGATACACGGCGGAAAGGTTGAAAAACCGCCGCTATCTTCGTAACCGGGTCGAGGGGGCCTGCACCGTCAGGGCGGCCGGTCGACATCATGAACAGCGGTGGAAGACTACGATGAAACCTGGATGGCTTTTCGCGGTCGCGGCGTTGGTGGTGGCGCCGACCGTTCTTGGTGCGCAGGAGGGCGCGATCCCGCTCATGAGTCTCGAGCGGGTGATCGCGTCGTCGCTGGCGCACAGCCCGCAGATCGCGCAGGCGACGGGTTCGATCCGGAACGCCGAGGCGGCGGATCGTTCGGCTTTTGGCGCGTACCTCCCTACGCTTTCGGCCAGCACGGGCTCCTCGCTCGCGAGCTCGGAGCGCTTCAATCCACAGACGAACACCACGGTTACCGGATCCAGCGACAGCTATAACGCGGGTCTGAACGCGAGTGTCGATGTCTATACGGGAGGCCGGAGGGGTGCGGTGCGGGAGCAGGCACGGGCAGATCTGACCGCGGCCGCCGTGGGATCGACGGAGGCCGAGTACAACGTCGTGCTCAACGCGACACGCGCGTACTTCACCGCGCTCCGGAGCGCCGAACTCGTCCGGGTGGCGGAGACGCAGCTGCGCCGGGCCGAGGAGAGCCTCGACGCCGCGCAGCGCAGGATGGATTTCGGCTCGGCGACGCGGTCGGACGTGCTGCGGTCGCAGCTGGAGGTGACCCGCGCGCGGCAGTCGCTCCTCGACGTCGGCAACCAGTACACCAACGCGACGTTCGCGCTGGGCCGCCTCGTCGGGGAGGACGGGCCGGTCGGCGCGGAAGGCGGTGAGGCGCTGGACGTGAGCCCGATGGCGCTCGGTCCGGAGGAGCTCGTTTCGATGGTCGTCAACGAGTCGCCGTCGGTGCTCGCCGCTGGCGCCACGCTTGGCGCGAACGTGGCCGCGGAGCGCGCGGCGCGCACGCAGTACCTTCCCTCACTCCGCGCCACGGGTGGATACAACTGGTTCAACCAGGACCCGACGTTCGATAACGGCCGCACGAGCTGGCAGCTCGGCCTGAGCCTCTCCTATCCGATCTTCAACGGCTTCCAGCGGGAGGCGTCGGTGGAGCGCGCACGGGTGGCGACGACCGTCGCTGAGGCGCAGCTTGCGGACGCGCGCCGCGCCGCGCGCGTCGAGGCGGAGCGGATCCACGGCGCGCTGCGGCTCGCCGAGCAGCGGATCGCGCTCAACCAGGAGGCCCTCGCCGTCGCGGAGGAAGACCTCCGGGTGCAGGAGGAGCGGTACCGGCTCGGGAGTTCGACCATCCTCGACCTGATTGCGTCCCAGACGAACCTGACGCAGGCCGAGACCGATCTCGTCACCTCTCGATTCGACTACCACATCGCCCGGGCCGAACTCGAGGCGCTCGCCGGGAGGGACCTGTGAGCGGCGCGACGGCGCTTTCCGCGGAACGCGCGGTCTCCGCCGGCGCCAGCGGGGACGCGGTGATCGTCACCCGCGCGCTCACCAAGGAGTACGTGCTCGGCGCGGAGACGGTTCGCGCGCTGCGTGGCGTCGATCTTCGGGTCGACCGCAACGAGTACATCGCGATCATGGGGCCTTCGGGGAGCGGCAAGAGCACGTTGATGAACCTCATCGGCTGTCTCGACACGCCCACGGCCGGCGAGTACATCCTGAACGGCCAGAGCGTCGCCGGTCTCACCGACGACCAGCTCGCGGGGATCCGGAACCGGGAGATCGGCTTCGTCTTCCAGACGTTCAATCTGCTTCCCCGCGGCAGCGCGCTGGACAATGTGGCACTACCGCTCGTGTACGCCGGGGTGCCACGGGCCGAGCGAAGGGAGCGCGCGGTGGCGGCGCTCGCCGCCGTCGAACTCGACAACCGGATGGACCATCGGCCGAACGAACTCTCCGGTGGCCAGCGGCAGCGCGTGGCGATCGCCCGCGCGCTGGTGACCCGTCCCTCCATCCTCCTCGCCGACGAGCCGACCGGGAATCTCGATTCGAGGACCTCGGAGGAGATCATGGCCCTCTTCGAGCGGCTTCATGTGGATGGACAGACGATCATCATGGTTACCCACGAATCCGATATCGCGGCCCACACGGAGCGGCTCGTCGTGCTCCGGGACGGCTTGATCGAAAGCGACGAACGCAACGAATCACGTCGACAGTCCATGAAACTGCACGGAGGTGCATGATGGCGGGAAAAAAGGCCGCTCTGGCGGTGGGTGGGATCGTGCTCGTCGGAGCGGTCGTCATCGCGCGGATGGGGATGACGGAGGACGCGGACGCCGCGCCGGTGGAGCAGGTGAGCTACGCCGAGCTGGGCGAGCTGGTGGTTCGCGCCGAGGCCGCGGGGGTGATCGAACCGATCCGTGTCGTGGAGGTCAAGTCCAAGGCCTCCGGGGAGGTGCTCCAGCTGTTTGTGGAGACCGGCGACCGGGTTCCGCGCGGCGCCCCGCTGGCGCAGATCGACCCGCGTGACGTGCAGAGCGCGCTGGAGCAGGCGCTCGCCGACCTGGAAGTCGCCGAGGTCCAGGCCCGGACGGCGGACGCCCAGCGCGAGCGGACCGAGGCGCTACGGGAGGCCAACGTCGTCACCCAGCAGGAGTACGAGAACGCGATCCAGAGCGCGGCCAACGCGAGGGCGTCCCTCGTCCGGGCGCAGACGAATCTGCAGCTCGCGCGGGAGCGGCGCGGTGACGTCTCCATCAGCGCGCCGATCGAAGGCACCATCATCGAGCGCACGGTCGAGGTCGGCCAGATCATCGCCTCGGCGACGTCGAACGTCTCGGGCGGGACCACGTTGCTGAAGATGGCCGACCTCGCCGAGATGCAGGTGCGCGCGCTTGTCGACGAGACGGATATCGGCACGGTTCGGGCCGGCAACAACGTCGAGGTGCGGGTCGAGGCGTATCCCGACCGGTTGTTCCTCGGGGAGGTCCTGAAGATCGAGCCGCAGGCGATCATCGACCAGAACGTCACGATGTTCCCGGTGATCGTGCGGCTCACCAACGGAGAGGGCCTGCTGCGGCCCGGGATGAACGCGGGTATCTCTGTCGAGATCGCGCACCGGGCGGACGTCGTGACCGTTCCGAATGAGGCGGTGGTCGCGGTTCAGGATGCGGCGAGCGTGGCAAGGGCGCTGGGCGCGCGGCGCGCGGAGTCCGCGACCCTGAGCGCCACGGCGGCACGCGGCGAGGGCCGGCCGGCGGTCGTATTCGTCCGAAGCCCGGCCGGCGTGGAGATGCGGGAGATCACGCTCGGCATCTCCGACTGGGATCGTAGCGAGGTGGTCAGCGGCCTCGCCGCGGGCGAGGAAGTGATCCTGGCGACCGTCGCGAGAATGGAGGCGCAGCAGCAGAGTCAGATGCGCGGCCCGTTCGGCGGCGGCGGCCCGAGAGGCAACTAGCCATGTTCCTCGAGATCACACGCGTCGCGCTGACCGCGGTGTTCGCGAACAAGATGCGTTCGCTGCTGACGACGCTCGGGATCATCATCGGAATCGCCTCGGTCATCACCATGGTGGCGCTGGGCGAGGGTGCGCAGGCGTCCATCTCCGAGCGTCTCTCGGGTCTGGGGACGCAGGTGGTGACCGTATCTCCGGGTCAGCAGATTCAGGGCGGCGTGGACCGCGGGAACGCCAGGCTAACCGCCGTGGACGCGGAGGCGCTCCTTCGCGCGCCGCAGGCCATCCGCGCGGTCGCGCCGGAGATCTCGTCGCGCCTTCAGGTCGAGTACCGGAACGGGAACTCCAACAGCGAGATCATCGGAACCTGGCCCAGCTATTTCGACATCCAGGGCCAGGCGCTCCTGGCGGGGCGGCTCTTCACCCAGGCGGAGGAGGGGGCTCGCCGACGCGTCGCCGTGCTCGGCGCGCGCGCCGGTGAGCGGATCGGCGTCCCGAACACCACGATCCTGGTCGGACAGCAGATCCGGATCAGGGGGCTTCCGTTCGAGGTCGTCGGCGTACTCGAGGAGCAGGGCTCGCAGGGCTTCGGGAACCCCGACGAACGCATCTACATCCCGCTTTCGACGGCGCAATTCAGGGTGATGGGAACCGACCGGGTGCGGTCGATCTCCGTGCAGGCGACCGGCGAGAACACGGTAACCGCCGCGATGGCCGAGGTGGATCAGGTCCTCCGACGTGAACACCGGATCCAGCCCGGCGACCCGAGTGACTTCTCGGTCAACAACCCGGCCTCGCTGGTCAACACGGTGCAGGAGACGATGGGGATATTCACTTTTCTGCTCGCGGGCATCGCGGGGATTTCACTCCTCGTCGGTGGCATCGGGATCATGAACATCATGCTCGTCTCCGTGACCGAGCGGACTCGTGAGATCGGGCTTCGGAAGTCGCTGGGCGCTCGACGCCGCGACATCCTCGTGCAGTTCCTGATCGAGGCGCTCGTGCTCTGCATGGCGGGCGGCGCGCTGGGTCTCTCGCTGGGCGCGGGCGCGGCGATGGTGATCCAGCGCTTCGCCGGGTTCGCGCTGGGCATCTCGCCGCAGGCGGTAGTGATGGCGCTCGGTTTCTCGGCCACGGTCGGGATGGTTTTCGGGTTGTGGCCCGCGTATCGGGCCGCGAGGCTTTCCCCGATTGAAGCACTCCGCTTTGAGTGATGCGCCCCGACAGGCGCAACCCGCGGCGGCGGTTCCGTCGCCGGTGCCGGTTCCTTGCTGGACTTCACACAAACCCGAAAGGGCAAACATCATGAGTCGATTTTCCCGTAGTTTCGCTCTCGCCGCCGCCATGCTCGCGTTCGCCGGGGTCTCCCGCGCCGACGCTCAGGTTCCCGTGGCGGAAGCGCAGGCGTTCCTGGGCGCGTGGGCGGTCTCCATCGACGCACAGGGGCAGACCCTCGCAATGACCGTCAATATTACCGAGGAGAGCGGAAATGTCGCCGCCGAGGTGACCAGCGACCTGGGCAGCCAGAAGGTGAGCCAGATCTCGAAGAACGCGGCGAGTCTCGTGCTGACCTACTCGCTGGACGCGCAGGGGCAGCTGATCCCGATCGTCATGACGCTCGCGCCGACGGACGCCGGGCTCGACGCGACGCTCGATATCGCGGGCGGGATGATGACGGCGGCGGGTAAGGGAACCAAGCGGTAGTCCCTCGCCCCGACCGGGGCGCTGCGGCGAGGCGGCGAAGCCGGCAACGCGGGTGCGTGCCGGCTTTCCGCGTTTCTGGTCGGGGCGTATCGCGCCGATGCGAGCTGTGGAATTTCGTGGTGGAGGTCCGGCGATGGTCCCACCGGCAAGCTACAGAATTGTCGCTGCGGGGAACCTTTCACCTCGCAAATGTGTCCGATGCGCGTCCCGCGACGATGGGATCGACCGGCGCTGGCGCCACGGATTGAGAAGGCACACAGGTGATTGCGCTTGGGTTAGCCGGTCGATACAATGCCGCCGCCTCCACGAATGGAGGCGAGACTGCAACAACTTTTCTGGAGAGAACCAATGAATGTCAAGCGGTGTGGACTCGGCGTGGCCATGCTTTCGCTGTCCCTTGCGGCGACGCCGGCGCTCGCGCAGGTATGCGTGGGGGTGCCGCTCAACGTAGGTCAGACGTCGGTTGCCCTGAGCGCTGGTTTCCCTGACTACGCGAACATCTTCGGTGTACGTGCCGCGAACCACTTTGCGGCTCCGTTGACCTTGGCCGCGTCGTATGAGCTCGTCAGCCCGGAGTTCGGCGATTCGCGTCACCAGCTCGGCGTGGACGCCGCGTTCGAGCTTCCGGTAAACACGGGTAACCTCGGGTTCTGTGCGACCGCCGGTGCCCAGGTCACCCTGGCCGACGATCCGCGTACGATCTCGGTTCCCCTTGGCGTAGCCGTCGGGGCGACTTTTGAAGTTGACAGTGGCATCGCCATCGCTCCGTTCGCAAACCCGCAATTGTTCTGGGCGCGTTCCAGCTTCGATGGTGCTTCGGTCAGCGACACGTCGTTCGGGCTCGATGCCGGCGCGAACCTCGTGGTCAGCAACCTCTTCTTCGGTGCGTCGATTCAGAAGATCTTCGAGGACAACACGGACCTGCTCTTCGGGGTCCAGGCCGGCATCGTCTTCTAACGTCCGCCGGTTTCGCGAATCGAGGGCCGTCCTGATGGGCGGCCCTCGAGCGTTTAATCAAAGCCGGCTCGTGGGCCGGCCAGCTCTCTCGCGAAGAGACCACGGACGCGCGCGGATCGTCGTCGACTGTGGCGTTCTCAGCGCGCGAATAGCCCCACGAGCAGGACCATCACACCGGCGACAGCGGCCCTTCGCCAGGAGAACGGCCTCATCCCCGGAGGGTCGGATCGCGACCAGACCATGGCGAGCCCGCACATCCCCGATCGGTAGTATTCGATCGGAATCTGTGTAATCCCCCGATAGATCTCGATTCCCTCGATGACGTCGCCATCCACCATGCTCATGGATCCCTCGAAGGGAAGCCCATCGAGCAGCACGTGGGGTCTGCACCGGGTCCAAATGATTCGGTCGAGCACCTCCTGCGCGGAGTTCGGCGACAACCTGTCAAGGTCCTCGCGCATGTAGATCCGCCCGATCCCGGCGCGTTGGTTGAACGATGCGCGCTCCCGGAATCGCACGATCCGCATCGGTTCCGCCCGCCGCTGGGTGACGACCGTAACCGCGTCGAGCGGTACCGCCGTCAGATCGAGCCGGATCTCCAGCTCGAGTTCATCATTCTCGAATACGCGGATGCTGTCGGCCGTCAGCGACGCGTACCCGACCCTGGTCACCTCGAGCTTGAAGAGGCCTGAGTCTGCCACCTCCACCCGGAAGCGGCCTTCGTCGTCAGAGATCGCGCGACCCGTGCTCGTGCCATCGACGCTGGTGAGGCGGATGTCGACGACGCTGATCGGGCGCCGTGAGCCATCTTCGACTACGATCCCGTGAACGACGGACTGGGCGACCGCCGACGGCGTACCCATGACGATCGCGAGCAACGCGGCCGCGACCGAGGCGGATAGCCGGATTCTAGCGAGTATCCTGTGGCTCACGCTGGCGTCCTTGCTGAATGAGCCGGGAAGGGGGGCACATGCGCCGCTTCCCTCAATAAGCGTATCAAGGGAGACAGTCGCAAGATACTGACCGTTGGCGAGTGCCGGGGAAACCCGCGTCCGAATGGAGTAAAGGGGTAGGGCGCCGACCGTCAACCGGCCGGCGCATCGGTCGCGAACCCGCCGTCAGTTGGTTATCCGCTTCAGCAGCGTCCCGGCCGAAAGGAGCGAATTGCCTCCCGGTACCTGATTGATGATCGCCAGCTCGTCGAGCGAAACCGACGATGGGAAACGCTGCGTGAACTGTGCGAGCGTCATCGACTCGGTGCTGCGCACGATGCGAAGCCGCGAGGGCTGGACGTTCAGCGCCTGCGGGTCGGTGAGCGGGGCGAACCCTCGCAACGCCTGGCGCAGCGTATTCTCGTAGTTCGGGAAGCTGGCGAGCGTCGAGTAGCCCAGGATCTGGTAGATCGCTCCGCCATGCGAGACGAACGCCGCCATGCCCTGGATCGCCGCGTCCTGCGTCTGTGCCCGGAACGTCGACTGGATCGTATTGAGCCCGTTCACCATGGTTCTGGTGGTCGTGCCGGGCTCGATGCCCTGTTGCGAGAGGAACCGCTGCGCGGCGGCGTCGATGGTGCGATCGGGAGCGAGCGAGAGCTGAATCAGGGCGTCCTGGTTGGGGCTCATCCCCATCACCGCCTGTGACATGTTCTGTGTCTGCCACTGGGCCGGGAAGGGGATGCGGAACCGCAGGTCGGGATGGAGGAATACCCCGTCGCGGAAGTACCCGTTTCGCGGATTGGCTCCGTATACGAGTCCGTCGATCCGCTCCAGGTACGGCTGTCCCCCGATTCTAAGGGTGCCGAGCGGGCCGGCCGCCGCGACTCGCTGCTGCACCACCTGGATCCGGTCGCCCGGCTCGGGATGGGTCAGGAGCCACGAGGGAACCGCACTCTGCTGGTGCTGCTCACCCATACGCTGGAGAGACTGGAAGACGAGCGCCATCTCCCGGACGTCGAAGCCGCTCTGGAGCGTGTAGCGGAAGCCGAGTTCGTCGGCCTGCCGCTCCGCATCTCGGCCATGCCGGAGAAAGAGCAGCTGGAGGCTCGCGCTGGCGACCCCACCGACCGCCTGGAGGTCCGGGAAGAGCACGCCGCCGACACCGAGGCCGAGCTGCGCCAGCTGCGTTCGCGAAAGAGACGAGACATGGTGTCGAGCCGTCACGTGGCCGATCTCATGGCCCAGGACGCTCACGAGCTGGGCCTCCGTGCCCATGAGGCCCAGAAGCCCTCGGGTGATGTAGATGTAGCCACCCGGCAGCGCGAACGCGTTCGGCGTTGGGTCGTCCACGACCGCGAACGACCAGGGCAGATGCGGGCGTTCGGAACTCGCCGCGAGCCGGCGGCCGAGTTCCTGGACATAGGTCTGCAACGCCGGATCGTCCACCAGGCCGATCGACTGCTCGACGTCCCGCGCCGCCTGCTCGCCCATCTGGATCTCCTGCGCTTCCGAGATCAGGGCGAGCTGGAGATCCCCGGTCACCGGATTCCGCGCACAGCCCGGGACGGCGGCAACGGCGCTCATCAGGAAAAGTGAAGCAGCTATCGATCTCAGGTGTGAGCGCATTGTTTCACCCCTCGAGGCACGCCAGTTGAGAGCGGCTCGCGTCCGGACGACATGGACGGGCCGCGGAAGGATCCCCGGACCGTTCCGGCGGGTACGGAGTTCGCGAAGGATCGTGACGCATCGACCGGAATGACTCGACGAACCATGACCACGCAATCGTACATTACTCCCGGGCTACGGTTCCTGCTTACAGCGGCATGCCTGGTCATTGTCGTTGCCGGTTTGAGGGCGGCGAGCACCATTCTCGTCCCATTGGCGCTGGCATTGTTCGTCGCGGTCGCGAGCCTTCCGCTTCTGAACATCGCCCGCCGTAAAGGTATCCCCACCAGTGTGGCAATCCTGTTGGTGGTACTGCTCGACGGAGCGGCGCTCTTCCTCATCGGCTGCCTCGTCCGGCTCACCTCGCTCGAGATCTCCAGCGAGTATGCCACCTATCTGATCCGCCTCCAGGATATGGAGGTGGCCATGGTCGCGTGGTTCGCCGAACGAGGGTTCGAGATCGTGCCGCCGAGCGAACTCTGGCTTCCCGCGCCGGTCGCTGGTGAACAGGTGTCGTCAGGCAGCGGTCCGAACTACGGGTGGATCCTGTCGCTTGCCAGCTCACTCGCGCGCTGGGCGACGGAGATGGTGACCACGGTGTTCCTGGTGGTCCTGATCTTCATCTTCATGCTCGCGGAAGCCGCCAAGTTCGGGCGAAAGCTTCGGTTGACGGTCGGCCGCGAACGCGTCAATCGATGGGCGAAGATGGTGAGTGAGATCCAGCACTTCCTCGCGATCAAGACGTTCATCAGTGCCGCGACCGGATTGACGATCGGTGTCGCGACATGGGCCATCGGACTCGACTTCGCGCTGCTCTGGGGCTTGCTCGCGTTCCTCCTGAACTACATCCCCAACGTCGGGTCCATCGTTGCCGCGTTCCCCGCGATCATGATCGCGCTTCTCCAGGTCGGGCCCGGGACCGCGGCACTCACTGCGATCGTCTACGTTGCCGTCAACGCGCTGTTCGGCAACTTCCTGGATCCGATGCTGATGGGCCGCCAGCTGGGGATCTCCACGCTCGTGGTGATCCTCGGGCTCGTGTTCTGGGGATGGGTATGGGGACCGGTGGGGATGTTCCTCTCCGTGCCGCTCACGGTAGCGCTGAAGATCAGCCTCGAGAACTCGGCTGAGTTCCGATGGGTCTCGGTCCTCATGGCGTCCGACGGGCTGGAACAACGGGCCGCGACTGCGGGCAGGACGTCAGCGACGGTGACCGGCCGCCTGAAGGAATTGGGCGCGCCCGAGACCGGATTGGCTCCGCTCGCGCGGAGCGAGGTGGACGCCGACGTCGCCTGATGCTCCACCGCTCGAGGCCCCTGGCCTGACGTCAGAGGAAGTCCCAGAAGACCGCGGGAAATTCGATGATGATCTGCGTGCGGCCGTCCGCGCCGAGACCACGCGCGACGTCGATGTGGAGAAGGTCGTAGAAGAAGCCCACACCCGCGCCGACCGTGGGTTTCAATCCACCGGTCCCGTCCACGCCGAAAAGGCCGGACGCCATTTCCGCCGATTCGCCCACGCGTGACCAGCCCGCGGCCGCGTTGAGCCGGCCTCGCAGCCACGGGTGCCAGATGTCGGCCGCGCCGCGAACGTCGACGATCGCGTAGTCTCCGCCGCCGTATGTCCGGAAGCCGTAGCCCGGCAACGTACCTCTTCCGCCGATGAGGGCGAGCTCCTGTCTGGGGATTGTCCCGAGCGACAACCCGGCCACCCCCATGACGTCGACGCGCGCGCGCCGTGACGACCAGGTGCGGGAATGACCG
>CAZUVK010000045.1:0-4232 GCA_964623785.1 uncultured Gemmatimonas sp. | reverse complement strand
CGCCCGCAACTTCGGCGCGACCGAAAGAAAAAGCGTTGTCGGTGCTCTCGAGATGTCCGGCGTAGAGCGCGGCCCGTCCCCACCATCCCCCCGTCGGTGTGGCGTCCCGGGCCACTACCGCCCTGGCCGAGATATGAAGGCCCTCGTCGATTTCACGGACCGGCCGCCAATCCCCTGTCGAACCGGAGACGGAGTAGGTGGACGTAATCTCCGCGGATCCGTGCCGCTCGAGTCGTCCGGTAGCCTCGGCCGACCATCCACCCTGGAGGGTGCGGGAGATCGTCGCTGAACCACCGGATGCGTAATAGGGGTCGAACCAATCGTCGCCCGCGAACAACGACGAGACCGAGTTGGCGACCCCCGACGCTGGCTGGAACGCACCGACGTCCAACGGTCTGTTGCGATAGGACTGAACGCGCATCGTCGAGCCGGCGGTCCGTGCCAGTTCCAGAGCCGCGGTGGGGTGCTCCGCCCCGAACGCCCAACCGGCACCCAGCCGCCCTGAGATCCCGGGCGCCGGACGGACGCCGACGCCAAGCCCCGCCGCGAGACCTTCCGCCCGATTGTAGCGGGCGACCTCCGAGACCGAGCCCGGGGAGATCCGTCCGATCGGCAGGCCACTCGCCGCCTGCTCCCGCACGACCCGCCGCGCCGCCCGCTGAATCGCCGGAAGATCCGTGGTCGGACCGACGCCTTCCAGCGTCCAGTCCGCGTCGATGGGTCGATCGAAGGCGAAGCTCTCGCGTTCCGCGGCGGGCGCCAGCGTGATCTGAAGCCGGCTGGCGAAGAGCCAGTCGGGCACGGGTTCGTTGAAGCGATACTCGCCGATTCGCATCCGGGTGCGGATCATCGTCCCGAATGGCAAGTCCAACTCGGGCATCTCTCTCCGGATCTCCAGCCGCTGCTCGCGCGGAAGCCAGTAGCGCCCCTGCCAGAGACCGTTCTCCAGGGTGACGTTGATGTAATCGAGGCGGGGGTCAACATAGGCCGCCGGCGTGAAGGTGAACTCCATCCGTACCAGCGCGCCGGTCGCGGCTTCGAGGAATACGGATCCGACGATCGCTGGCCGCGTGGGGTCTCGGGGTCGAACGCGCAGTTCGTGCACGCGTACGGGTGCGTCGATCCCGGGGATCCGAAGCGTCAGGGAATCCACGAGAAGATAGTCGTACCACGCCTCGCCGGCCGGACCGACGGGGTGTGTCACCTCGTTCACGTTGTCGCCGTCCGCGATGACGATCGACTCGCCGTAATCGTCCTGGACGATCGTGAGTCTGTCGAGGTAGTAGTGGAGGCCGACGATTGGCAGCTCGCGCCGCTCGCGCATCCCTACGATACGTTGTCGAACCTGATCGGGCGCTCGCCAGTGGAGTTCGACCGCCACCTGGTCGGTGCGGACGAGGCTCTCGCTCCCCGCGTCGGCCGCGTCGAGGAGGAAATAGACGTATCCGTCACCGCGCGCCGAATAGGAGAGGAGCGCGGTGTCGCGGACTTCGGTGGAACGGCGATCGACGCCGCGACGGACGAGTTCGATCGCGCCGGGCGCGTTCCACCCGTCACCGGGCGCCTCTTGTGCCGAGGCCACGCCGGGAACGGCGAGCAGTGTCGCCACCAGCACGCCGGCCCGAAGGAAGATTCGTCTGGAAGTCGCCTGCATCAGGTACATTCCGATGGAACCGCTGGATACCGGGCGCAGTACCGCATAGGGCGGCACAAGTTCCTGACGCCGCCGGTGTTTACGACGAACCTCGCGCCGCTCGACCGCGGCCGGACAGGCAGATGAAACGATACGATGTCGTGGTTGTGGGCTCGGGACCCGGCGGTGCAACCGTCGCTCGTGCGCTCGCTCGCGCCGGCCGGTCCGTGCTCATCCTCGAGCGTGGCCGCGACTGGCGCGGAAGCCCCCTCCTTGGTACCTACCCGGGCGCGCTCCTGTACGCCGACCGCGGCGCTCTCCGCTTCACGAGCGAAGGACTCAACATTGTTCGCCCGTTGATGTTGGGCGGGGCGACAAGCATGTACTGCGGCTGCTCGGCGCCTCCACCGGAGTGGCTGCGAACGAGGTACGGGATCGACCTGCGCGAGGCCGCGGCGGCAGCGGCGCGGGAGCTTGGGGTCGCGCCGCTGCCGCCGGAGTTGCGCGGCGCGGCGTCGACTCGCGTGGCCGAGGCAGGGCTCAGTATGGGGATGCCCTGGCATGCGCAGGACAAGTTCATGCGCCCGTCACGTGCGAGAGAGTTCGATTGCGGCGCGAAGTGCATGCTCGGCTGCAGGTGCGGCGCCAAGTGGAACGCGGCCGAGTGGGTCGATGACGCGGTCGCGGCGGGGGCGACGCTCTGGACGCGGGCGCGGGTCGATCGGGTGACGATCGCCGGGGGGGAGGCGACTGGGGTGGCCGGTCGGCGGAATGGCAGGCCGTTCCGGGTCGACGCGGACCGTGTGGTCGTCGCCGCCGGTGGGATCGGGTCGGCGATCCTGCTCCGAAACAGCGGGATCGACGGGGCGGGACGGGGAATGACGATGGACACGACGGCGATGGTTTACGGCGTCGCTCCCTCCGAAGGCGTCGGGCAGGACCCTCCGATGACGTGGAGTTGCCCCGACGACGAGCTTGGCGTGCTCTATTCGACTCTGATCGACCCGTGGCTGATGTACCCCATCGTCATGATGACGAAAGGCCCCAGCTACGCCCTCTCCTGGCCGCGCTGGAGCCGAACGGTAGGGATCATGATCAAGCTGAAGGACGAAGTCAGCGGCGAAGTGCGCGCGGACGGGACGGTCGTCAAGGGAAAGACGGCGGGCGATGACGAGCGGCTTCGCTCGGCGGAACAGACGGCGCGTTCGCTTCTGCGGGCGGTCGGGTGCGATGAGGATTCACTGGTCACGACTCCGCTGCGCGGCACCCATCCGGCGAGCACCGCGCGAATCGGCGATATAGTGGATCGCAACCTCTCGACCGAGGTCGCCGGGCTCCACGTCTGCGATGCGAGTGTGTTCCCTGAGGCGCTGGCCCGACCAACCGTGCTCACGATCCTCGCGTTGGCGAGCCGGCTCGCCGACCGGATGCTGGTGTCGTGAGCCGGAAGTCCCTGAACCAGTCGACCGGCGCTACTGCTCGGGCGTGCCCACCACGGGAGTAACCGACGCGATCCAGTCGAAGGTGGTGGCCAGCCCTGTCTCGAGGTCCGTCTCCGGCTCCCACCCGATCCCCCGCAGCTTGCTCGTGTCGAGGCTCGAATTCCGGAGTTCGCCGTGCCTGGCTTCGGCCCGCTCGATGGTCGGGGCATGGCCGGATGCTCGCCCGAGCGTGGCCGCCAACGTGTTCACGCTCGTCTCCCGGCCCGTTCCTACGTTGAAGGCGCGGTCGTCCAGGCGCGAGGCGGCGGGCAGCTGCGCCCGGGTCACCGCCAGGTTCGCGGCCACCACGTCCCCGACGAAGACGTAATCGCGGGTCTGCTCCCCATCGCCGCAGATCGTCAGCGGGTTGCCCTGGATGAGGCGCGTGGAGAAGATCGCGACCACGCCGGCCTCTCCGTGCGGATCCTGTCGCGGCCCGTAGACGTTCGAGTAGCGGACCGCGGCGTAATCCAGGCCGTGGACGCGATGGTAGTAGTAGAGGTACTGCTCGCCGGTCAGCTTGGTCACGCCATACGGGCTTTCCGGCAGCTTCGGCGCGGTCTCCGGCGTGGGCCTCAACTCCGGTTCCCCGTACACCACACCGCCGGACGACACGAACACGAACCGGCCGACCCCGCCAAGGCGGGCCCCTTCCAGGAGGTTCAGCAACCCGTCGATGTTGATGGCCGCGTCAAGGCGCGGGTTCGCGACCGAAACGCGCACATCGATCTGGGCGGCGTGGTGACTCACGACGTCGAACCCTCGCTGCCGCACGAGGTCGCCGACCGACGCATCGCGAATGTCGGCCTCGATGAACTCCGCCCCGGCCGGAACATTTGATCGTTTTCCGCTCGACAGGTTGTCGACGATGGTTGCTTCATACCCCTCCGCGAGGTACGCGGCGGCGATGTGCGATCCGATGAAACCGGCGCCGCCGGTGACAAGAACTCTTGGCATTGGATATCCCGTTAGACTTGCTGAATCTGGCCCGCGCGAACGATAGCACGGCGCGGGGGTGCGTTCAATCCCGGAAGCCGGAACCAGAACTCGGCTCCTTCGCCGGGGCGGCTCTCCACGCCGATCGTGCCATGCATCATCTCCACGAGTCGGCGGGAGAT
>CAZUVK010000044.1:9865-18489 GCA_964623785.1 uncultured Gemmatimonas sp. | reverse complement strand
CACGGTGCCGCGCGAACCCCGCCTGCACCAGCCCGAAGACCGCCTTGCACGTCTCGAACTCGAGCAGCCCCGAGTCCTCGATGATATCGCGCACGCTCCGCCGCCCGTCGATCAACGGCAGGATCCGCCGCTGCGCCTCCGTCAGCTCGGCCGACTCCGGGTCGCCGTGCGACCGGTCCAGCGCGAACACGAGGTCCGGCGCGACCTTCTTTTCGATCAGCGTCCATTCATCGACCCTCCGCGCCCCTTCCAGCAGCAGGCCTTCCGGGTTGATCGATACGGTCACATCCGCGGGATCGGGCGACTCGCCCGGCTCGAAGTAGAACGTGCCCTGGTTCCAGGTGAAGAGGAAGTAGACCGCTTCCTCGATCTGGATGCGGATGTAGTGCTCGAGCTGCTTCCGCGTGATGGAGCCGCGGCGGATCAGGATCTCGCCCAGCCGTGGCGGGTTCTGGCCGACCTGTTCGGCGACCGCGGCACTCAGCTCCGCCGCGGTGATCAGCGAGTTCTTGACCAGCAGGTCTCCCATACGGTCGCGGCGGTTCACGATCGCCGCGTAGCTGATCATCCCCTGATCGAAGTAGATCTGCCCGAAACTGTTGCGATCGGATACCGATAGGCAGCCGCTCTTTCGCCCCAGCGCCAGAAGCTGAAGCACGTCAGCGAGGCTCGCCTCGCGGAGGTTTCCCTTGATTGCCATCAGCCGGCTTCCAGCACGAGGCGTCCGTCGAGGTCCGTCCAGTCGAGGATGACCTTGTCGGGATTGAGGAACCACGGATCGACGACACCCGACGTATCGGGGTCAGACTCGGTGGAAGTCGCGGTGGCCGCGAGGGTTTCGCCAGCGGCAAGCGTGGTGGCGAGTTGTGCCTCCGCGGCGCCAAGATCGGCCGGATCGTCGACGGTGAGCCGAACCCCGAGGTTGGCCATCTCCCGCCGGATCTGCAGCAGCCGGGACGCGTCGCGGGTGTAGTCGCCGAGAAGTTCATCCACATCCGGCGAGTCCTCTGCGAGGAGCGCGTCGTCGAGCCGCGACGTTCCGACGCCTTCGCCTTCCCACCTGAGGATGGCCTCCGCAATCCGCCGCCGCCACGGCGAGGTCTCGACGACCGTCGCGAGCGTCCGTGACACGTCGTCGAGGAACGACCCGAATTCGTCCCCCTGACCCTTTCCTCCCTCGCGCTGGTCCTCGTCCTGGTTCCTGGTGCCGCCCTCCGCATCCGCGTCTACGATGAACGCCAGGTCTTCAACGCGGGTCTCCCTCCCTTCCGCCGCCGCGGCGTCGATCACCGTCGAAACCGCCGCCTGAATCGCCACGACATCGGTGAACTCCCGCTCCGCCAGCGCCCGAACCACGTCGGGCGGCAGCGTCACGCGGTGCTCCCGCGCAAACGCGTCGATAAGCGTCCGCCTCAGATCCGCGTCCGGCGGGTGGATATCCACCACCAGGCCGCGGGTCATGATGTCGATGAATGCCGACGTGAACCCCGCCATCTCCGCTGGCGCGACCTTCGACGCGATCACCATCTGCCGTCCCTCGATCGACATCCGGTGCGCGATGGTGCACATCGCAGTCTGCGCGCTCTCCATCCCCGCCAGCCGTTCAATGTCGTCGATCAGGAGGATATCGATCCCCATGAACGACTCGATGAACGGTTCCTGCGTCCCCTCCTCGACCGCGTCCTCGAACCGCGCGGCGATGCGGTCGGCGCTGTCGAGGTGCACGACGATGTCGGGCTCGAGAGACGTCGCGTACCGGGCGACGGCGTTCAGGAGGTGGCTCTTCCCCAGCCCCGCTCGGCCGCTGATCAACAGCGGGTTGTAGACGGCCCCGGGGTTCTCCGCCGCCCGACGCGCCGCCGCGACGGCCAGCTCGTTGACGCTGCCCGTCAGGAATCGCTCGAAGGAAAGGCTCGAGTCAGGCACTCTCCGCCTCCGCCACGGGTTCGTTCGCGCTCAGCCGACGCGCCAGCCGGGCGAGTACGAGCCCCGTCACGGATTGCAGCGTCTCGAATACGCCCCGGCCATCCACCGCGGATGCTTCCACGGAAGGCAGGGAGCGGTAGTTCAGGTCCGACTCGAGCACCGTCATCGGCAGCGCTTCCACGACATCGCGTTTGTTGTACTGGAAGCAGAGCGGCACCGTCCGCGGATCCACGTCCTGGTCGAGCAGGTTCCCCTGGAGGTTGCGGAAGCTCTCCACGTTGTCCTCACGCTGCTGGCGACGGCTGTCGGCCACGAAAACGATGCCGTCCGCACCCTGCAGCACCAGGCGGCGTGTCGAATCGTAGTAGACCTGGCCCGGTACCGTGTAGAGCTGGATCCGGGTGCGATACCCGGAGATGGACCCCAGATCGATCGGCAGATAATCGAAGAACAGCGTTCGATCTCCTTCCGTCGCCAACGAGACGATCTCGCCCTTTCGATCGTCCGGCACGGCGCCGTGGATGTACTGCAGGTTGGTGGTCTTCCCCGACCGGCCCGGCCCGTAGTAGACGATCTTCGCGGTCACTTCCCGTGCAGCATAGTTGACGATCGGCATGGCTAGTCTCGACCTCCGTGCCCGTTTCGAGCCCGTGTCCCGAGCCTCGCGAGCCCTTCGGCAAGTTCGGCCTCCAGGTTCTCAGAGTGATTGCTCGTCGAGATCGCCGGCCACCGTTCACGAGCCAGAGCTTCGGCGAGTTCGCGGTGGAGCGCCCTGACGAGCCCGATCGTCGTGTCCTCGCCGAATACGCTGAGCAGAAGAAGCTCGCCGGCCGGTGCCCGGACCGTCCCGACGAAGATCTGATGTTCGCCTCGGCCCTGGTACAGCTGCGAGAACCCCGGTTGCCCGGAGAGCCGCGCGATCTCGCGGGCAGCGGCGTGAACGCCGGCGGCAAGCGAGGCGAACCCGGCAACGTCCAGGTCGTCCGTCAGCCCCTGCTGGGCGAGCAGGCGGCCACTGCCGTCGAGTACCAGGATCAGCCGGACCCGGGACTCTCGCACGAAGCCGCCGAGCCGCGAACCGACCAGCGCCGAGACGCCTTCCCAGTACGACGCGTCGGGGTCCACCCTCCGACCGCCGCGCTCGATGAACCGCATCGCGCGCCGGAGGCGCGGGTCGTCCGGATCGATCGAGAGCGCCCGCCTGAGGTGCTTTTCCGCCTCCGTGAAGTCGCCCTGCTCGAGGCAGAGAAACGCGATCGCGCGCCGCGAGGCGATGTCCAGCGGGTCGAGTCGAAGCGCGATATCCCACTCGTCGTAGGCCTTCTCCGGCTCCTCATCGTCGCGGTAGATGCGGCCGAGGATGTAGTGGGCCTCCACGTGCGTCGGGTTGCGCTGGAGGCCGCGCACGCACACCCGGCGGGCGACGTCCAGCCGGCCCTGGGCGCGGTAGAGATCCGCCAGGGGCACGAACGCCAGGCTGCCCGGGTCGCGGGCGACCTCTTCCTGGAGGCGCCGGACGCCGTTCTCCTGTGGATGGATCATTCGCCCACCTCCTCCAGAGCAACCAGCATCTGCTCGAGCCCCGTCGCCAGACGGCCCGCCGCCGCTCGCCGCGCGGACGACGGGTCCGACAGCCGTTCGTACGTACCCAGCGCCGTCCGCGCCCGCTCGAAGTCCGCGACCCGGATCGCCACGCGCGCCAGGTGGTAGTACGCGGGGGCCAGCAACGGATCCAGGCTGACGGCGCGTTCCAGCATCGCGATCGCGTCGTCCGTGTCGCCACGCTCGGCCAGAACCCGCCCGCGCAGCAGGTGGAGCGCGGCGGACCCCGGTCGCTGGGCGAGGAGCGCCGAGACCCTCCGGTCCGCGTCGCCCGTGCTGCCCGCGCGCAATGCCCCCTCGATCACCCGGATCTCGCTCTCCAGCGCGTCGACGACGCTTCCATTGGTGCCGTTCGGGATCGGCGACCGCCTGGAGCCGATCTCCACCACCCCCGTCGACGCGAGGCTGTAGATGGCGCGGGCGATGTCCAGCTCGGCGCGGCCGAGGCTCCGCGCGATCCGCCGGAGCGTGTGTTCGCCGTCAACCTTGGCGAGTACCTCCCACTCCAGTGGATCGAGCGCGAGCGGCTTCCCGGTGGCGCCGTTGCCGCCCGCCAGTCGGGGAAGCGGGTCTGGATCCGGCGCGCTGGCCGTGACCTCGGCCCATTCGTCGAGCCGGCGTGTCGCCTCCATCAACACGCCGTCCGTCGGCAATCGCACATCGATCGCCCTCTCGGGCCAGTCCCCGCCCTCTTCGAACCGGAGGTGGCCGTCCTCCCACCGCATCAGGTCGAATACGGCCTCCTCGATCTGGAACCGAAGATGCCGGCGGATCTCGGCCTCCCGGACCGCGCCCCTCTCGACCAGAATTTCGCCAATCCTGCGCTCCGGGGTTAGTCGTTGGGCCTCCAGGGCCGTCGCGACCTGATCCTCCGTGGCCCGACCTGACCCGATGAGGAGTTGACCGAGTCGTGCCTCGCGCGTCGACGCCGTGGCCCCGATCAGCATGCCGCCATTGATCTCGAGCATCGTCGAGAGCCCAGCCGAATCGTCGCTGACGATGAGGCGCCCCGTCCTCCGTGAGAGGAAGAGAAGCTGAAGCAGATCGCTGAGCGCAAGCTCCCGGACCGGTCCCTCGATGGCCATGGCTCAGGCGAGCCCCTGGATTAGGAACCCGGCCGCTTCGTGGCGGTCGATCTGATCGGTGAGGATCCTGGCGCTCTCGTCATCGATGCCAACGTCGATCGCCTGCCGCCAGCAAGCGGAGGCATCGTCGATGGAGCCAAGAGCCATGTAGGCGTCTCCCAGCCGCCGCCAGCCAAGCGCCATCTCCGGATCAAACCGGAGCACCCGACGGAACGCGACGATCGCGTCGTCGCCGCGGCCAGCCGCGAGGAGGCTGTCACCAAGCCGGACCAGGGCGTCGAAGTTGTACGGGTCGTCCGTCAGCAGATCGGCGAGAACCTCAACTGCCGCGCCAGCGTTGCCCCGCTCGTTCTCGGCGTCGGCGATGAGGAGCGCCGCGTCGGCGTAGCCGGGTAGCGCCTCGAACGCCGCCCAGCCCTGCTCGATCGCTTCGTCCACCAGCCCATCCATCAGGTAGAGCGCGCCCAGCTCCACCCGGGCGGCGATCCGGTCCGGATCGATCTCCAGCGCGTTGACGAGCGCCTGACGCGCGAGTTCCGGCCTGCCCGCGAGCCGGGCCGCCGCACCGATCCGCATCAGCAGGCCGGGATCCCGCGGGTTCAATTCCATCAGTTCGGTGAAACCATCGAGCGCGGGGTCCGCACGGCCCATCGCGAGCTGAGCCTCCGAGCGCAGCCGCCCGGCCTCCACGCGGTCCCCACCATGCTCCTCCACCGCGGCGGCGGATGCCAGCGCGAGTTCCGGCCGCCCCAGCTCGATCGACGCCCAGCCACGACCGAGGTGCGCCTGTTCGTGCCGCACCGTCCAGTGCTCCGCGCCCATTCGCTCGAGCGCGTCGTCGAAACGATCGAGCGCCTCACCGTGCAGCCCCTGCATACGGAAGATCTCCCCCGACAGCACGGCCGCCTCCGTCGCGTCTCCACCACCCGCGGTGACCCGCTTGACCTCGGCCATCGCACGGGCCATCAGTCCCTTCGAGAGGAGGTCTCGCGCCAGTCCGTATCCCGCGCTGGCGACTTCGACCCGGCCCTCCACCGGCGACCGCAACCCGGCGAAGATCGCCGACAACTCGCCGGGTGAGACCTTGAAATCCGCCAGCTCGTCCGCGTCGTCGAGCCGGCTCTCCGTCGAGAGCTCCGGCGCCAGCACCTCCGCGTACTCGAACTGCAGCTCGATCGCCAGCCGGAGCCGCGGAGTGGCAAAGTACGGGTTCAGGGCGAGCGCGCGCTGCGTCTCGCGAAGCGAACCCTCCACGTCTCCCATTCGGTTGAGCAGGAACGCCAGCCGGTAGCGCGCCTCCGCCGACTCGGGTGCCAGTTCGACCGCCCGCGCCAGCGCTCGCCGTGCCTCCCGCGGCTCGTCGGTCTCCGACAGGATCGCCCCGATTCCGAGCCAGCCCGCCGCCGAATGCGAATCGACCTCCACGGCGGACCGGAACGCCGCGAGCGCTTCGCGCCGCCGGCCATCCTCGAGCGCCAGGATTCCGATGTTGCAGTGTGTCTCGGGCAGCCTGGCGCCCCCCACGATCGCGGCACCCAGCAGCGCCCGTGCCCCCGACCGGTCACCACGGTTCGCCCGCGCCACCCCGAGGTTGTTCTTCGACAACGGGTACTCAGGGTCCAGCCGGGTCGCCTCCTCATAGCACTCCTCGGCCTTCCCGACATCACCCACCCGGTGATGGCAGACACCGAGTTCGTTCAACAACTTGGCGCTCGGGCCCTGCTCGTCGATCAGCGACTGATACAGCACCGCCGCCTCGGCGTCCCGCCCCGCGACGAGCAACACTTCGGCCTGCGCCTGCCTGACGAGCCGCCTGTCCTCCCCGCCATCGAGCGCTCGCCCGAACGCACGCAGTGCCTCCTCGTACAGACCCTTCTGACGGAACGCGATCCCGAGATGGTAGTGCGCCAGGAACCGGTCCTTGAGCGCCTCGGGCCGAGCCCGGCGGTCGCCCATCAGCTCGGCGTAGCGAACCGCGCTGTGCCGGTCGATCGAGAGCCCCGTCCTCGCCTCGCCCAGCCACGGCGCGATCTCTCGCGCGCGGGCCAGTGACGCAGTCGCCCGATCGCTCTCCCCCAGGTCGCCGAGAACGAACGAGAGCAGGTGATGCGCCTCGGCGAACTCCGGCGCCAGCTCGATTGCCTTCGATAGCACCCGGCGGGCTTCCTCGCTCCGGCCCTGATGATAGTGGAGTTCGCCCAGATGGAAGTGAAGTACGGCGCTGTTCGGGTCCAGCTGCAGTGCGCGCTCATACGATTGCCGCGCTTCCTCGAAATCTCCCGCATCCTTCCCCGCCCGGCCCAGCTCGACCAGCACGCGCGCGTCGTCTGGCGAAGACGCCAGCAGCAGGCGCAGCTCCGCGCGCGCCTCCGCGACGCGCCCCGTGTGCCTGTGCGCCCGCGCGAGGCGCCAGCGCGCATCCCGGTCGCCCGGATCGGCGCGCAGCCGCTCCGCCAACTCGGCCACCAGCCGGTCGTAGAACCCCGTGGACAGATAGGCGATCTCGACGTTCCGGAGCGCCACCGGCATCGTCGGATCGACTTCCAGCGCCAGGTGGAACTGATCGACCGCGTCCTCGATCAGTCCCTTGTTGAAGTAGAGGACCCCGAGATTGTTGTGACCACCCGAATCCCCGGGCTCGATCCTCGAGGCGAAGCCGAGAAGAATCCCCCGGTCCCGGTCCGATAGGCTGGAAAATGTCGCGGACGGCCCCACTGCGGTCATTTTACCCGATGCGGAGTGCGTCGAAGACGATCCGGAGCGAGGCGAAACTCGGTAGGTAAAGGAACTGCCCGGTCACCGGCTCCGTACCGCGAATGGAGAATCTCGTCTCGATACTGAAGGCGAACTCACCGGCCCGTGTCAGGCCGGAGATGATCCTGGATACAACCGCGTCGACGCGGTCCAACTCCAGGTGCGGCACCGACGGAAGCAGCATCAGGCCGAGAAAGTCCGACAGCGCGTTCATGTGCGCGGCCGAGAGGATGTTCCCCGCCTCCATCAGCGAGGATCGCTCCAGCTCCCCGAACTCCGTGACCTCACCGACCCCCCGGTTCAACAGAATCTCCGAGAGCCGCCGAGCCGACTGCAGCGGGAGCACCAGGAGCGTGCGCCCCGTCAGGTCCCCGAGCACATGGATCAGCACGACCGCGATCGTCGCATCCCGGTCGCCGAGTGTCTCGGGCACCTGGTCCAGCGGTGTCACTTGCAGAAACGGCACGGACACATCGATCCGCGAACCCGTCAACTGCGACAGGGCCGTCGCCGCGTGGCCCGCGCCAATGTTGGCGACCTCTCGCAGCGCGTCGAGCTGGCGCTCTTGCAGAGAGTGAACTCTTCTCTGATCCGCGTTCAATGAATCGTCGTCCTTCGTCTCGAGCTCATTCCGAACCCGGCGGCGCACCGCCTCGGATCGTCTGTCTTCTGCCTTCAGCCCATCACCCGTTGCACCGCTTCGAGCACCCGGCCCGGCTGGAACGGCTTCACGATGAAGTCGCGCGCTCCCGCTTCGATCGCTTCGATCACCAGCGCCTGCTGACCCATCGCGCTGCACATGAGGATCCTGGCCTCCGGATCGACCTTGATGATCTCGCGGACGGCGTCGATCCCGCCCATATCCGGCATCACGATGTCCATCGTAACCAGGTCCGGTCTGAGGCTGCCGTACATTTCGACGGCTTGAAGCCCGTTCGCGGCCTCTCCGACGATCCGGTAACCCGCCTGCGAGAGGATATCGGAGATCATCCGCCGCATGAAGATGGCGTCGTCACAGATGAGAACGCTGATGTTGCTGGTATCGCTCACGAGGCGCAACTCGATTCGAGGTGTATACGTTCTTCGCGGTTGGCGATGCCATCCCGGTCGGGCTCAACGACAGGGTGGCGCGCATCGGCGGGGCTCTCCGTCGGTTCCTCCCGCGGATGCCACACCGACCCCCGCCACCAGAGTCCCCCCGTCCGTCCCGGCCGGCCGGATTCCCGGTCGAACGGGCCCGTGCGCGCGCCGGGGATC
>CAZUVK010000044.1:0-9855 GCA_964623785.1 uncultured Gemmatimonas sp. | reverse complement strand
ATTCCCGCCATCCAGCCCATCCACCCAAGTATCGACTCGGGAACGAATTTGGCCACCCTCGCCGTCAATTCAACGGCTGGATAGTCTTTCGTTCGGCTCACAACGCTACATGGACCGCCGCTCGCGCCGCGAGCTCGACCGCTGGGAAGGCCTGCTGTCAGGTTGAGGATTCGAGTATATCGGCCCGTTGTCAAAACGGTCAAGTCGGCGTCTCGCGCGCCCACTCGGCTACCGCCGCAAGGTCGGGTGGGAGGGGTGCGGTAAACTCCATCCGACTGCCCGTGCTCGGGTGGTCGAAGTTCAGTTCCGCGGCGTGAAGGAACTGTCGTGGGGCTCGCCGCGCAAGCTCCATCGCCCAGCTGCGCCCCGTACCGGAAACCCCTTTCGCTCGATCTCGGCCGTACACCGAATCCCCCACGACGGGGTGCCCGATGTGGCTGAGGTGAACCCGGATCTGGTGCGTGCGTCCGGTCTCCAGCTCCGCACTGACGAGGTCCGCCGCTCGCCACCGTTCCAGCCTCGCGAAGTGGGTGACGGCGTGCCGGCCGCCTTCCAGCACGGCCATTCGCTTCCGGTCCGTTCCGCTCCGCGCGATCGGCGCGTCCACCGTGATCGCATCCTCGGCCAGGTGACCCCACGCCGCCGCCAGATATCGGCGCCGAACCTCGCGCCGCTTCAGCGCGTCAGCCAGCCGCCGGTGCGCCGTATCGTTCTTTGCAACCACCATCAACCCCGACGTGTCCTTGTCGAGCCGATGTACGATCCCCGGGCGCAACACGCCTCCGATCCCGGAGAGGTCTCCGACCTCGTGGAGAAGCGCGTTCACCACCGTACCCGATCGGTTCCCGGGCGCCGGGTGCACGACGAGACCGGCCGGCTTGTTCAGCACGAGCAGATCTTCGTCCTGGTAGAGGATGTCGAGCGGAATGGCCTCGGCTTCGATGGCCGACGGCTCCGGAGGAGGGATCCGAACGACCACCCGGTCGCCAGGGTGTGGCCGGTCGCGCTTCCTGGGGGCCTCGCCATTCACTTCGACCTCGCCCTGCTCGATCAGTTGCACGACGCGCGACCGCGAAAGATCCAGCCGCTCGGCGATGATCACATCGAGGCGCCTGCCCGCTTCTCCCTCGACAACCTCGAAGCTCCGCGGCTCACTTGTTGTCATTCACCGCGGCCGCCTGATCTTCGCGCCAGAGAGAGATCGCCAGCAGGATCGCGCCGACCGTGACGCCGATGTCGGCGATGTTGAAAACCGGCCAGCGCAGTGCACCCACACCGAAATCGAAGAAGTCGATCACTCCGCTGGATGACCGGACCCTGTCGATGAAATTGCCGAGCGCCCCGGCCGTGACGAGCGAAATCGCGATCAGCCGGAGCCGGTCGCTGGACGGTGTGTTCCGGAACCACGCGACGAGGACGACCACGCAGACTACGGTCAGGGCCAGAAAGATGTAGCGCGACGCCGGCCCGAGGTGCAGGCCGAACGCGGCCCCCGGATTGTAGATGTACGTCAACCGGAAGACGTCCCCGATGATAGGGACGGGCTGATATGGCGGAAGCGTCTGTTGCGCGACGAACTTCGTGATCTGGTCGAGGAGGATGATTGCCCCGGCGATGCTGCCGTACGTCACCGCCTTCCCACCCTCGTTCAGGTCGACGCTCGCCTTCCGCGCGCTCGTGAATTCCACTTCCTCGGTCATGCGGCTCCGGTTTCCCTCACCCGTGAAACACCAATCGCGACGCCCGCCTCCCCGAGGTCCGCGTCCCGGACCGTCGAGTACGAGTCGCCCGTCAACTCATCCGCGAGATTCATCTCCTGCGCGAGCGTTTCGCCCATGATGAAGTCGCGGTAGCTCTCAAACGCCTGTCGCGCCTCCACCGGCGCCCCGACGCCGAGGCGGATCCGGTCGGAGACATCGAACCCGCTGTCCTTTCGAAGCCGCTGGATCCGGCTGACGAGTTCCCTCGCGAGGCCCTCGGCGCGAAGCTCGGGCGTCAACGTCGGGTCGAGGGCAACGGTGAACCCGCCCTCCGCCTCGACGACGTACTCGCCGGTCGCGGACTGGATGATCTCCAGGTCGTCCGCCGCGATCGCCAAGCGCTCGCCATCCACCTCCACCTCGAGCGGCCCGCCGTTGCGGAAGGCGGAAAGTTCTGCTGACGAGAGCCCGCGCACCGCCTCGGCGACCTTCGGTGTGCGCCTCCCATGGCGGGCGCCCAGCGCCCGGAAGTTCGGGCGCGCGCTGAACGTCACCAACGCCTCCGCGCCTTCGATGAACTCGACTGCCCGCACGTTCAGCTCGTCCCGGAGAATCTCCAGCAAGCCGGACTCCAGCTTCACGTTGCCGGGAACCACCGCGTACATCGTCCCGAGGGGCTGTCGCACCCGGATCCCCACCTGATCGCGAGCCGCGCGTCCGAGAGACGACAGCCGGCGCACGCCCTCCATCCCCACTTCCAGCTCCTCGTCACGAGGACCGGCGGGTGGGGTGAACCGCGCCAGATGCGCGCTCTCCCCCGTCAGCGACCGGTGCAGCCAGTCGGCGAGGAATGGCGCGACCGGTGCCATAAGCAGCGATACCTCCACCAATGCCTCGTACAGCGTCGCGAAGGCGGCACGCGTATCCGCCGCGTCGGCACTCCCCCAGAACCTGTCCCGCGACCGCCGCACGTACCAGTTCGAGAGGTCGTCCACGATGAACTCGGCCAGGTCCCGAACGCCGTGCGTGAGGTTGTACCCCTCGAACAGGCCGATCACCCGCTCGGACACGCCCGCGAGCCGCGATAGCAGCCATCGGTCGATCAGCGGACGCTCCGACGGCGCCGGCTCGTCGCCGCGCCCAGGCTTCCAGCCCTCGATGTTCGCGTACAGCGAGAAGAAGTGGTACGTGCTCCGCAGCGTGTCGAACACCTTCCGCTGCACCTCCCGGACACCCGCCGGATCGAAGCGCTTCGGCAGCCACGGGTGAGAACCCGCCAGCAGGTACCACCGGATCGCATCCGCGCCGAACTCCTCGATCGCCGCCCATGGATCGACGACGTTCCCTCGAGACTTTGA
Source organism: uncultured Gemmatimonas sp. (assembly GCA_964623785.1). Lineage (GTDB taxonomy): Bacteria > Gemmatimonadota > Gemmatimonadetes > Longimicrobiales > Longimicrobiaceae > WHSP01. Next base: position 6,797 of record CAZUVK010000044.1, on the reverse strand, counting down.
CATCTTCTGCCCCTCGGCGTCGAGCACGAGGTCGTTCACGATCACGTTCCGGTACGTGGGCCCGCGCCCGAGCAACGTCGAGATCGCCATCAGCGAGTAGAACCACCCTCGCGTCTGGTCGACCCCCTCGCAGATGAAGTCCGCCGGGAAGTACCGCTCCGCGGTCTCCACATTCTCGAACGGGTAGTGCCACTGGGCGAACGGCATCGCCCCCGAGTCGTACCAGACGTCAATCACCTCCGGGGTGCGCCGCATGGTGCCCCCACACCCGGGCTCACCACACTCCCACGTATACTCGTCGATGAACGGCCGATGTGGGTCGAAAGGTTCCGGCAGCACTCCGACCTTCTCGCTCAGGCTCGCGTACGATCCGATGAACTCCACATGACCGCCGTTACCCGTGCACACCCATGCCGGTAGCGGCGTCCCCCAGTAGCGGTTGCGCGAGATCGCCCAGTCGACATTGTTCTCCAGCCACTCTCCGAACCTGCCGCTCCCGACTTCCGGTGGATACCAGTTCACCTGGTCGTTGTTCGTCAGCAGGTCCTCGCGCACCGCCGTCGTGCGGATGAACCACGAGTCCCGCGCCATATAGAGCAGCGGGCTGCTGCATCGCCAGCAGTGCGGGTACGAGTGCTCCTCCCGACTATACCGGAAAACGGCCCCCCGTTCCTTCAGCAGCCTGACCAGGTCAGCGTCGACATCCTTCACGAACCGCCCGGCGAACCCGTCGGGGAAATCGCCCGGGAAGAGCCCGCGGTCGTCGACCGGGCGCGGCACGGGCAGGCCGTACTCCAGGCCGAGCGCGTAGTCGTCAGCGCCGTACGCGGGCGCCGTGTGCACAATCCCCGTTCCCTCCTCGGCCGAAACGAAGTCGGCAGGCAGTACCCGCCACGCTTCCGCACCATCCTCGCCGAGGTCAACCCAGTCGAAGGGACGCTGATAGCGCGTCCCGACGAGGTCGCTTCCCCGATAGCTCCTTACAACCTCCAGGTCATCGCCCAGTAGCGCCGTCGCCCGGTCCTTCGCGAGGATCAACCGACGGCCATCATGCTCCACCTCGACATACTCGAGTTCCGGGTGCACGGCGAGCGCAATGTTGGAGACGAGCGTCCAGGGTGTCGTCGTCCACACGAGGAAGTGTCGGTCCTGATCCCCCTCGTCCGCGATTTTCATCGTCAGGTACAACGAGGGATCCAGGACGTCGCGATACCCGAGTGCGACCTCGTGGCTCGACAGCCCGGTCCCACACCGCGGGCAGTATGGAAGGATCTTGTGGCCGCGGTAGAACAGGCCCCGGTCGGCAACCTGCTTGAGGCTCCACCAGATGGATTCGATGTACTCCGGCCGGTACGTCACGTACGGATTCGAATAGTCCAGCCAGTACCCGATCCGGGCCGAGAAGCGCTCCCACTCCTCGGTATAGGTGAGCACGCTTTCCTTGCACACCTCGTTGAATCGCGCAATGCCCAGCTTCTCGATCTCCGGCTTTCCGGAGATGCCCAGCCGGCGCTCCGCCTCGATCTCGACCGGCAGGCCGTGCGTGTCCCACCCCGCCATCCGCGGGACATGGCGACCCTGCATCGTACGAAATCGCGCGACCGTGTCCTTGATCGTCCGCGAGAGCACGTGATGGATCCCCGGCCGACCGTTCGCCGTCGGTGGACCCTCGTAGAAGACGAACGGCTCTTCTCCCTCGGTCAGCGCGAGGCTACGCGCGAAGGTATCCTCGTTCGTCCACAACTCCAGAATCTCCTCCTCGAGTCTTCCGGATGTCGCGGGCAATTCCGGGAACGCCGCCTTATCAGTCAATGCTTCCATTCTCGTTATGCGGTCCGTGCTCCGCCGCCCCCAACCGAGCGCGGCGAAAACTACTTCCGGCGGGCCGTCAGGGAACCCGCTCTCCCAGCAACGCCGTGCCGATCCGCACCAGCGTGCTGCCCTCCTCCACCGCAATCTCGTAGTCGCCGCTCATCCCCATCGACAGATGGCGGCCCTCGAACCCTGACACCGACACCATCGCGGATTCCGCCAGGCGCCGCGTGGCGGCGAAGGCACGGCGCACCACGCCCTCATCCTCGACGAAGGGCGCCATGGTCATCAATCCCACGACCCTCAACCCGGGCATCCCGCAGATCTCGCCAAGCTCGTCCAGCCTCTCGGGCCCCTCCAGACCGCCTTTGGTCGCCTCGCCCGAGACATTCACCTGCGCCAGTACCTCGATCATGACCCCGGCGCCCACGGCCTCGTCGCTCAGCTTTCGGGCCAGCCGCACCGAGTCGACGGAGTGAATGAGGTCTGCCAACTCGAGCGCGCGCTTCGCCTTGTTTCGTTGGAGGTGCCCGATCAGGTGCCACCGCATGGCGTCTCGCCCGACCAGTTCGACCTTCGCCTCCAGCTCCTGGACCCGGTTCTCGCCGACATCCAGGATCCCCGCGCGCCTCACCGCCTCAACCGCCTCGACGGAGTGAGTCTTGGTCACCGCGATGATCGTCACCGAATCGGGATTCCGACCGCTCCGCTCGCAGGCGTTCGCGATCCGCGCCCGTATCACCTCCAGCCTCGCCGGAAGGCTACTGTAGTCCATGTCGCGCGCCATTGTAAGGGGCGGTTCCCGGAAGAAGCAAGAACGCCGGAGCCTTACGGGCCCCGGCGTTCCCAACCGCCAGTCGTCGTCGGCCGTATTCGGCTACTCGACGCGGAACGTAATCGGAAGCTGGGTCCACACCGGCACCCGCTGGTCGCGGTTCATCGCCGGGCTGAACTGCGCCATTTCGATGATGATTTGTTCCGCGATCTGGTCGAGCTGATCGTAACCGGAGCTGTTGTACACCCGGGTCTCAAGGACTTCTCCCTGTTCACCGATGTAGATCCAGAGAGTCGTCGTCCCACCGATCCCGGCGTCCTTGAGCATCGCGGGGTACCGGCGCTCGATCTGCGTCCCGATCGCCGACGAGTTGCGAAGCTGGGGCCGCACCTCTGTCGGCGTGAACGCGGGCTCATTCGACGTCGCAATGCCCGTGTTGGTCGGAGGCGGCGGAAGATCCCGTACCGGGTTCTCGTTGAACGTCACCTCGCCGATCGTGATGTCGTCCGAGATGTTGATGTCCGTTGAAATAACTGGAATCGCCGGCCGCGCGATCTGCTCGGGCGGCGGCGGGATCTCGAACTCCTGGATGAACTCGATCTGCTCGATCTCGGTCGTGGCGATCGAAACGTCGGCTGCCTCCATGTCCGGCCAGAACGCCAGCAACCCGAAGTGCAGCAGCGAAGCTCCGGCCAATGATCCCCAGAACCAGCTGTTGAAACTGTTCTTAAGGCGATCGTTCGCCCGCGGCTCCACGAACCCGCCGGTCGGAATCGGCATCGTTGCGTTGGACATTTGCTACCTCCTCGCCGCGCCTGCGCGCTGTTCGAAGTTCGTGGCGAAATTCACTCGCAAAGCACCACCGTCGCGGAGCGCTTCCGTGATCTGGTTGATCGTGTTGTACGGAACAGACCGGTCCGAGCGGATCGCGACGACCAACTCGCGATTCGTCTCGACGAAGAGGTCCTGCACGAGGGGCGCGATCGCGTTGAGCGGCGTGATCGCGTCGTTGATGAAGACCGTGCCGTCCGGATCGACCCAGAGGTGCAGGATGTTCTTCCGCTTCGCGTCGACCTGCTGCGTCGCCGAAGCCTCAGGCCGCTCAATCTCCCGTGGGCGTTCCTTCCGGAACACCGTCGAGACCATGAAGAAGATCAGCAACAGGAACGCGACGTCCGCCAGCGAACTGTCCGGAATCTCGCTCGCGACCTTCGACTTGCGCTTGAAACCGCTACCCATTGCCATGTGTCAACCCTCCAGGAGCTGAAGCGAGAACCGCGTGGCCCCCGCGGACTGTATTCCGTCCAGCACGTTGATCATGTGCTCGTAGCGCGCGGCCGGCGACGTCTGCACCACGCCAATCACGTTCTCGTTGTCGGCAAGCGCCTGCCGCATAAGTCCTTCCACGGCGCGAGGAACGATCACCTGCTGGGCCTGGCTCTCACCACGCTTGACGATGACCGAGCCGTCCGGCTGCACCAGGAAGAACAGGAGGTTGTTTGCCGATACTTCCTGCTCCGACTCGGGGCCACGCTCCGGCAGAACCACCTGCAGGCCGATCTCCTCGTCGAACACGGTCGTCACGAGGAAGAAGATCAGCAGCAGGAAGGCGATGTCGGCCATCGAGGACGTCGGGATCGAGTCCGAGACCTTGGATTTCTTCTTGTTGATCAGTGCCATGTCTGGGTTCTGCCTGGTCGGGAAAACTGGCGTGCCGACACGCCTCAGATATCGCCGGCCGACTCGTCGGACGGCTCGGGAGCGAGGATCGTGGCCTCCGTGGACATGACCGGCGGACGTGCCGTCGCGCCGGCGACCGCGCCCGCGGTCACCACCGGCGCCCCGTCCTTGAAGCCGAACACGTCCCACATCAGGTTCAGGACCGTGTTCGTACCCTGCTCCATGTCGACGATCAACCCGTCGATGCGGGAGACGAAGAAGTTGTACGCGATGTTGACGGGAATCGCGATTACGAGGCCGGCGGCCGTCGTGATCAGCGCGATCTTGATGCCGGCCGCCACGAGCCCGGCCTCGACCTGGCCAGCGAGCTCGATCGCGGCGAACGCGGCGATCATGCCCCACACCGTACCGAGGAAGCCCATCAACGGCGCGACCGTCGCAACGGTCGCCAGCACGACCATGCCGCGCTCGAGGAAACCGAGTTCGATCTTGCCAGTCGTGGTCATCGCCTGCTCGACGTCACGTCCCTCACGCCGTTCCCGGATGCGGTTCAGCCCCGCGAGGAGGATCGCCGAGACCGGCCCGGGCGTCTTCTCCAGGTAGGCAAGTGCATCGTCCAGGCGACCGCCACTGGCCATTTCGGTGACGTCTGACAGGATTCGGTTGGTGTCGCGCCGTGCCACCCAGAGGATGTACATCTTGGCGATGATGACCCCGAGGCCGAGAAGTGACGCGAGAAGCAGCGCGTACATCATGCCGCCACCGTCGTGAAACAACTGGATCAGACCGTAGGAAGCGCTCTCCAAGAACAACTCCGGGAAAGGGGTGACGGAACGATACCTTGGCGGGATTATCCCGGCGCCAGAGATTGGCGGCGCCGATCTCCCCAAACATAGGCTGCGTCGGAAATGCTGTCAACGCCCGAACTCGGTCATCGAGTGATCAGCGCTGGGGCGCGATGATTCGTAGAGAGCGCCGCCGCGAGTGACTCCCGGTCCAGACCCCGTGTCATCTGGCCACCGATGGCGAGCGAAATCTGGCTCGTTTCCTCCGAAACCACGACCACGAGGGCATCCGTCTCTTCCGAGAGACCGAGTGCGGCTCGATGGCGCGTGCCCATACTCTTGTCCGTAACCGGGAACTGTGTGAGCGGAAGGATCGCCCCGGCCGCGACGATCGTATCTCCGCGCACGATCACGGCCCCATCGTGGATTGGCGAGTACGGCGTGAAGATCGTCGCGAGCAGCGGCGCCGAAACGCGCGCCTGGATCGGGGTCCCCGTCTCCGCGTACTCACCCAGCCCCACCTCCCGCTCGATCGCGATGATCGCGCCCGTCTTCGCCCTCGCGAGATCGGCGGCGGCCTGCGCGATCTCCTCGGCCACCTGCGACTCTTCCAGCCGGCTGAAGAATCGCTGCCAGATCCGGTTCTGCCCCAGGTGCGCGAGCGCGCTCCGCAGCTCCGGTTGGAACACCACCAGCGCCGCGATCGCGCCGAACTCGAACACATACTCGAGCAGGCTCCGTAGCAGGTCGAACGCCAGCATCCGCGAAACGAAGTAGATGCCAAAGAGGAGCATCAGCCCCAGCAGCATCTGCATCGCGCGGGTTCCCGCGAGCAGAAGGAGAATCCGATAGAAGACAGCCGCGACGACGACGATCTCCAGGAAGTCTCGCCAGTCGGGCGCCAGGAACGCGAGCTGTTCGAACACGATCAGGCGGAGGGCGGAGCGACGACGCGGATCGCCTCGGCGACCCGCAGGGCCTCACGGGCTGTCTTCACGTCATGCACGCGGAATACCCTGGCACCGTTGAAGAGGCCGGCGACGCACGCCGCGGCGGTCGCGACATCGCGCCCGGCCGGCGGCGCACCGCCAAGCAGCGCGCCCAGAAACGCCTTTCTCGATACGCCCAGAACCACGGGCCGGCCGAGCGCGACGATCTCTCCCAGGCGTGCGATCAACTCAAGATTGTGATGGAAAGTCTTGCCGAACCCGATGCCCGGGTCCACGGCGATCCGATCCGGCTCGATCCCCGCCGCGACCGCGGCGTCGATTCGTTCGCGAAGCTTCGCCCCGACCTCGTCGACCACATCTCCATAGTGGGGGTCATCCTGCATGGTCTGGGGGTTCCCACGCATGTGCATGAGCAGCAGGCCCGCGCCGGCGCCCGCGACAACGCCGCCCATCCCCGGATCGGCCATCGCAGAGACGTCATTGACGATATCGGCGCCCGCGGCGATTGCCGCCTGAGCGACCCGCGCGCGCCGGGAATCAATCGAGATCGGAACGGAAAGGTGTGCCCGCAGCGCCTCGACTACGGGGAGCACGCGGCTCAGCTCCATCGCTTCGTCGACCGGTGCGGCGCCGGGGCGGGTCGACTCGCCGCCGACATCGATCACATCCGCTCCCTCCGCGACCATCCTCCGGCTCTGCTCGACCGCGCTCGCCGGATCGAGGTACATCCCGCCGTCGCTGAACGAGTCGGGCGTGACGTTGAGCACTCCCATCACGACGGGCGTTTCCAGGCTG
>CAZUVK010000043.1:4130-18675 GCA_964623785.1 uncultured Gemmatimonas sp. | reverse complement strand
CGAGGCTGAACCTAGCGTTCAGACCCAGATGCGATTGGATATTGACCCGATGATCAATGGCTGATTGCTTCTCGCCGGAGAAGCGCAGCTGGGTCATGCGCCAGATACGGGGCCGGGACACCAAAGCAGAGGTGCTGTTGCGCAGCTTGATTCACCGTAGCGGCTACCGCTTTCGACTTCACCGCGCAGACCTTCCGGGAAAACCGGATATTGTTTTGCCAGGGCATCGGGTATTGATCTATGTGCATGGTTGCTTTTGGCATGGGCATGGGTGCAGAAAAGGGCGTCGGCCGAAGAGCAACAGTGATTACTGGAATTTGAAGATCGATCGAAATATCGCGCGTGACCAGAAGCACATACGTGATGCGAACTTGCAGGGGTGGCGTCCCCTTGTCGTGTGGGAATGCGAGCTAAGAATGAATTCCGAGAACGTCCTCAGCCGAGTCCTGCACCACATCGAAGCCGATGAGTAACCTGACTCTCGCATCATTCTTCTCCGGCATTGGCGGTTTCGAAGTGGGTTTCGAGCGAGCAGGCTTCGAGACTGTATTTCAATGCGAAATCAACGAGTTTTGTCGGACGATTCTTGAACGGCATTGGCCCGGAATTACGCGTCCCAACAACATTAAGGAAGTTACCAATGCAAGTGTCCCTCATTCAGATGTTTGGGCGGGAGGATTCCCCTGCCAGGACGTCTCGGTGGCTCGAATGGGCCCACGAGATGGACTTAGAGGGAAGCAGTCGGGACTCTTTTTTGAGTTTTCTCGACTCATTGCAGGAAGTCGCCCCCGAGTTGTTGTCATCGAGAACGTTCCAGGTCTCCTCTCTTCCCACCAAGGAAGAGATTTCGGAATCGTCATTCGGACGTTGGCCGACCTCGGGTATGGTGTGGGATGGCGCGTGCTTAACAGCCGCTACTTTGGAGTCCCCCAGTCACGCTCGCGAGTCTACATTGTCGGGACTTATCGAGACGGGGTCGGTCCCGGACAAATACTTTTTGAGCGCGAACGCCGCCCGTGGAATCATAAGAAGAGTGGATCAGATGGGAAGGAATCTCTTTCCCCCTTTAAGAAAAGCGCTGGAGATCCTCGCGAAGGGCCGGTGACGCCGGAATTGGCCTACTGCCTCTACGCTTGTTCGGCACGCCATACTGGAACCGACTGGAGTCGGAATTATGTCGCATATCCAGTGGATGGCCGTGTTCGGCGCTATACACCGCTGGAGACTGAGCGATTGCAGGGTTTCGCGGATGGTTGGACGATCCCAATCGGACTGGAAAATGACGTCACGGACGAGATAGATACTCAGCGATACCATGCGTTGGGCAACGCGGTGACGCCTAACGTTGCAGAGTGGTTGGCCGGACGCGTATCGGCCTACTTGGAAAACACAGGCGCTGTTGAGGACAGGGCCGAGCGGCTACAAGCGGTGGTATAGATCGTATAGCATTTTCAAGTACTGCGAATTGGGTCGCGATGAATGATCGGTCGGAAGCCTGTCGTCCGGGACAGGTCCGCTCACGGCCATCAATTCGTCGATGCTGAATTCAGGAGCCTCTAATTCGATGATACTGCGAGCTTCCTCGGGTACGTCAATGTGGTATCGCTCGTCTCGGTTACTCCATCGGATTGTCAGAAGCCCTTCATCGAAAGCCCAATGATGCGTCCGACATAAGCAGAGCCCGTTACTTGTCTGGTCCAAGTCGTAGTCAGCCCATGGTAGGATGTGGGCACCATCTACACCGGCTACCCGGTTGAAGCTTGTTCGTGGGTAATGGGCGCCGCATGCCAAACAGCTCCAACCATATGCTTCTCGAACTTCGTTCCGAAATCGGGCACTTGCAGCACCTCTACTTGCGGCCCATCGCCTCCATTCGCGAACAGTTCGTCGTTTGATCTCAACTTCCTCCGGATCGACTTCCTCCACTCCGATGGGAGGTTCCGGCGGTACTTCGGCGAGTTCGAGAGTCCGCAGTAGATCTCCCACCACGTCTTCTCCACCCTGACGAAATATTCCGAAATCTGCCCCCATCTCTGTCAGGACAGCTTGGAGCTCGGCGACTACTGCTTCCCCTCGTGGGGGAATCGGATCTCCGGACTCAATCATCTCGCGATGCTCATTCAAGAGCGTGATGATCTCGACAGGCAGTTCGACTGCGCGCTCCCAGAGATACCTCACCTGCGCCATTCGGTCCCCAAATTGAAACGTATCCGCTGAATGGTCTGAATTCCCCAAATCGATGCTGTGAATCTGAATCAGAACGGCCTCACCGCCCTGAACGGCTACGCTGCTGAGGTTGATGTTCTCGACCGCATATCGGTCCGATTTCAGAATGGGTTTCCCGCGCCCCAGCGACCCACGTGTGCGCTGCGGCCGCGGCATGAGAAGGGTCGCAGCGAGCTGGCGGGGAAGCTGGATTCCCTTTGGATCAACCAAGCGAAGTCGCGGCTTGCCTCCGCTTTCCTTCGTTTGCACGCCAGTATTGATTCGAATTCCTTCACCGACGTCGATCAGTATCTGTCTGCCGAACATATCTGAAGGCCCAATAGCGCCATACTGCTCACTCACCTCGTATTCCCCGCGCCCGCCGCTTGTTCGTCGCGTGATTCGCATTCGATCCCCACATGAAGAGTCCGCGCTTTTGACAATCGGGCAGAAGACCAAAAAAGGTAGAGACCTTAGAGACGAGTCGCAATCCATGCCCCAACTCCGAGACAAGGCGGACACGCGCACCTTGCGTTCGGTTGTGCCCGACCAGCTTCAGCCAGCACACTAAACTGCTCCGGAAGAGTTCGCTTCTCGAGCGCCGTCTTGTGTGGGAGCCGGTTGAACCGCAGGCTTGTTTCGGTTGGATCGCGATGGGTTGCCGCAGTGTGCTCGGCCCCTCACCCGCCATCGAGCCACCCCGGGTCCCCGCCGCGATAGGCCCAGTCCAGCAGCTCGATCGTATGCCGCACGGGCATCGGCCGCCCCAGCCTCCGCAGGTGCATCCCGATCTGCGTCGCGCACCCGATGTTCCCAGTCACCAGGAGCCTGGCACCGGCGCTCGCCACCGCGTCGGCCTTCCGCGCGCCGAGGCGTTCCGCGATCTCCGGCTGCTCGATGTTGTAGCTGCCCGCGGATCCGCAGCAGATCTCGGCTTCCGGGAGGGGGATGATCGTCACGCCGGGGATCGAGCGGATCAGTTCTCGTGGGGATTCCCGGATCCCCTGCGCGTGCGCGAGGTGGCAGGCGTCGTGGTACGCGACGGTTAGCGGTTCCGGCAGGGCCGGCGGCGGCTGGATCCCGAGTTCCGCGAGGAAGTCGCTGACGTCGCGCACCTTTCCGGCGAATTCCGCCGCGCGCACAGCCTCCTCCCGGCCCGCGAAGAGGAGCGGATACTCGTGCATTCCCGAGCCGCAGCCGGCCGAGCTGGTGACCACCGCGTCCACGGAGGATGGATCGAACGCGGCCAGGTTGCGACGGGCGAGATTCCGCGCGCGCCCCGCGGCCCCCGCATGCATCGAGAGCGCGCCACAGCAGCCCTGATCAGGCGGGATGATCACGTCCACCCCGTTCCTCGCCAGGACGCGAATCGTCGCCTGGTTGATCCCCGGCGAAAGCACCTGCTGTGCGCATCCGACGAGCAGCGCCACCCGCGCCCGGCGCTCCCCTTCGGCGCGCACCAACGCCGGAAGCGGGGCGGCCGCCGGTAGTCGCGTCGGCGTCAGGTCGAGCATGACGCGCATCCGGTCCGGAAGCAGTCGTCTGAGCGGCCGCGCGAGGCGGCTCAACGCGATCGCGAGGCGGAAGCGGCCGGGGTAGGGGAGGGTGGCTTCAACCATCAAGCGGGCCAGCCGATCCCCCCACGTGCGTTCTCGACGTTCCTCGGCCATCTCCCGGAACGGGGTCAGCAATTCCCCGTACCTCACGCCGGATGGGCATGCGGTCTCGCACGCGACACAGCCCAGGCAGCGGTCGACGTGTGGCAGGACCTCTTCCAGCGCCAGCTCGCCCTCCAGGACACCCTTCATCAGGACGATCCGGCCGCGCGGGGAGTCCATCTCCTCGCCCAGCGTGAGGTACGTCGGGCAGGCGGGAAGGCAGAAGCCACAATGCACGCACGCCTCGACGGCGGCGGCCATGGCCTCTCCCTGCGCGCCGAGCGATTCGATCGGGATCCGGTGCTGCATGCTTGCGCCTCTCAGGCCGCGGGCCAGATGTCGAGAATCCCGAACCGGCGGTCGGGATCGAGCGCGGCCGCGACGCGCTCCAGGAATGCCTTCCCCGGGATCATCCCGACCCACGGGCGTCCGCCGGCCGGACCCTGGACCTGAACTCCGCCCAACCCGGCACGAACGAGCGACACGTGCAGGTCATCCACCGAGTCAGGCCAGGCGACCCAGGCGGTCTGCCCACCGACGGCAAAGCGGCGGATGGCCCCGCGCGCGGCCCATTCGCGGTCCATCGCCACGAGCCGCCCCGGAGTGACGGGGATTTTGAAGAGGGGAGTCCCGGCGGGGCACCAGGTCGCCTCCGCGGTCTCCGTCCAGTGGTCGGCCGCGTCGCCATGGGGGATGACTTGGGCGCGCGCCTCGCCACCCTCTCCCAGGAGACCTCCAGCCTCCATCACGATGGGGGACGGTCCACCGTCCGCTGCCGCTTCACGGAGGAAACGGGAGATGCGCTCCAGACGATCGGGGAGCGACGTCGCGATCCCCCCGATCATGATCCAGAGCGAGGCGCCTCCGTCCGTGGGGACGAGGTCCAGCGCCTCGAGGTCGAACCGGCTGCGTCCGAGCAGCACGATCGCGGCGACGGCCTCGCCGACGTCGCGGAAGTCCGCGCGCAGCGTCGCGGTCGACGGCGGGGCGGGGAAGACCTTGAACGTCAGCTCGGTGAGAATCCCCAGGCGACCGAGGCTCCCGACCATCAGTTTCGGGAGGTCGAACCCCGCCGCGTTCTTGACGACCTTGCCGCCGCCGCGCACCAGCTCGCCGCGCCCATCCACGAACCGGATGCCGATGAGGAAGTCGCGCGGCCCGCCGAACCGGTACTGCCGCGAGCCCCCGACCCCGGCCGCGATGGAACCTCCGAGCGTGGCGCCCGCGCCCGCGAACGGCGGGTCGAAGGGGAGATACTGGCCCCGCTCCGCCAGCATGGCGGCCACCTCCGCGACTGGCGTGGCGGCGCGCGCGGTGAAGGTGAACTCCCCCGGCTCGTATTCCACCACGCCCCGCAACGCGGACACGTCGACGATCGTGGCGCCGTCGGCGGTGCCGGACAGCGGCGGCTTGGTCCCGGCCCCCACGACCAGCACGCGGCGATGCGCGCGAACCGCCTCGCGCACGTCGGCCGCGTCGCGCGCGGTGATCGTCGTTCCTCCACCGTCGGCGGCGGACTGTGTCGGGCCTTGCTCGCTCAACCCGCTACTCCCGGTGAATCACGCCGGCGGTTTCCAGCGGATGCGGGCCGCGGTGCGCGAGCGCCGGAGCTTCGCCATCGGGCAGCATCTTCCCACGGTTCGCGATCCGCGCTGGATCGATGGCGTCGCGGAGGCGCTCCATCATCGCCATCTCCGCGGGGCCGAACATCCGCGGCATGTGGTGGCGCTTCTCCATCCCCACGCCGTGCTCCCCCGTGATCGATCCACCCAGGTCGATGCAGAGCTCGATGATCTCTCCCGCCAGCGCTTCGGCCCGCTCCAGCGCGCCGGCCTGGCGGCCGTCAAAGAGAATTAATGGATGGAGGTTTCCGTCGCCGGCGTGGAAGACGTTCGCGACCTCGATTCCGTGCCGCTGGCTCATCCGCTCGATCGCTGCGAGCGCGGCGCCGAGCTGGCCGCGCGGGACGACGCCGTCCTGCACGATGTAGTCGGGGGAGAGCCGGCCGACCGCGGAGAACGCCGATTTCCGGCCCTTCCAGATCCGCGCGCGCTCATCGGCGTTGCTCGCGAGGCGGACCTCGTACGCGCCCGACTCACGGATCACTTCGAGGAGATGGGCGAAATCCGCTTCCACCGCGTCGGTCTCGCCCTCCAGCTCCACGATCAGGAGCGCGGCGGCATCCGCCGGATACCCGGCCTTCGCGCCCACTTCGGCGGCGCGGATCGCCAGCCGATCCATGATCTCCATCGCGCCGGGGAGCAGCCCGGACGCGATGACCGCCGAAACCGCGTCGCCGGCGGCTTCGAGGCTCCGGTACGCACCGAGTACGGTTCGATACAGCTCCGGGATCGGGAGAAGGCGCAGCGTGGTCTCGAGCGCGATGCCAAAGAGCCCCTCGCTTCCCACGAACAGACCCGTCAGGTCTGGGCCGATCCCGTCACGGCTCTCGCCGCCGACCTCCGTCACCTCGCCGTCCGGGAGGAGCAGCTTCATGCCCAGGACATGGTTGCTCGTCATCCCGTACTTCAGGCAGTGCGCCCCGCCCGAATTGAAGGCGACGTTGCCGCCGATCGTGCAGACCGATTGACTGGATGGATCCGGCGCGTAGTAGAGCCCATGCGGACGGGACGCCTCCGATACGGCCAGGTTTACGACACCCGGCTCCACGACCGCGATCCGTTCGTCAGGGTCGAGCCGAAGGATGCGGTTGAGCCGGTTCAGCGCGATGACCACGCCGTCGGCGATGGGCAGGGAGCCGCCGGAAAGGCTGGTCCCGCTGCCGCGCGCGACGAAGGGGACGCCATGCCGGTGACAGATCCGAACCGCCTCGATGACCTCGGAGGCGGATTGCGGGAGCACGACCGCCGCCGGCGCCTGGTGAAAGGCCGTCAGCGCGTCGGAGCCGTACGCCGCCATCTGCGCCGCGTTCACGAGCACGCGGTCGGCGGGGAACAGATTCTGGAGATTCTCGAGAAGAGGGTGCGCCGGGCGCGTCGTCACCATGGGGCCAGGACCGGATTGCAGGCGGATGATGCGTTTCAAGCTACGTCCATCCGCCTGGTCCGGCGAGGCCGACCACGCGTGACTCCGTGGAAGGCCCCCCCCGGGACAGCCCCGCCGCTCAGGCGGAGGGCAGCGCGTCCACGAACTGCTTCATCCGGGTGATGTGCTCCGGCGTCGGAAGGCGCCCCATCCCGCCGCCGAGATTGTCGATCATGTGCCCCGCGTCGCTTGTCCCGGGAGTCGCCACAGTAACCGCCGGGTGCGCGATGACGAACTTCAACATGAACTGCGCCCATGTCGTCGCGTCGAACTCCGCGGCCCAATCCGGGAGCGGCCGATCGCCGATCCGCGCCCACATCCGGCTCCGCCCGAACGGCAGGTAGACAAGCACGCCGATACCCCGGTCCTGCGCGAGCGGAAGGATCGTCTCCTCCACCACGAGATTGTCGACCGCGTAGTCCACACCGATGAAGTCGAGTGGGTACTCGCGCATCACCGCGGCCAGCGATTCGTACTGATTCTCGCTGGTGGTCGTGATCCCGAGGTAGCGGATTCGGCCGGCGTCCTTCAACTCCTGCAGGATGCCGAGCTGGGTTGGCGGATCGCCCATGTTGTGGACCTGGATCAGGTCGATCGTGGGGATCCGGAGTCGGGTGAACGAGCGTTCGAGCTGTTCGCGGACTTCCGCCGGCGCCGCCGATCCGGCGCGCGCGACGTTGACCTTGGTCGCCCACCAGATCCTGCCGGCGATCCCGAGATCGGCCGCGACCTGGCCCGACACCTCTTCCGAAGCACCGTAGCCCGCGGCGGTGTCGAACACGGTGCCGCCATTGTCGACCAGCGCTTGGAGCACGCTCCCGATCGCCGAGAAATCCTCGTCGCCCGCGGTCGCCGAGAAGGTGTTCGCACCACCCAGGCCGACTACCGGTAGTTGCTCCCCGCTCGAGGGGACGGCCCGGGTGATCAACTCGCGAACCAGTCCCGTGGTTTCAGTACCGGCCGCCACCACCTCGGCGGCGGCCTCCTCGCCAGCGGCGCCACAACCCTTCAACATCATTGCGGCTCCGGCACCGGCGGTGATTCGCAGCCATTCGCGTCGTGTTACCATTCTCTATCCTCCGTGATCGGGGGTTTTCGACGACCCGAATGGGAATACCGGCGCCCATGCCCCGTCAAGGGGCCGGAGGGCGCATCTGATGGTCTAATCTGTAAGGTGTTTGTCTGGATGCGATCGCCCGCCCGCGAATGGCGGGGGCGATCGGGCCTCGGGAGACCCGGCGGAATCGCCTACTGGCGGGCGAGCGCGAGCAGGGAATCTTCCGCGCGGAGGCGGTAGGCGTCAGCGCGCGGCCCGTCTTCCTTGCGTGCCTCCGGCCAGTTCACGAGAAAGGCGGTTCGAGCGCCGCTGGGGACGCGAACGATCTGGCGCCTGTCGTTCCGCGTCCGTTCCAGCTTGAAATGCGGGTTCAAGTCCAGGATGTCGTCGAGCAACGCGCCGCTCGCCCGGGCAACCGCCTCAAGGGGCGTGGAAGGGTCTACGACGACCTCCTCGTACGCCATCGGCGACTCGATCTCGACGTTCGCGAACCCGTACTTCTCGGGCTCCTTCGAGATCCGCGCGGCCGCGATCATCAACGGTACGTAGTCCCGCGTCTCCTTCGGAAGCCGATCGTAGATCTGATAGTATGACTCCTCGGTTCCACGTTCGGAGCCCGTCTCCTCCTTCATGATCCGCGCGACCCGGCCCTCGCCGGTGTTGTACGCCGCCGCCGCGAGGTACCACGAGCCGAACCGGTCGTGCAGTTCGCTCAGGTAGTCGAGCGCGGCGTCCGTCGCCTTCACGGGGTCGTTGCGTTCATCCACGGCCGCGTTGATCTCCAGGCCATACCTCCGGCCCGTCTCCTCGATGAACTGCCACAGACCGGACGCGTCCGCGCGGGAATAGGCGGTGGGGTCGAAACCCGACTCGATCATCGCGAGATAGATCAGGTCGCGCGGCAACTCCCGCTCCTCGAGCTTCGCGTCCACCATCGGCGCGAACCGGCCGCCACGCTCGAGGAACCCGGTGAAATCATCCCGCTTGTCGGTCGTGAATCGCTCCACCCAGTAATCGACGCGCTCGTGGTCGAGGTTGGGGAGGTCCCAGTCGGTCGTGTTGAACGCCGTCGATTCCGCCGTCGTCGACGCGAGCGGGGAGACGCCGGTCACGGGATCGAATCGGGGCGAACTCGCGATCGTCCCACCCGCCCATGCCGCGCCGAACACGCCCGCGATCGCGAGTCGCGCCGCACGGCTGCGGCCCAGCTTCGTGAATCGTCCGGTGGACTCGCGATTTTCATTCATGGTCCTCGTAAGTACTTGGGGAAACGTACATTACGATGTGCAATCGGCGTGCCTTGTTGGAAGAGTGAAGTGGCCCCGTGGCCTCGTATTCCGCGTTCGCGGCCAATGATGCACCGCGAAGAACGCGAAGATCGCTAAGTGTTTGATTATGCGACGGATGCGCCCGTTTCACTCTTCATTCTTCTCCTCACTCGGCCTTGAGCGAATCCGCGGGCGTGATTCGCGACGCGCGGAGCGCCGGCAGTAGATATGCGACGAGGGTGATCGCCAGCACGGCGCCGGCCGCGGCCGCGACGATCGCGGGATCTCGCGCCGGCACTTCGTAGACTCGGCTCGCGACGATCCGACCCCCCACGATGGCCGCCAGGGCGCCGAGGATCGCGCCGGCGGCCGCCTGCCCGCGCGCCTGCTTCATCAGCATCCCCACCACGTCCCTCGGCGTGGCGCCGAGCGCCGCCCTGGTCGCGAACTCGCGCGACCGCTCCGATGTCGTGTGCGCGACCACCCCAAAGATCCCGATGGCGGCCAGGCCGAGCGAGATCAGCGCGAAGAGCGACATCAGCGTCAGCCCCAATCGGTAGGGCGCCAGCGCGACCCTCACCATCTCCGTATATGGCGTCACGTCGAGCGGGATCGACGCGTTCACCTCTCCCAGGGCTGCGCGAATCGTGGGGATCAACTCGGTCGGGTCGTCGAGCGTCGTCGAGACGACCAGCCGCGTGGGCGAGACGGTCATGAAACTGTAGGAGATCGGTCGCTCGGGATCGTTCAGGTTGCTGTACCGCACGTTTTCCACGACGCCAACCACTTCATAGAGGGAGTTGAAATTCACCAGTGGGAAGCCCATCGCGAACCGCTGGCCGATCGGATCCTTCCCCGCGAAGAAGCGGTCGGCGAAGGCCTGGTTGATCACGACCCGTGGCGGCTCCGGGTTCGGGCGCGGCACGACGCGGGAGATGCCCGTCGCAGGGTCCGTCTCGATGAGCGGTGGTGGAGGGCGATCCGCTTCGGTCAGCGCACGTCCCGCGAGAACCCTCACCCCGATCGCTTCGAAGTAGTCGACGCTCGCGCCGCTGCTGAGCGCCACGTCCTGGCGGTCTGGATCGTACGATTCGCCGGGCACGCCGACGTAGAGCCCGACATCGCGGAACGGCCGCAACGGCAGTGCAGTGGTCGAACCCACACTCGTGATCTGACCGATTGCCGCGAGTCGCCCCGGCGCCTCCGCCACGAAGTGCTGCACCGCACCCTGATCGTCCGGCATCCGTGCCTCGATCAGCAACCGGCCCGCCGGTGTGAAGCCGAGGTTGCGTTCCGCAAGGCTCATGTAGCCACGGACGAGCCAGCCGGCCCCCGCCACGAGCATGATCGCGAGCGCGATTTCGGCCACCACCAGCCCGCCGAGAAGTCTCCGCGAGGCACGCGTCCCCGACGCGGAACGCCCGCCCTCGCCCAGCAGACTCCGGATATCCGGCGACGAGAGCCGCAGCGCCGGCAGGACGCCGATCACGAGCGTCGCGACCAGCATCGTCAGCGCGGCAAACGCGAGTACACGGCCGTCGAAGGGGATCGAGTCGAGTCGGGGAAGGCCCGCTGACCCGAACGTGACCATCAGCCGAATCGCGACGAAGGCCAGGAAGAGGCCCAGAAGGGTTCCGGCCGTCGCCAGCACCGCGCCCTCGGTCAGGAACCGGCTCAGGATTCGCCCGCGCGGGGCCCCGAGCGCCGCGCAGATCGCCATTTCCCGCGTCTGCTCAACCCCTCGACCGAGGATCAGCGTCGACACATTGATGCAGCCGAGGATCAGCAGGAGGACCGCGCCGCCCAGCACCACGAGAAGGATCGGCCCGAGGTCACCGACGATCGATTCCACGAGCGGCTGCGTCACGAAGATTCGACCCGTACTCACCGGGTACCGTTCGATCACCCGCGGCATGATCCCGTTGAGTTCGCTCATCAACGCGTCCCGGGTCGTTCCTGGCTGCACCCGTACGTAGCCGAGGAAGCTGTGTCCGATTCCCGTCGGCATCGGGTTGGCGATCCAGATCTCCGTTCCCGTGGGCACGTCGAACTCGGGCGCGGCGACCCCCACGATCGTCAGGTCGGCGCCCTGAATCGCCATCGGCCGGCCGATGATCGCGGGGTCACGGCCGAACAGTTCGGTCCAGAGCCGATCGGAGATGATCGCCGAAACGGTGAAAGCGGGCGCTTCCCCGGGCTGCATCGGCGGCCGCTGATGGTCCTCGGGGACGAACGTGCGCCCGGCCGCTACGGGCAGCCCAAAGAGTTCGAAGAACCCCTCGGTCACCGACGTAAGCGCGAGTCCGCGAGGCGGAAGGCCGTCCCGCGTGAATGTCAATGTGCCCGTCGAGTACACAACCGCGTGACTGACCGTGGTCGCGGACTCCTGAATCGCCTCGAGCTGCGCGCCCGCCATCCGACCCGAGCTGAATCGGTTGTCGGACAGGTGCGTGGTCAGCGCATAGATCTCGTGAGACGCGGGGTAGGGGAGCGGTCGCAACAACGTCGCGCTGACGGTGCTGAAGATCGCGGTCGTGGCGGCGATCCCGGTGGCGAGCGTCAGGACGGCGGCGATCGAGAAAGCGGGCCGGCGGGCCAGCCCGCGGATCGTGATCAGAAGCTGCTTCAGCATGGGAGTCCCCAGCATGTCCGGGCTTCAGATGCAGGCCGGTCGATGGGCTCGTCGGCCGCGAACCGAACGTGATGAACCAGCGCCATCCGCCCGGCGCGACAGCGACCGCATGCCCCGCGGTGGAGGCCGCCGGGGACGTGGTTGGCCGCGCGCCCGCGCAAGGGGAGGACGGACCTATCCGGACAATAGTCGCGGCCGATGCTTCCGACAATGAACTGATCCTGTCGTGCCCCGCCCGAAGCGATCCGGATCGTTGGTCGGCGACGCGGCGGGCCCGGTATCCGGACAAGCTGGTGGATGAGCTGGTGAAGAACAGGCGGGTGGAGAAGTTGCCGTGCGGCTCGAGATGTTCGCGGTGAGCAACCTTCCCTCGATCCCACTATGCATCGCCGCGCAACGCATCGGTCGGTTTGATCCGGAGGGCGCGCAGGGTTGCTGGAGCGCACGCCACCAGGCTGATCAGCAGCACCACGCCAATACCGAGGAGGAGAGTGAGGAGGAGGCTTTCCAGCGCCGGGCTGGCGGCGCCAGCGTCCCGGCGGATCTCGAAGAATGCGCGACTCGCCAATGGGATTCCCAGCACCGTACCCGCACTGAGTTGGAGCATGGCGCGCCTGCTGATGGTGCGAACGATCGAACCTCGCGGCGCCCCAAGAGCCCTTCGTATCCCGATCTCCCGCGCGCGCTCAGACACGGCGAACGACATCATCGCATAAATCGCGGACGCGGCGAGCGCGACCAGGATCACGACGAGGAGCGCCAGGCCGCCGGTGATCGCGACCATGAGGTACCAGTCTCCCTCGTAGACGGTGTCGAGGACGACCGGTGAGCCAACGATCAACTCGGGCGCGACTTCGCTGACGATCTCCCGCACCCGAGGCGCAAAGTCTTCTGGATCGCCGAAGAGGCGAATGCCGACCTGCATCGGATGGATCTCTCCGGGGGCCGCCGGAAAGTACACCCCTTCGCTGCGCTGGGGGTTGATCAGGTTGATTCCGAGCGGACCGACGACTCCAACGATCTCGTACCATGGAGATGGTGCGTTTCCCGCGATTTCGCTGAGGCGGATCCGCCGCCCGATCGGATTGCTTCCACCCAGGACGCGCTCAACGAAGGTCGTGTTCACGATGACGGCCGAGCGGTTTTCGCCGAGATCGGTACGGTCGAAGGTACGACCAGCGAGGATCGGCTGCCCCAGCGCTTCGAAGTAGTCGACATTGACCCGAGCGACGTGAGCGTCTTGCGCCTGATATTCGCCGGTGGAATCGCCGGAGTCGACCTCCAGGCGCAGCGAGGGGTGGTCCATCCGCGGGAGGGCGCTCGCGACAGCAACGCTTCGAACGGATGGATCGCTCTGCAGCCGCTCGACCAGCTCCCGCTGCACTTCACCGAACCGCGCGGTGAACGCCTCCGGGCCAAGGCCGTTTGGCTGGCCGCGAATCTCCGTCAGGGGCATGCTCAGCTGCACCGCCAGATACTCGTCGGCCGGAATCCCGACGATGCCCTCGGGGTTCACGGCAACTCGCAGCTGGTTCGCCAGCCCCACGGAGAGACCGACCACCGTGACCGCGATCGCGATGTCGGCGACAACGAGCGCCGTAGTGCCGCCACCGAATCCGATCCCCGAGCGCGGCATCCGGGAACGCTGAATGTTCTGCTGCAACTTCGCCCCGGTGACCATCAGTGCCGGAGCGATGCTCGCGGCAACGGCGCTGATCACGGCCAGCCCGGTGCCGCGTCGCGCGGCGTGCGGTGTCGCCACGCACCCGGAACCAACGCTTTGCGCATCCATGGACATTGCCGCATTCTTTACCCGGATGAGAATACGTGCACCCTGCCGCACCGAGCCCGATCCACCGCAATGAGTCGCTTGTTCACGAGCGCCGCGAATCTCCCGCGGTGCCCACTGGAGGTGGTCGTGCTGAAAGCACTTTCTTTGGCGCCGATGAACGGGTCAGGGCGTCCTCGCGCGGACCGACCCGGCAATCGGCGACCTACTTCCGCCCTGAAGCTGATCCTGTTCGTTGCCTTGCTGGCTGCGACCGTGATGTCCGCGGCCGTACGGGCGGAGGCGCAGACGCGGGCGGACAGCGCCGCGATCCTGCTCGACGCGGCCGATCGTTTTGAGGCGGAACGCCGGCTCGATCTCGCGGATGCTCTGGTGGAGATGATCCTCGTCCGCTTCGGTGATACGGCCGCGGCGGAGCGGGTCCGGCAGCGTTACGCCAGTGGGTCTCGTGAGCGAGGCGCGGGTGGCGGCAACGTGGAACTCCAGGTCTGGAGCACCCTGTATGGCTCCTGGCTCGGGATCGCCATCCCCTGGATGATGGATGCGGACGGCCCCGAAGCCTACGGACTGGGCCTGCTTGCCGGCGCGCCAGCGGGATTCCTGGTCTCACGCGCGTTCGCCCGATCCCAACCGTTGACCGAGGGACAGGCGCGGGCCATCACATGGGGCGGAACCTGGGGCACGTGGCAGGGCCTGGGCTGGGCGAATGTCCTCGATCTCGGCGTCAGGAATGTCATCTGCCCGGACGAATTTCCTTGCTACGAGATCGAGACGCGCAGCACGGGGGCGATCGTGGGCTCGATGGTGGCGGGCGGGGTGACGGGTATCGTGATCGGCGGTCTGCTTTCGCGCAACTCGATATCGCCGGGCCTCGCGACCACCGTGAACTTC
>CAZUVK010000043.1:0-4120 GCA_964623785.1 uncultured Gemmatimonas sp. | reverse complement strand
GCTTCGCGGGCGGGTACCTTGCCGATCTGGAGGGTGATGCTCTCTTCGCGACCACGCTGATCGCCGGAAACGCGGGCCTCGTGGGAACGGCGCTGGCCGGGCCGGGCTGGGAAATGAGTCGGAACCGGGCCCGGTTGATCAGCATCGGTGGCGTGGTCGGCGGCCTGGCCGGTCTGGGCGTCGCCCTGGTCGTGCAGCCGGACGAAGGAAAGGTGGCGGTCGCGATCCCGCTGGCCACGAGCGTCGGTGGCCTCGTGATGGGCGCGACGCTTACGCGCGACTACGATACCGCCCTGAACCACCTCGACGACCCTTCGGCCGGTGTGGGAGCGCTGGTTCACCGCGATGACGGCGGATGGTCGTTCGACGCGCCAGCGCCGACCTTGACGCTCGTGCGCGACGAAACCAGGGCGGACAGGTCGCTCCAGCCCGCGGTGCGTTTCACGATCCTCGATGCGCGCTTCTGATCGGGCGCGATTTCATCGGCAAAGCGGGATTCGGAGGGGAAACGGAAACCCGCCGTTTCACGGTTCGAAGGTCGGCCAGCGCCATGTCCGGAAGGACGCCCCCAGCCGCTATTCGAGCGAGAGAAACGCCAGCGCGTTGTGGTCGTTCATCGGGATGATGAGCTGGCGCCGAGCGGGATCGAAGCACATCGACGCCGCGCTCGGGATCCCGGAAGCGATCAGCTCCGCCGGCTGTCCCGGCCGGATCCGCGAAACCCCACCCTGCACCACGCTGCTCACGTACTTCGTCCCGTCCGTATCGATCACCAGGCCATCATTGCCGGCCTGTACGGCCTGCTCGGTGCGCACGAGCTGCCCGGCCGGAGAGAAGGTCAATACGTCGTTGCTTCCAATGTTCACGACGACGACATTTCCGTCGGGGTCGATTGCCACCCCGTTCGGGCCGGCAAGCGGGGCTCCCTCGGCGAACACGGACGCCGTCCCGTCCGGCGTGATCCGGTAGACCCGCGCCGGAGCACCCGTGTTCGAGGCGTAGATCGTCCCGTCCCGCGTCACCGCGATCCCGTTGAGACCGGTTGCCTCCGGGACCTCGAACGCCGCGATCGGCTCGCCCGTGGCCAGACTGAAGGTTCGCACGGTGTTCACGTCGGCGGCGTAGAGGATTTCGTTCCGAATGGCGCTGCCGAGCGGATCGTTCAGCGTCAACCCGTTCCGGTTCACCCCGATCCACTTCGTGGTGTGGACCGTGCCGTCGGGGTTCAGGAGGGAGACGTAACCGTCGTTCGGCGCCTGCGCCTCAGCCATCCCCCGGTTCATGACCACGATCAGTCCACGGGCCTCGTCGTACGCGCAGCTCTCCGCGAAACGGAAGCTGCCCAGTACCCGCACGTTGCCCGAGATCGGCGTGAACTGGTTCTGCATGCCCGTTCCGAGCGGTCTGCCCGCCGTGAACGACGGACTCGCCTGCCCACCCTGCGCGGAAAGCGCCATGGGGAATGCGATCACTCCAAGTACTCCGGCAATGAATACCGCGGCCGCATTGACCGTATTTGTCATATCGCTTTTCTCCTCGACGGGTCGAAGGCATATTTGAGTTCTCTGGCCGGACTGGAGTGTAAGGTGCGCCTTGCGAGCGCGTCAAGCGCACCATACATGTATGCAGCCAAACATTACATCGTCCCCGTCGGGGTGTCTGGCGTGGGCGGGACGAAGCGGGGGAATCGGCCAGGATGGTCCGGCGAACCCGCTTCGGCAACGGTTTCCGAAGGAGAGCCGATCATGTCGATCAGAAGCAACCTTACGATCGCGGGGGTGACACTTGGCGCGATTGGTCTCGGTGCGTGCGCTGGTGCGGATGCCGGCTCAGCCCCGGCCACGGAAGTCGCCGGGGGCAGCGAGGTCGTGCGAACGCTGGTGCAGGATTACAGGATCGTCGCGGCGGTCGAGGGGTTGGAGGTTCCGTGGTCGATCGCCTGGACCCCGTCCGGTGAAATGCTTGTAACCGAGCGGGGCGGGACGCTGCGGATCGTACGTGACGGCGTTCTGGATCCCGAGCCCGTTTCCGGGGTTCCGGCGGTTCGCGCCGCCGGCCAGGGGGGTCTCCTCGAGGTCGCGGTGCACCCCGAGTTTTCGAGCAACCGGCTCGTCTATCTCACCTTTTCGAAGCCGGCGACGGACGGGAGCAACAACGCGACGACCGCGCTCGTTCGCGGTCGCCTCGAGGGCAATGCCCTTCTCGACGTCGAGGAGATTTTTGAGGCGCAGGCCTGGAGCGAGCGGAACGGGCACTTCGGCTCTCGGCTCGCCTTCGACGGCGCCGGGCACGTCTTCATGACGGTCAGCGACCGCCAGGAGCCGCCCGCGGGCGACCTCGCGAACCACGCGGCGCAGCGCCTCGATACGCACCAGGGCAAGGTGCTTCGCCTGAATGATGATGGGTCGGCCCCCGCGGACAACCCGTTCGCCGGTGACGAAGGCGCGCTCCCCGAGATCTGGAGCTATGGCCACCGAAGCCTGCAGGGCCTGGCGATCCACCCCGGGACTGGCCAGCTCTGGCAGACGGAGCACGGTCCTCAGGGCGGCGATGAGCTGAACCTCATCAACGCCGGGTCCAACTACGGATGGCCGGTGATCGGCTATGGTGTCAACTACGGCATGGGCGCCCCGATCCACGCTACCCAGCGCCAGGAAGGGATGGAGCAGCCGAAGCACTACTGGGTGCCAGTGATCGCCGCTTCCGGGCTGCTGATCTATGACGGAGATGCGTTCCCCGCATGGAAGGGCAGCTTCTTCGCGGGTGGCCTCGGCGGCCAGAGGATCGTGCGCCTCCAGGTCGACGGCGAAACCGTGACGAACACGGAAGTGGTCCTCACCGGGCACCGCGTGCGCGACGTACGGCAGGGGCCGGACGGGCTCATCTACGTGGCGTCCGAGGCGGCGGGGCAGATCCTGCGGCTGGAGCCGATCTGATCAGCCAGCTCGCCGGGCTGGCGATATAGGGAGTAGGGAGAGCTACCGTCGGTGGAGTTGCCATGATGAACGGCGCCGATCGCACATGATCGGCGCCGTTCATCATGGTAAGGGGACGAGTCCGGTCAACTCTCTTGCCCCCCGCTGGCGCGACGCCTACCGTTGTCCATCAGGGCACCCGTCCGCCACTCGGCAGCTGATCAACGGAGACGATCGATGAACCTACCCGCACGCAGGGCGAAGCAGATTTTTCTTCTGGTGTTGCCGGCTTTCTGGATTTCCGTTGCGCAAGCCCAGGAAGTCGCGATTACCCCAGACGTTGTCTACGGGCACAAGGACGGGCTCGCGATGACGTTCGATGTGCTGACGCCCGCGAACGCGAACGGCGCGGCGGTGATGTACATGGTGAGTGGTGGGTGGGTATCGAGCTGGGTACCGCCGGAACGGATGATCGAGCGGTTCGAGGGCCTGCTCGACCGGGGCTTTACAATGTTCATCGTGCGGCACGGCAGCAGCCCGAGGTACTTCGTGCCGGACGCGGTGTCCGATGTGCGGCGCGCGGCCCGCTTCATCCAGTACAACGCCGCCAGCTGGGGCGTCGACGCGGCTCGGCTCGGGGTGTATGGTGGAAGCGCGGGCGGCCATCTCTCGCTGATGCTCGGGATGGGATCGGAAACCGGCGATCCGGAAGCAGAAGAGCCGTTCATGCGGGAGGGGATCAGGATCGCCTCGATCGTCGCATATTATCCGCCAGTGGACCTGCAGTCGTGGGCCCGTGGACGCGTCACCGACCCGTCGCCCGATCAGTCGTTCCCGGCACTCAACTTCGAGCGCGAGCTGGCGGCCGGTATCTCGCCGATCCTCTTCGTCACGCCGAATGATCCGCCAACACTCCTGATTCACGGGACGGACGACCGCACCGTGCCGCTGAACCACAGCACCCGGATCCAGGAGGCGTTCGAAGCCGCCAATGTCGAGTCGGAATTGATCATCATCGAGGGTGCCGGCCATGGCTTCCGTGGCGACGATGCCACGCGCGCCACGGCTGCGTTGATCGACTGGTTCGAGCGGACACTCCTGACGACGAACTGACGAGCTCACGCGAAGGCGCGTGAGCTTCCGTCTAACTTACTTCCGGACGCGCACCGTGACGCGCTCGTCCGTGAACAGACCGCCATCGTCCG
>CAZUVK010000042.1:19287-19795 GCA_964623785.1 uncultured Gemmatimonas sp. | reverse complement strand
CACCGTCAGGTCCCCGATCAGGTTGAACGCCTGGAAGATGAACCCGATCTCCCGGTTCCGGATCTGCGCGCGCTGTCCTGACGTCAGGTTCGTGACCGGCTCGCCCACCAGCCGGTACTCGCCGCCGGTCGGTGTGTCGAGCAGTCCGAGGATCGAGAGCAGGGTGGTCTTGCCGCACCCGCTCGGGCCGGCGATCGCCACGAACTCGCCCGCGTGGATGCTGAGGTGGATGTCGCGCAGCGCGTGCGTCTCGACCTCCTCCGTGTAGAAGACCTTGCTGACGTCCGTGAGCTGGATCAGGGGCTGCGCGGCGGCGCTGGTGCCCTCGGCGATGGCTGTCGCTGACATGGTTGGCGATCTGAAGGGTTGTGATCGATTCGAGGGGAGAGCCCGGACGGCGGGCTCCCCGGCGCGAGGACTACGGGTTGCTAGTGTTGTGAATCAGAGGTCCCTGGACCATGCGGTTGGCGAAGCGCGCGCCGCGGAAGGCGCGACGACGAAGGCATAG
>CAZUVK010000042.1:12658-19277 GCA_964623785.1 uncultured Gemmatimonas sp. | reverse complement strand
GCATAGCACCGCTACGTCGAGGAGGAGCAACGCCCCCGCGGCGCGATGCAGCGACTGCCGCATGGTCCAGGGACTTCTGATTCACAACACTATCGGAGCCGGACGCGTTCCACCGCGTCCCACCGCGACATATCCGACAGGATCACGATTTCGCCCGGCTGCAGGCCGGCCGTGATCTCGATCGAGTTGACGGAGCTGCGCCCGAGGGCAACGGTCGTGCGACGAGCCTGGGCGCCGTCCGGGTCGAGCCGGAAGAGCCCGATCGAGCTCTCCGCCTGGCCGTACGCGGGCCGGCCGACGTGGATGACGTTGTCGAGCCGCTCGATCTCGATGGTTCCATCCACCGAGAGATCCGGTCGCGCTCCGCGTGGCAGCTCGCCCTCGAGCGCGACATCCACCGTGACGGTGCCGTTCAGCACGGCGGGGTCGATCCGGGTGACGCGGCCCGCCACGATCCCGTTGCGCGTGTCTATCGAAGCCGTCTGACCGACCACGATATCCTTCGCCTGGGTTTCCGGGATCCGCAGCTCCGCCTTGAGGCTGCCCGGTTGTACCACTACGGCCAGCCGGCTGCCAGGATTCACCCACTCGCCCTCCTGGAGCGGCAGCTCCCGCAGTACCCCCTCCGCACCCGCCGCCACCGCGAGCGATTCGACGTACGACTGCCGCAGAGCCGAGAGTGACTCCAGCCGCTCGACCTCCGATAGCTGCGCCTCGAGCTGCGCCGTCATCGAGGCCTCCATGAACTCCATCCGCTTCTCTTCGATCTCGAGCAGGCCAGCCAGATCCGTCGCCTCGTCCCGCACGCGCTGGAACTCGAGTTCGGGGATGAGGCCCTGTTCGGCGAGCTGCGCGGCGGCCGTCGCCTGACGTTCCGATTCGCGGTAGCGGGAACGAACGTTCGCGACCACCGCCTCCTGATTGAGGCGCTGGTTCTCGAGCTGTGCCCGCAGGTTCGCCAGGTTCGCCGCGGTGGTGGCCACCTGCCGCTGCGCCTCCATCGCCTGGAGTTCCACCTCGGGGTTGCTGAGCAGCAGGAGCGCCGTTCCGGCGGTGACTGTCGTTCCGGGCATCACCAGGAGCTGCTCGACGCGGCCAGCCGTGACCGCCGAGATGTATCGGATCTGCTCGGGCACGAGCGTGCCCGGGCCCCGGACCTCACGGAGCATCGTGCCGACTCGCACTGTGTCCATCCACACGGTCGACCTCTCGACGGTGGGGGCGGCGGGCTCCAGCCGCGCCAGGGCCGTCGTCGCGACGCCCAGCAGGAGGACCACCGTGCCGCCGATGATCCATCGTTTGCGTTTGGACTTCGTGTTGTCGCGCGGTATGTCCACGATTCGGCCTCAGGCTGCGGAGTCTGTGATGGAACGGGAGGGCGAACCATTCGCCGACTCCAGGCGATTCAGCCGCGCCTCGATCTCGGCGAGGCGGCGGCCGGATTCCGGGTCCCCGACCTCTCCGGCGGACCGGGCGCGCATTTCCGTCACGGCGCCGAGTACGGGAGCGACCCCGTACCGGAGCGCCGCGGCGGTCACCATCACCAGGAGGACGGATCCCGACATCCACACCGCCAGGATCGCCGTCACGTCGAGTTCGATTCCGCTCATCATTCGCCGAAATTGATCGATTGTCTGGACTCGGGATCGGGCGGGCTTTCCACGCCCGTTCGGACCGTTCATCAAGGAAATCCCGTGCCTTTCGCACAATCTCCTCTAACATACGGTTCCGTAAAGGGATGCGCACTACTGACGTGATCCGGGAGGACGCCGGGACCGTCCGGTCGCGGGATTCGGTGTCCCATTATCGGACACTGCGGGGGGATGACGTCCAGATCGTCACGCCAGAGAACCGGGACCTCGGAGGAGAGGCACTCGCGTTGGCTAGCCCTCGGGAACGCCGCGTTGGCGGCGTCGATGTCGCGCGACGAGCGACCGTGGAGGTTGGCGCGGGGTCCACGGTGCGCGCCGCCGTCGCGGGCGGGCGGTTGCTGGTGCGGGAGGGGCGGGCGAAGTACGGAGGGGGTGCCTTACATCGCGAGCATGGTGGTGAAGGAGGCGACGGACCAGCGGTTCTACTACGACCACGACGTTACACGAATAGAGCCCGCCTCATCCGGACCCCCGTATCTCTGACCCAAACAGAGGCGGAAGCGCCCAGAGAGGCGGGCTCAGACTCCAATATAACCGAC
Source organism: uncultured Gemmatimonas sp. (assembly GCA_964623785.1). GTDB lineage: Bacteria > Gemmatimonadota > Gemmatimonadetes > Longimicrobiales > Longimicrobiaceae > WHSP01. The sequence goes on along the minus strand of CAZUVK010000042.1, from coordinate 17,086 downwards.
TTCCCCGACACCGGGGAAGTCCGCGAGCCCCGAGCGATCTACGCCTCCCGACCCGACTAACCCGCCTGCGCCGCCGCCCGCCGCGCGACTTCTTCGTCGCTCACGTCCTCCACGTGTGTCGAGATCCACCAGATCATGCCGCTCGCGTCACGTACACCGCCTGACCGGTCGCCATAGAACTGGTCCGCGACCTCCTGGACCGATTCCGCGCCGGCGGCCAGGGCTCGCCGGTATGTCTCGTCACAGTCCTCGACGTACAGGTGCAGCATGCTCGGGGTCGCCGGGTACCGATCGCTGGCCTCGGAAATCATGATGATCGAGTCGCCAATCCAGACCTCGCCATGGGTGATCGCGCCATTCTCGTCCTTCATCAGGTATCGTTCTTCCGCACCGAACGCCTGCTTCACGAAATCCACCAGCCGCGCGGACCCGTTCACGATCACGTACGGCGTCACCGTGTGGAATCCCTCGGGAATCTTCCTGACGGTCATGTCACCCCCTCGAAGTTGAAATCGTGGTTCGCACGGCAAGCTCGGCGGCCCTCCATGAAAACCGAAGAAAAAACGAACATCGAGACGATAACCAGCCGAGGCGCCCCAGGTCAAGGAAACATGTGGCGGGATTCCGGGAGGGGAGGGAGTGGGAGAACGGATCCCTTAGCCCGCGTGCCGCCGACCGGGCCGCTGGTGGACCGAGCCGATCCGCAGAGACGGCCTCAGGTCGTTCACGATCGGATCCTCGGAGGGAGAAACGAGCGGATTCCCGCTCAGATGCGCGAGCGTGAGGTAGTAGATGATCTCCGTACGCGCCGGCGAGATCTGCAGCTGCGACGCATACGCCCCGATCGCCTCCGCGACGTCGGCCCCGGGGGCGAGCAGCTCGACGAACTGGAGTGCGTTCTCCACGTGGGCCCAGAGGAGTTCGGTCTCGGCCCGTCCCGTGTGAAACTCCACCCACTCACGAAGCTCCAGGTTGACGCGCCCGCGCAGCCGCTTCCGGATGATGCCGATCACCGAGCGGGGCGTCTCCGGTCCCCGCGTTCCCGCGGCGTCGCCCGGGTCGCTCCCCGCGACGGGATTCGGCGCGGGGCGTCGGCCAAGCGCGACGAACACGCGATGATGCAGATCCTCGACACCGGCTCCCCGAAGGTCGTGGAGGCGCGCGTAGATGGCGAGAGCGCGGGCCGGATCGAGTTGCTCCCGCGTGTGCTCCACCATCTCCATGGCGTAGCGGAAGTGAACCTCCATCAGCCGTTCCGTCGCGAGCGCGCCCGTGATCGCCATTTGTCGCCGATCGGCTGCCGGGGAGGATGAGTTGCGGTTCGATCCGGACATGGGGATCCACCTCTGAGTTTGAACCCGACCTGGCGACGCGCGGGACCGCGTCCAGGGGCCGGATGGGGGCCGGTCATTCGAGTATCGGCAGGGGATGGAGCTGGAATGACCTTTCCTCCAGGCACGTCCAACGCGGGCTTCGCGCGGGTCTTGACCGTGATCAACCGGAACACGATCCTGCGGATCAGCCGGTCCGCCAACCAGATTCCGGCCAGGCATCGAAAGGAGGATTGGGATGACCGACAGAATGGCAATCGCCGAGCGGGTCCGTCGCGCTTGCGTCGACGCGGCGCTCGCCGCGTACGATGACGCGGGAATGCAGGGCCTCTGCGGCGAGGGCCGGTGGGAATATGCGATCAACGTGCTACGCAGACTCGATCTCGCGGAAATCCTCACCGACCAGGCGGGTGCGGGCGCCTCGCGGGACGCCGTTGGCGGGGCGGGGGACGGCGCGTGAACGCGACGAGTCAGGCGACGGGCGGTCGGCGGCGATGAGTTCCTCTTCGGGTCGGACCCTCTGTGTTGGCGCCGTCGTCCTCATGGGCGACGGGGTCCTCTTCATCCGTCAGGCTCCCGGTCACTCCCTGGCGGGCCAGTGGAGCATTCCCTGGGGGATCCTGGATCAGGACGAATCCCCGGCGGACGCGGCCGTGCGCGAGACCCTGGAGGAAGCGGGTGTGCAGGCGTCCGTGGATGGTCTGCTGGGAATCCAGGATCTTCCGGAGACGGGATGGCTGGCGATCGCGTTCCTCTGCCGGCACGTGGAAGGGCATCCCCGGCCGGACGGATACGAAACCGACGCGGCGCGATACTTCACCCGAGTGGAGATCGAGCAATGGGAGGAGCCCTTCGAGCCGTGGTGCAAGTGGCTGGCGCTACAGGTCCTTCAGGATGAGCATCGGGTCATTCCGGAACGTTCCGCTCATCCGTTCCTCCCCAGTCGTGGCTTCGTGTAGTCGCCGTTGACGATAGGCGATGGCCGCGCAAGGCACTCCGTGGCGCACGCCTTGCGACTCCTTCGCGTTCACACGGCCGCCACCGCGCCCGCCTATCCATCGACCGGTATTCCCGGAGGAGCGAGTCATGGCACGAACCGCCCGCAAGGCCACAATGGGCCGCAGGAAACCCCCCGCGCTGCTGAGCACCAGCTCGGATCTTACGGCTGTCGGGACGGCCGACGTCGCCGCTGCCATGAACCTCCTGCTCGCTGACGTCTTCGCCCTCTATCTGAAGACGAAGAACTTCCACTGGCACATGAGCGGCCCACATTTCCGGGGCTACCACCTGCTGCTCGACGAGCACGCCACGCAGATCCTCGCCATGACCGATCCCATCGCGGAGCGTGTGCGCAAGGTGGGCGGACTCACGATCCATTCGATTGGCGAGATCAGCCGTCTGCAGCGGATCGAGGACAACGATGCCGATTACGTGGAGCCCTCGGACATGCTCGCCGAGTTGCGTGAGGACAACCTCGCGCTGGCGAAAGCGCTCAAGGAGGCCCACGCCGTGTGCGACGAGGTGGGCGACATCGCGAGCGCGAGCATGATCGAGGTGTGGGTCGACGAGGCGGAGCGGAGAACGTGGTTCCTCTTCGAGTCGACGCGACGGGGGGACTCGGGTGGGCGCTGATTTCCGCCTGCGAGCATAACACCGGGTCGATCCGGAATGCGGCGTCGGGCCGGGTCGGCGTTGGGCCGCTAGGACTTTTTGGCGACAACCAAGGGCGCCGACAGACCGCGAGTGCCTTCGCCGGCGGAGTCGATTTTGACCACGCGGTCGCCGCGTCTGACCGGGCCCGGTAACACCACCCTCGCGCACACGCCCCGCAGGTTCAGCTCGCGGCCGACCGGCGAGTTCACCATCCGCAACGCGTCCCCGCCGAACCGCTCCCTGAACTTCGCGCAGCCGGTGTGCGGCTGGTCCGTGATCTCGATCACCGCGCCGCCCAGCGCCAGGCGCGTTCCCGGCGGCAGGTTCGCGCCCGACAGGTCCAGGTCGACGAATAGCTGATCGCCTGCCAGTGCCCATCGGTCCTCGCTCCCCGCGACCAGCGCGATTGCCCGCGCGTTCATCAGGTTGAGCTGCATGTCCGGGTGCGCCGCGCCATCCGCCGACCGGGAACTGGGTCGCGCCTTCCAGCTGTCGCCGAGGAGACCATCCACCAGATCGATCTCACCCGTCTCCAGCGTCTCCCGTTCGCCAACCGCGGGTCGCCGGACGATCATCCGCAGAACGCCGGCGTCGGCGGGAGAGCGCCGGATATCCTCCAGGCCGGCTTCCAATATGTCTCTCGTCATGTATGACATGGTGGATTCCTCTGGGTCAGCTCGCACCATATACGGGGCGATCGAATCCCTCAAATTGTGTCGCGTCGGAGCCGGACGGCGCGACCGCCGCGGCGATTCCACCAAGGTTGCGGAGATTCGAGATGAAATCCATAGCGTACATCATGCTCCTGGTTGCGGGAGCGCTGCAGGCATCCCTGTCGCTCACGGAGACGGGGCCCGGTTCGCTTCCGTCCGCCGAGCCGCGTCTCGAGGAGGTCCGCGCGGCCACGGAACGGTTCCGTGACGTGGAGGTCGCGCTCGCCGAGGGTTACGTTCGCGACCCCCTCAACATCTGCGACACCGCGGAGATGATGGGCAAGCCCGCCGATTTCGGTGTCATGGGGATCCACTTCTTCCGGCCGGACCTGCTCGGGATGGTCGAGTCGGACTCGCGCGTTCGCGGGACGGGGACGCATACCGACTTTCTCCAGCCGGCGGTCCTGATCTACGAGCCGCTGCCGGATGGTTCGCTGGAACTGGTGGCGGTGGAGAACCTGGTGTTCATCGAGGCATGGGAGGCGGCGGGGAAGCACGCTCGTCCGAACTTCGAGGGTGTGAGCTACGACCTGATGATGGACGACCCGGCGACGGATCTCGACGAGGCCCACGGGTTCGAGCCGCACTACGACCTGCACGTCTGGCTCTACCGCGACAACCCGCGGGGTACGTTCGCCCAGTTCAACCCGAACGCGACGTGTGAGCACCACCAGGGGGCGGCGGCGCACACGCACTGAGATCCGGCTGGCGGACAGCATGGTGGCGCCGGG
>CAZUVK010000042.1:5719-12648 GCA_964623785.1 uncultured Gemmatimonas sp. | reverse complement strand
GGCGCCGGGGAGTTCGATTTCCCCGGCGCCGCCGCTCATTCGCGGGTTGGGCAGCTCCGGCTAGCAGGAGCGAGATCTGGCCACCGCCGTGGCGGATCACTTCTTCTTGCGGGTTACCGGTCCTGCTCTCGACCGTGGGGACCTACTCGCTGATGTCGTTCAGCGTTTCGCGACGCACCCGCGACATCGGGATCCGCGCCGCGCTCGGTGCACAGCCGCGGAGAATTCTCGCGGCGATCTTCTCGCGATCCATGGGCCAGATCGGGCTGGGAGTGGTCGTGGGGGCATCGCTTGCGTTCATCACGCGGAATCAGACTGGAATGGACGACTACGGGGCCCTCGCCGCGGTAGCCGCGATCATGATGGCCATCGGCCTGCTCGCATGCGTCGCTCCGGCCTGGCGCGCCCTGCGCATTCAACCCAGTGAGGCATTCAGGTTGGATGGGTAGCCGGCGTTCTCGCGTCAGGCAGCCTCCGGGTGCCGACAAGTGCGGAGGCGAGTAGCATGGGCCCTACGCTACAGCTTGTCCCCCTCATCCGGCTCCACGTCCGCGACCTCGGCTAACGCTGCATCATACCTTTCACGGCTGCCGCTTCGGGCGCGCTTGTTCAGGTACTCCTCCGTCAGCAGCGCCGACATTTTCTCCGCAACGGCGGTGGCGACGAACTGGTTGATGGATATGCCTTCCTCCCGCGCAAGCTCCTTCACCTGCCTATGAAGCGACTCAGGGAGCCTCAAACTCAGCGTGCTCATGACAGAACTCCGATTTCCGCGAGAAACTCCACCGGGGAAAGGACGCGGATGCCAAACCTTTCCACGCCAGCGAAGTCTCGCACGTTGTACGTGACGATCATCTCACACCCCGCCTTCACCGCCAGTTCCAGTACCATGTCATCCTTCGGGTCACGCAAGAATGGTCGCCACAGGAAGAAGATTGGATGGTGTGTGGCTACCTGACAGTGAAAGTCGAGGACCGCGTCCATAACCGCCTGGCTTACCCGACGGGCGGTGACCTGGCGCGAGAGTGCGTCCTCATACTCAAGCACCAACGGTACGGAGATGTGGGTGTCGAAGCGCCCGGAGCCAACCAACTCAAGCAGCTTGAACGCGGCGCCTCGCCGGGATCGCAGTCCGGAAACGAGGACGTTGGTGTCGAGAACGACCTGGGGTCTCTGCATGTGGTATTATATGCACCACCACATTGTCGAGCAAGAGCGCGGAGAGCGAAGAGGTTACGCGGCGCGCGGGGATCTCGGAGCCGATCGTCCATTCTTATTGGAATGGACCTCCCGCCCGCCGGGAAGCCGATTCATCCGTTTCAGGGAGACAGATCAGAAATTCGCTGAACCCCATCCCTCAATCCGCCTTCATCGCCGCCGCCGGCTCGATCGCGAGCGCCCGCCGCACCGGCACCAGGCACGCCGCGAGCCCCGCCCCCAGCAGAACGACGGACACAACCACGAGCGAGTGGGGCCCTTCGTCCACCAACCCACCCCACAGCACGGGCACCGCGATCAATCCCCCAAGTGCCACGCCAGCCAGAAGCTGAAGCGCGGCCCTCCCGAAGACGCTCCACACGATCTGCCCGCGCCGCGCGCCGACCGCGGTCCGGATCGCGATCTCCCGGGTCCGCAGTGAGACGGTGAACGACATGAGAGCGTAGACGCCCGCGACGGATAGCATCAACACGATCGCGGTGACCGCCATGAAGACCCACGCACCCAGGCGCGCACCTCGGTGAACGGGCGCCCACGCGTCCGCGGCGGTGCCGACTTCCGAGAGGCGAAGCGTGGGGTCCAGGGCGGTGACGATCCCGTAGAGGTGGCTGGCCGTCACGTTCGCCTCGGGCCTCATTCGAATGAAGATCTGCGTCGCCGGGGCCTGCGGCATGCCGACCAACCCGACAGCCCGGGGGCTCACCGGCGCCAGGTCCAGCGGGGCGTAGATGACCGGGTGGGTGCCGGGGCCGAACGCATCGATCCCGGGGTCGCGGACGACACCCATGATCTGGACGGACGTCCCTGCCGCGGGGACCTCCACAATGGACGCCTCCCCCTCACGCTCCGGGAAGCGGAGCTGGCCCCCCACGGGGTTCCGCCCGCCCAGGGCACGCTCGGCGAACGCCTCGTTCACGACCACCGACCGGGACTCCGCCGTGAAGTCGGCCGGCCCGAGCGGCTGGCCCGCGACGACGGTCGCGTCCATCAGGTCGAGGTACGATCGATCCACCAGCAGGATGCGCGCGGTTCCGGTGATGGGCGGACCCGACCCGTCGCCCGCGAACTCGAAGCGGCTGATGACGTGGTTCATCGCCGAGAGCCCGCTCGCGAGCGCCACACCCAGCACGGCGGGGTCGGCGGCGATCCGGTCCCTGACCTCCTCGAAGCGTAGACGCGAGACCTCAAGGAACTCCGCCCGCTCTTCCGACGTCCGCGGAGGGACGACCGGGTCCCTCCCGAGCTGCGCGGTGATGTATTCTTCCGCCGCGAAGTCGACTCTGGCGCCACTTTCCGCGGCCGTCAGGCCGCACGACTCGAGGGGCCCCGCGCAGATCGTGCTCCCGGCCCGGGAGACCGCGAGGGGAAGGAAGGCCACGGAGAGGGCGACCTGGAAGACGATCACGACCGTCCACATGCCGCCGAAGCGGATGCCCCCGCCTCCACCGGCGGAGAGTTGCCCGAGCCGGGGCTGCAGCGCGCCTCCCGTGGCCTTGAGCGCCGGCACGACCCCGATCATCACGGCCCCGACCACCGCGAGGACCATCGCGTACACGACGGTCGCGGGAGACAGGCTGTCGTTCCACCAGAACGGTGGCTGGGGCGACTGCTGGATCACGAAGAAGAGACGGCTGATGCGGCCGAGCGCGAACCGGGCCGCCAGAATCCCCAGCAACGTCGCGCCGGAGACCAGCACGAGCGCCTCGGCGAAGAGCTGAAGCACGATTCGCCGGCGTGTCGCCCCGAGCGCCGTCCGCACGGCGATCTCGCCTTCTCGCGTGACCGTTCGCGCGAATACGAGCGTCGCCACGTTCGCGCAGGCGACGATCAGCACCAGGGCGAGCAGGACTCGTACGCCGGAGAGGGCCAGCGCCGTCAGTGTTTCGGACCCGCGACTGGCGAACTCATCGATCCTGGGGCTGAGCTGCCCGTAGACCTCGGGGAAGTCCGCGGCGGCGCGCCGGCCCGCGACCTCCAGCTCGGACCGGGCGGACGCCAGGGTCGCCCCGGGCGCCAGTCGCGCGAACAACGCGGCGCGCGGCGCGGACTCCGGACGGATCTCCGCCGGGTCGATGCGCAGCGGCACCCACGCATTCTGCCATTCCGGGAAGCCGTACCCCTCCGGCATGATCCCGACCACCGTCGCGGGCGTCCCCCCGAGCTGGACCGTCCTCCCGATCGGGTTCGGATCGCCGCCAAGGAGCGTCTGCCATGCGCGGTGGCCCAGCACCACCACGGGCGGCGCATCCGGGCGCTCATCCGCCTCGAGGAGGAATCGACCCAGGAGCGGGGGCACCCGGGTCAGCCCGAACGCCGATGCGCTGATACGGGCGAGACTCACCGTGCCCGCTTCCCCGCGGTCGCTCAGGAGACCCTGCTCCATCGTCGAATAGGCGCCCAGGTCCTGAAGCGACGAGACCGATTCACGCCAGACCTCCAGGTCGTACAACGACGCCGGAACCGGCCCCCCGGCTTCGGCGTCGATCTGATGCAGGCGAACGATTCGGTCCCCTTCCTCCAGCGGCAACTCCGGGACGAGGAGGTCCCGTACGAACTCGGAAGCGCCCACGCCGATCGCGGTCGCGACCGTGATCGCGATGCCGCCGACCAGGGTCAGCATCGGGTACTTGATCAGCATCCGCAGCCCGAGCTTCAGATCGAGGCCGATCGATGAGCCCCTGGAGGAGAGAAGGCCGCCAGGCCCGTTGGCCTCACGATTCCCACGGAGGACGGCCAGCCACGACATCCATCCGAAACTCGTGGATTTCCGCGCCATCGCATCCTCCAGTTCAATGACTTTGCACCCGGCGATCGCTGGCTGGCTCCGGGCGCGAGCGGCCGATCCGCGCCGATGTCCCGCCTGGCGGTGGCCGACGGGCGCCCGCCGCGAACATGACAAAGTATTTACTGAATGTCAAGTACTCTATAGTACAAAGTGAAATGCGGAACGGAATCCGAACGACAGGCCGGCAACGAACATCCACTGGACGCTGTCAACTCGTCCAGCGCCAACCCCCTACCACCGCGCCAGCGGCCCCATCATCAACTGGCTGATCACCGCCCCGACGAACGCCATCGCGACGCCCCAGATCAGGAGCAGGCGGAAGAGCCGCGCCGCGGCGCCCCCATCCGCCACCGCCGCCACCGCCAGCGCCCCGAGCGTGGAGAGCGGCGACACGTCCACCAGCGACGACCCGACGTTGATGCTGAGCGCGACCGCCAGCGGATCGCCCCCGCCGATCTGCTCGACGATCCCGGTGGACGTCGGCAGGAACGCCGGCAGCACCACACCCGACGTGCTGCTGAAGATGGAGATCGCGCCGGTCACGAACGCGATCACCCCGTTCACTGTGGCCGGCGTCGCGAGTCGCGACAGCAGCGCCGTGAAGAGGTCCATCCCCCCGGTCGCCTCCAGCACCCCCACGAGCAGGCTCACGCCGCTGACCATCACGATCGCGCCCCACGGCATCGCCTTGATCGCCTGGGCCTCATCCACCGTGCGGAAGATGATGAGGATGACCGCCGCGAGGAATGCGCTGAACCCCAGGTTCAGGTCGAGGAGGAGGACGCCCGCGATCCAGGCGGCGATCACGCCGGCGGTGGTCCATTCCTGGCGCGTGAGCGGCGGCAGGACCGTCCGCACCCCTTCGACCGTCTCCCCGCTTCGCCATCCGCCGAGGATGACGTAGGCCGCCGCCGCGACCAGCGCGTGCGCCGCGAAGTTCGCGAACCAGACCTTCCCCTCGTGGCCGACCAGGCCGGCGCTCGCCATGCTGGAGTTCGCGATCACCCCCACCGCGCTGATCGGCGACAGGTTCCCGGCGTTCGCCCCGTTCGCGACCATCAGGGCGGTGAGGAAGTGGGGGATGTCCGCTCGCGCGCCGATCGCCATCGCCACGGGAACCACGAGGGCGACCGCCGCGATCGCCCCGGGGCCGACGGTCGAGATGACCATCGCGATGATGAAGAAGACGAGCGGCAGCACGCGCGCGTTCCCCCGCGCCAGACCCACCGCGCGCAGCGCGAGGTGCTCGAGCGTTCCGTTCTGCTGCGCGATCGCGAAGAGGAGGGTGACCCCCGCGAGTGTCAGGAAGAGCGACGATGGGAAGGCGCCGACGGCGGTCGATACACTCACGCCATCGACATACGTGGCGATCAGCCCGACGAAGGCGATCGCCACCAACCCCACGTTGATTCGAGAGACGACCGAAAGGAGGATCGCCGCCACCAGGGCTATGGCGGTCAGTACGGCTGGCGTCATCGGCTCGGCGTGGAGATGATTGAGCTCCCAGAGTATCCCTCGGGCCGCCGACCGTCAAGGAATCGCCGGTGGCCGGTCCCACCTTCTCCCAGAAGGATGTTGAAGAACGGTTTCCGAGTCAGCCCGGCATCCTGAGAACCTACCCGTCATCCCGAGTGAAGCGAGGGATCTGCACTTCCGGCGCGAATGACCAGGTACAGATCCCTCGCTTCGCTCGGGATGACTTCGCTCGGGACAGAAAGGCACCGGAAGCTGGATCAGGCGCAAGATCCTCGTTGTTCGGCCGGACAATACGAACGCCGCCCGGGCCGCGATATCACGGCCCGGGCGGCGAGAGCGTGGGGACTCGGAGCGGCCAGCTACCCGGCCACTCCGTTCCCGAGTCGATCCAATCAAAGCCGTGACGTCGCCGGCCTCAGATCCGCGCGCGCCCAGGCCTCCTCCAACCGCTTCCCGACAGCGCGGGCGGCGTCATCCCGACCCTGCATCCGCAGGCTCCGCTCGAGCCCGATCAACGACCACCCGTTTTCCGGGAACCGCTCCAGGTCCTCCAGATAGACCCGCTCGGCCTCCGTTGGCCGGTCGAGTTCGAGCAGCACCCTCCCCAGCGAATGCCGAACCGGATAGAACCAGAGCGGTGGCTCCATGTAGGACATCTCGTCCTCGATGGCGGTTGCCGCCCGGAACGACCGCTCCGCCTCGACCAGCCGCCCGGCGCGCGCCGCGATCTCGCCCTCGAGCGCGAGCACCGCGATCTGGCCGATCGGCCGGGTGACGCCCTCGGGGATCCCGCGGGCGACCTCGCGGACCACCCGGAGCGCCTCCCCGGCGGCGGCCGCGTCCCCCAGCGTCGCGAACGCCACGCCCCTCGCGAAGTGGGCCATCATCCACGAGACCGGCACACTCTCCGGCGGCAGCGGCAGCGCGAGGATCTCACGCCACTTGCCGAACGTCGCGAGCGCCAGGTGATGGTACGCGAGCAGTCCCTCGAGATCCGGCGCCAGCAGCGCCACCTCCGGCGTGACGTTGGCCGCCACCCGCCTCGCCGACTCGATCGAGACAGCGCTCTGCCCGGCCATCGCCGCCGCGAACGCGAGGAAGTGGTAGTTGTGTGGATAGTATCCGGCCGTATACACCCCGGCCTCCGGCCGCTGGTCGCGGATGTACGACTCGTCGGCGTGCACCGCGTGTTCGTTCGCCCGGATCGCGTCCGCCCACCGGCCGACGCGGATGTAGATGTGCGCCGGCATGTGAACCAGGTGCCCCGCGCCCGGCATCAGCCGAGCGAGCCGCTCCGCGCAGTCGACAGCCTGTCCGGGATGGGCCGCCTCCACGGCGTGGATGTAGAAGTGACACGCGCCCGGGTGGTTCGGGTTCGACTCGATCACCCTCTCCAGTTCCATGAGCACACGCGGTGTGTTGTCTCGCGGCTCCCCAGACCTCGTCCAGT
>CAZUVK010000042.1:2979-5709 GCA_964623785.1 uncultured Gemmatimonas sp. | reverse complement strand
CAGTAGTCCCACGGGCTGAGGTTCATCAGTGACTCCGCGTAGAGCACCGCGGCCTCCGGGTCACGCGGGAACCGCGCGACGACTTCCTCCATCGCGTCCGCGTAGGCCGCGTCGAGCGCGCCGCGGTCGGCGGGCGGAACCTTCGCGTATCGGGTAGCCAGCGCCTCGATGAACGCCTGCTCGCGCGGAGTCACATGTGTCGACAACGCGAGCGCCCTCCTCGCCGCCTCGTAAGCCGCGACCCCGCTCACGGAGTCCATCGCGGCGTTGATGTTCGGTCCGTACGCCAGCCCGATTCCCCAGAAGCACATCGCGCAGGTCGGGTCGATCCGGGCGCCCTCCGTGAACGCCCGGATCGATTCCGCATGGTTGAACGCGTAGTAGAGCCGCAGCCCCTGGTTGAAGTACTTCTGCGCGAGCCCGTCCCGCACGGTGACCGTGTACTCGTGCGTTCCCAGGTTGTCGAAGAGTGGTACCTGCGCCTGACTGACGGCGGGCCGCACGCCGATCAGCACGAGGAGCGTCGCCGCCCAGAACATTCCGGCCGCACGCGACCGGTCCGTGTCGCGCGCGGCGGCGACGCGGGAACCGCCCCGCCGCGCGCCCTCCTCGACGCGCGGACGGGTTTCGCGGAGTGGCACCGGCCGGGAGACTGGCACCCACCGGCGCGCCGGTGGAGACTCCGCGGGTGGAGACCTGCGCGGTTCGATCCTGACCAGGCGACCGCGTTCCTCGCCATCGAGCTGAAACCGGCTCGGCTCCTGGAGGCGAACGATGCCTCCACTGAGCGGACGCGAATGGCGTCCTCGGGATATCCACTTCATGACTGCCTCCGGTTGGTTGATCGTTGCCGCTCCAGACCCCGATCCCGAGGCCCTCGGCGCCCGCCGGCCGCCACTCTCGACTGCCTGACGGATTGAGGGTGATCGCCCACGGGCCAATCGCCCTCAACCCTGTATGCGCAATCGGATGCCTAATCCCGACACGGGTGCCAGAATCGGGCTTCGAGGAAATGATTGTGGGGTGGTTGCCGGGCGTCCAATCGCTGATCCGCCGTTCCGGCGACATCGACCTTGCGGCGGCCGAACCGGGGGCGCACCTTGCGGCTCGATTGCGTCATGATCAGAGAGATGGAGGCAAGATTGTCAGAAGGCTCCGACCTGAACGCGGCGGGCATCACCGGGCTCCTCACCCGAGTCGGGGATGGTGACAGGGGCGCGCTCGACCGGCTGTTCCCGCTCGTGTACGGTGAGTTGCGCCGCATTGCGCAACGCCAGCTGAGCGGCGAACGCGCCGGCCACACGCTCGACGCGACCGCCCTCGTGCATGAAGCCTATCTCAAGCTTCTGGGCGGCCCTCCCGTGGAGAGTCACGACCGGTCGCACTTCCTGGCGATCGCCGCGCGCGCGATGCGACAGATCCTCGTCGACTACGCCCGCCGGCGCGGCGCCGCCAAGCGCGGCGGCGAGTGGGTTCGCACGGCTATCACCGGAAAGCACCTGCCTGACGAGATCGACTTCGACGGTCTCCTCGCGCTGGACCGCGCGATCGCGGGCCTGGATGAACGGCAGCGCTCCATCGTGGAGTACCGCTACTTCGGCGGGATGGAGGAGGACGAGATCGCCGTGGTCCTCGGCGTCTCCACCAGGACCGTGCAGCGCGACTGGCTCAAGGCGCGGGCCTGGATCTACCAGGAACTCTATCCCGACCCCGTCTGACTTCTGGCTCCACCGGTCCCTGACGAACCGCCGGCCGACCCGCGGAGCGACCCCAACAGTCAGTGCGCGAAGTCCTGGCTCGCGTCAGCAAGAGGAGAGTTCCGGATGGACGCGGATCGAAGGCGGCGCCTGGAAGAGGTCTTCGATGCGGCGGTGGACCTGCCGGCATCCGATCGGGATGCCATGCTCGCCGCCGAGTGCGCCAGTGACCTGGAGCTGCTCGGCGCCGCCCGGCGGTTGCTCGCGGCGCACGATCGCGCGCGGGGTATCCTCGCCGCGCCGGCCCGTATCGACTGCTGGAACGGATCGGGCAGGGCGGGATGGGGACGGTCTACCTCGCCGAGCGCGAGGATGGCCAGTTCCACCAGCGTGTCGCGGTCAAGCTGATCCGGCCGGGATTCGACACGGGCGAACTGAACGACCGGTTCCTCGCCGAGCGCCAGATCCTGGCGACGCTGCAGCACCCCAACATCGCGCACCTCCTCGACGGCGGCGTTACGGAGGAAGGCCTCCCGTTCTTCGTGATGGAGTACATCGACGGGGTCCCGCTCGACGTGTATTGCGACCGGAACCAGCTTTCGATCGAGGCGCGGCTCCGACTCGTCGCCACGGTCGCGGGCGCCGTCCACCACGCGCACCGGAACCTCGTCGTCCATCGCGACCTCAAGCCTTCGAACATCCTGGTCACGGCCGACGGCGTCCCGAAGCTTCTCGATTTCGGGATCGCGAAGATCCTGGAGGAAGAGGATGCCGGCGCGGACGGTCCGTCCACGATGACCGGTGTCTACCCGATGACGCCGGAGTACGCGAGCCCCGAGCAGATTCGCGGCGATCCGATCACCACCGCGACGGACGTCTACGGTCTCGGGCTGATCCTGTACGAGATCCTTGCCGGGCGGCGGCCCTTCGAGCGCGCCGCGCGGGCGCGAGGGGAACTGGAGCGGCTCATCCAGGAGACCGATCCGCCGCGGATGGCCTCCGCGATCGCGATGGTGCCCGATCCGGCGGGGCG
>CAZUVK010000042.1:936-2969 GCA_964623785.1 uncultured Gemmatimonas sp. | reverse complement strand
GGGCCGCGCGCGGCCGAGCATCCCCCGAAGTGATCGCGGGCAACCGCCGGCTGACCCCCCGTCGCCTCGCCCACAAACTCGCCGGCGACCTCGACCGGGTCGTCGGCGCGACGCTCCGGAAGGAGCCGGAGCGTCGCTACCCGTCGGCCGAGGCGCTCTCCGCGGACATCGCCGCATACCTCGATGGTCGCCCCGTGTGGGCAAGCGGCGACTCCGCGCCATACCGGATGCGACGGTTCGTCCGGCGGCATCGCTTGCCCGTCGCCGCCGCGGCAGCGTTCGTCGCGCTGCTCGCGGGCTACGCCGTGACCACGACCATCCAGGCGCGGGAGATCCGGGCGGCACTGGCCACGGCGCAGGTCGAGCGAGACCGGGCGGAGAACCTCGGGGCCTTTCTGATGTCGCTCTTCCAGGCGATCGATCCCGCGGAGGCACGGGGCGACTCGATCACGGCGCGGGAGCTCCTGGAGCGCGGCGTCGAGCGAGCCGAGCTGCTCGGCGGCGACCCGCTGGCCCAGGCCAGGATCCTGGAGACGGTCGGGAGAGTCTATACATCCCTGGGGCAGTACGACCTGGCGCGGCCGTTGATCGACCGGTCGCTCGCTGCCCGCGAGGCGCAGCTTGGGCCGGTGGACATTGAGGTCGCGCGAAGCCTGGATGCGCTCGGCGAGGTCCTCAGGCTGACCGCGGATTTCGACGCGTCGGAGGCCGCGTTGCGGCGTGCGCTCGCGATCCAGATCGCCGTTGACGCGGACGAGCTGGAGATCGCGAAGCGCCGCCACGACCTCGCCGTGCTCCTCGCCGACCGCGGTGAGTACGCCGCCGCCGAGGCGCTGCACCTGGAGGCGATCGAGGCCCGCCGGCGCCTCCTCGGCAACGACCACGTCGATATCGCGGAATCGCTCGGCGGCCTCGCTTTCGTCGCGCTCCAGACCGGGAACGCCGCCGCGGCCCGCCCGCTCTACGAGGAGTCGCTCGAGATCCGCCGCCGACTGCTGGGGGACACCCACCCCGACGTCGCCGTGGGCCTCAGCAACCTCGGTTCGACGCTCTCGGCCCTGAGGGACTACGAAGGCGCGTCTCGGGCCCATCTGGACGCCCTCGCTACCCGGCGGCAACTCTTCGGGAGCGACCATCCGAGCGTCGCCACCTCGCTCAACAACCTCGCGCGGGTGCGCCTCGACCTGGGCGACGCCGAGGCGGCCGACACCCTGCTGCGCGAGGTGCTCGACATCCGACGCAGGCTCCTCGGGGATGAGCATCCATCGGTCGCGACGGCGCTCAACAACGTCGCCTTCGTGCGCTACACGCGGGGCGACCATGCGGGTGCCGAGCCGCTCTATCGCGAGGTGATCGACCTGCAGCTCCGCACCCTGGGCGACCGCCATCCGAACACGGCGGGCGCCTACCACAACCTGGCTCTCGTCCTGCGCGCGACCGGCAGGCTCGGCGAGGCGGAGGCGGCGTACGGCGAGGCGATCCGGATCAGGGACGAGGTTTTCGCGGGTGACCACGCCGAACTGGCGGCCGCGCTGCACCAGCTCGGGGAAGTCCTCGTGGAACGCGGGGACCCGGTTGCGGCCGAACGATCCTTCCGCCGCGCGGTCGATATGCGGCGACGCCTACTTGGCGACGACCACGCGGATACCGCCGCGTCCATGAGTGCCCTCGCCGCCCTGTCGAACCCGTAGCGGCCGGGCGCTCCCTCCCCCGACCCTCGTCTGGCACGCATCTCGTACGCTCGCCGCCCGGATCGATCGGGACCACCGGGCCGCTCCCCGCGAGACAGGCGCCGCGCGATCGACCTTCCGGCCTACGATCCGCCGGCGTAACTTGCCGTCATCGGACATCCATCGACCCGTCCCCCCGGCACCAGGGGAGTTCTCCATGCCGACCGCAATCCGCACCTGGTCCCGCGTTCTCGTCGTCGCATCCGCCATGGTCATGGTGGTGGCGGAAGTGACGACGGGCGCCCCGGCGCTGTCCGCCCAGTCAGGCGTGCGCAACATGGGCCCGGTGATCAACTCCGCCGC
>CAZUVK010000042.1:0-926 GCA_964623785.1 uncultured Gemmatimonas sp. | reverse complement strand
GCGAAGCCGCCTTTCCCGGTCCGGGGCAGCGCACCGCCATCGGGCTCGACAACTGGCTCCTCCACCCGAATGGGAAGTTCAGCTTCCTCAACGCCGCGGAATTCGTGCCTTCGGCGCTGATCATCCCCGGAGCGGCACCCGAGTCACGCGTGCGCCACATGGGCCCGGTGATCAACTCCGCCGCCCGCGACGCCGAGCCGACGTTCACCGCGGACGGCCGTACGATGTACTTCAACTGCTTCGACCGCGCCCCCACCCCCGGCTCCGACATCTGCGTCTCCACCCTCCGTGACGGCGAATGGTCAGAGCCCGAGGTCGTCGGCCCGCCCATCAGCACCCCCGAATACATGGAGGTCGAGCCGCTCCTCTCCCCGGACGGCAACCACCTTTACATCATGAGCAACCGTCCCGGCGGGATGGGTGGAATGGACATCTGGGTCAGCGAGAAGGTGAACGGCGAGTGGACCGAGCTCCGGAACCTGGGGGCGCCGATCAACTCGGAGTACATGGACCACTGTCTTTATTTCGCCGGGGAGAACTGGGACATCGCGTACTGGACTTCCACCCGGCCGGGCGGCTACGGCGGCAACGACATCTGGATGGCCCGCCGTGTCGACGGCGTCTGGGGCGAGGCGGTCAACCTCGGGCCGAACGTGAACTCGGCGGCGAGCGAGCATCACTCGCTGCCGTCACCGGACGGCCTGTCGCTGTACGTAAGTTCGGATCGGGACGGCGGTTTCGGCGGGGAGGATATCTACGTCACGACGCTGGCCGCCGATGGGACCTGGGGACAACTCGTCAACCTCGGCCCGGGGATCAATTCGGACCAGCACGACAGGTGCCCGGCATTCTCGCCCGACTTCTCGATCTTCTACTTCGATTCGGAGCGGGGCGGGGGATACGGGAACAAGGACCTCTGGTGGGTG
>CAZUVK010000041.1:0-19887 GCA_964623785.1 uncultured Gemmatimonas sp. | reverse complement strand
GTGGCTGGCGCGTCGCGGCGTTCGGGGCCGCCGTTCTCATCCTCGCCGGATGCGGCGGCGACGCGGGCGAACCGGGCGATCTGGTGGTCGCCGAGGGCCGTGCGCTCTACGAAGCGAACTGCCTCATGTGCCACGGGCCCGGCGCCATGGGCGACGGCCCCATGGCGGCGAGCCTGCCCGTACAGCCGCCCCGTCTCATGGACCATCTGGGTCACCACACCGAGGCGCAGCTCTTCCAGCTGATCCAGGGCGGGGTGCCGCCGGCAATGCCACCTACGGGGGTCAGCGACGCCGAGGTCCGGCTCATCGTGGATTACCTCTGGACGTTGGTCCCGGAATCCGAGGTCGACGCGCTGCGGGAGATGCAGCGGCACATGGAGATGATGGGCGATTCGCCAATGGGATCCATGCCCGGGATGTCCGACATGCAGGGTATGGATCACTCGACCATGGACCACTCCGCCATGGACGACTCGACCCATGCGGCGCACATGATGGAGATGGAAGCGACCCGCGCTCCCGACGCGCCGGCGGGCCAGTGATCGGCTGGGGTGGGGCAGTGATCGGCCGGGGTTCCGGAGGGGTCAACCCGCGATGGGGGAACCCCGAACCTACTCGCGACTTGAACAATGTGGTCGAAGGAGACGAAGCCATGAAACGCCGCGCATCGCTGTGCGCATCAACGGTCCTCATCGGGTTCACGCTTCTCGCGTCGCTTCCACAGGTTGTCGCCGCGCAGGCGCCCGGGAGTTTCTCGAAGTTCGAATCGATTCTGGAACGGGAGCATCCCGAGACGCATGCCTACGTGCTTCGGCTCGAGCGAATGCACGGCCTGCTGATCGGTGAACTCGCACCCGAAGGCGAGGCGGTTCGTTCGAGGGAAGACAGGCTGCCCAGCCCGGAATTCGAGTTCGACATGCTCGATCGTCTGGGCATGTTCGCCGACGATGAGGGGACACTGGAGGAGATCGCGGCCGAGGCGAAGATGGGCTATAAGGTCCTGGGTGAGCGCGCCGCGGGGATCATCGACTGGACGAACGATTTCCGCCGTGGCGTGCTCGGCGTCCTGGCGGATCCGGAACTCACCGCGTTCCAGGCTCGCCGCGCGGCGCTCAACGACCTCGTCGCGCTCTACCAGACCCGCCCCGAGGCAGCGTTGCCGGCGGTGCCGAAGAACATGGACGTGCTCTACAACCACGAGCAGGCGCTGGACTTTCGAACCGGCTACACGGACCTGGATGGGATGATCTGGGCCGGGCACTGGCTCAGGCTGGCCGTCACCAAGCCACTCGTGGACCTGACGGGCGCGGAGCGGGTCGCGGCGCTCGATACCGTCCAGGCCAGATACCACGCCAAGCTCTCCTATGGTGAGCCTCCCGAGTTCTTCCCCAGTGAACTGCCGCTCGCGCCGGCGATCGCCACGGAGCTCAGCTTCCTCAGTCCGGAGGTTGCGGCGATCTGGGACAACCTGAGCATGATGGAAGAGGTTCTGGCGGATATCCTGGTGTCGCCCGATGTCGCGGACGAACGCCTCGCGATCGACCAGGCGGTGGATTTCTTCCTTGACCCGGAGCTTGGAGTGACAAACTCGGTCGAGTTCTCCGCCATGGCGCTTCGGCACGGGATATTCTTTCAGGGCGGATTCCCGCTCGCGGTGATGGAGAAGAGCGAGCGCAACGCGGACGGGCACGCACAGCACTTCGGCGGCGCCAACGTCGTGCTCCCGGGAATGTGAGGATGATCGACGATTCCATGCGACGGGCGGCGAGGATCACCGTGCTCTCGCTGGCGGTGCTGGGCGGGTGCGGTGACGCATCCGACCCTGTCCCGGCCACCGCCTTCGCGCTTCCGGCGACGCTGGACGGGATCGCGCTGGACACGCTCTTCCGGATCGGCGCGGAGCAGGGCGAGAGCTGGGAGGCATTCGGTGGGATCTGGGATGTTCAGGTTTCTCCATCCGGCTACGTCGCGGTCCTCGACATCGAGTCCGGGCAGGTGCACGTGTACGACGAAGGGGGCGCTCATGTGGGCTCCGTGACCGAAACCGGGCTCGAACCGGGGGCGCTGGACACGCCGTCGGGGCTCGCCTGGCGCGGGCCGCGGGACCTCCTCGTCTGGGACCCGGGCAGTTCATGGGTCTCGCGGTTCTCGGCTGGCCCCGCGGGCGTCGAGTTCGTGGACCGCTGGCGCGCCTTTGCCTTCGGCGAGACAGGGTTCTGCGCGGACGGCGATCGAACCTACCTGAGCTACTGGCAGGACGGACTCGTCGTCCACGAGCTCGGGCCGGACGGGCCCGTAGCCTCCTTCGGCGCTGCGCCGGAGATCCCCGGGATGTCGGCACTCGGACCCGAACTCCAGGAGATCGGGATCGAGGAGCTCAGTCCCTCGGGCCTGCTGTGCACCCGTGACGGCGTCCTGGATGTCGCGTTCTTCGCGTCCCCGATCCGGTTCAGCGACGCGAGCGGCAACCTGCGCTGGGAGCGGGAATTCGAGGACTTCAACGCCCTCGCCGTGTACACGCCGGATGGTATGGGCCTCGGGCGGCAATTCGACGCCGCGGAAGGCACGCATCTGCTCCAGTCCGTTGTTGCCTGGGGTGACGAGTACGCACTCGTCCAGCACGAGCTGCGGACCCGGGAGTTCCTGGAAGAGGGCGAGATTCCGGTCGTGGAGTCCCGGCTCATCCGTCTGGCCGATGGGGTGGAGGTCGACCGGACCCGGGATCTCCCCACCATCCTAGCGGGATCGGGTGGGCGGCTATACGCGGTTGAGTCCGAGCCGTACCCGAGGATCACCGTGGTCGTGGTGGCCGAAGACCCGAGCTGAACCTGTCCCGGCGGGGTCCATTCTCCAACCTCATGCATCGATGCCGCGCCTTCAGGAAATGCTGGAGCACTTCTTCCTCCGGGAGCTCCACAGCCTGCGGTCGGAGGTTGAGACGTATCCCGACGAGGAATCCATATGGGCCATGCCACCCGGCACGCCGAACTCCGGCGGGACCCTTGTCCTCCATCTGACCGGGAACCTCCAGCACTTCATCGGGGCGGTCCTCGGCGAGACCGGCTACGTGCGTGACCGCGACGCGGAGTTCGCCGCGCGAGGCCTGAGCCGGGCGCGCCTCCTCGCGGAGATCGCGGCCGCCGAGGGCGCGGTGCGAGGAACCCTGTCGCGGGTGACCGACGAACAGCTGCGCGAGACCTTCCCGGAGCCGCTTCGGGACCACACGGTGGAGACCGGGGAGTTCCTTCTCCAGCTGGCCATCCACCTCGGGTACCACCTCGGTCAGCTCAGTTACCACCGGCGACTGGTCACGGGAGACTCGCGGGGTGTCGACGCGCTGGCCGCGGATCGGCTCAGTACGGCGCGGCCGGTCTGACCTGGTTCCCTCGGTCTGAGCGATCCCGCCATACCCGACCTCACGCTCCACCTCGGGCTACCCCTCTTCTCCCGGCATGTGAAGCTCCGTGGCGAGTTGGGCCGATCAGGGCCGAACGTAGCGAGGCGAGGGCTCGGGAATCGGGCCCATTTCATCTTCAGGGGCGAATCGGCATGTTCTCGTATCAGCTATACAACGTCGTCCACATCGTGGGCATCGTGTGCATCATGGCGGGCCTGGGTGGGATCGCGCTGACGGCGGGGTCAGCCGGGTCCGAGGCGCGGTCGACCAGGCAACTCGCCATGGTCTTTCACGGGGTCGGGGCCTTTCTGATCCTCCTCGGCGGGTTCGGAATGCTCGCGCGCCTTGGCATCGTTCAGGGGATGAGCTGGCCTGGCTGGGTCTGGGGGAAGGCCGTCGTCTGGGGGATACTGGGAATCGCGGTTCTCTTCCCATATCGCTTTCCGGGCACAGCCCGGCCCTTGCTTCTCCTCCTTCCCATCCTGGGTGGGCTCGCCGCCTACCTGGCGATCTACAAGCCGTTGTAGTACCGGGGGATCGTCAGCCCCGCCGCCCGGCGATCCACTCGGCGATTCGATCCGCGATCTCGTCGATTACCTCTTCGCCGGTCCGTCCGGATCGCTTGAGCACGCCAAAGCCATGGTCGGCACCGTCCACCTCGTGAAGCGTGGCGCGCTCGCCAACGCTGGCCACGACCCCTCGAACCAGCGCCAGCTCCGCCATCTCATCGCGCGTCCCCTGCAGGAAGAGCATGGGCAGGTCCACGTTCGCGAGATGGTCGGCCCGCTCGGTTTCGGGCTGCTTAGGCCGGTGCAACGGGAATCCGACAAAGATCAGGCCGCGCACGCCGGGGAGGAGCGTCTCCGCCTGCACGCGCGAGGTCATCCGCCCGCCCATCGATTTGCCGCCAGCGAAGAGGGGGATACCCGGGAGGGCGGCGGTGGCCGCGCCGACCGCGGCGCGGACCGTGGGCAGCAGCACGGACGGACGGTCTGGCCGGCCCAGGCGGCGCTCCATGAAGGGAAAATTGTAGCGGAAGGTGGCGATGCCCCGGGCGAGGAGGGCGCGGGCGCTGGCCTCCATGAACGGATGCTCCATCCCCGCGCCGGCGCCGTGGCCGTAGACGTAGAGTCCCCGGGGATCCGGCGGGGCGAGGAGCAGGGCGGAGACCCTGTCGCCGCCGCCGGCGTCGAAGTCGAGACGGGCCGGCGACACGGCCGCGGATGGATCGTTCATCGATCGGGATCGGTGTTGGCGATCGGACGAGCCGCCGCGGTGGCCGCGATCTCGCGCGGTCGGCAAGTCGAGGCTATCGCCAGATGCCCTCGGGGATCGGCTTTTCCTGCACGATTTCCACGAGCAAACCGTCGGGTCCTCGCACGAAGAAGCTCGTGAGCCCCAGCTCGGGATCGACGGCAATCGGCCGGACGATTTCCACGCCCGCGGCGGACATGCGCTCGGCGACCGACTCGATTTCGGGGTACGAGAAGGCGACATGGTCCATCGCCCGCCCGTCCGTCACGTCGAAATCTGGCCCGATCGAGTCTGGCAGGATCGGGTGCGCTTCCCCACCGGCGGGCGGCACTTCGAACATGATCAGGTTGACGTTGTCGACGCGAATCGTGTTCAGCCGCATGGTGCTGCCGCTGAAGAATCGCGTGGGGCCGTTCGGCTCCAGCCCGAAGTGCTCCCGGAACCAGGCGATCGTCGCCTCGATGTCGGTCGGAAGCAGGTGGAAATGCTCGAAGCGGTGATTCCGACTGCCCGTGTAGACCTCGATGAGTTCCCGGTCAGGGCCCCAGAAGTACATGTAGTGGTTCGAGCCCAGGGGGGTCAGCGGAGTCTGCACCCCGATTCCTTCCCGTTCGCGCCACTCAAACTCGTGGTGCCCGTCGACTCCCGCCCAGCCGATGTGCCAGAGCGATGTCCCGAAATTGTCGCGAGGCGGTTCGGGGACCTCGTTCATCAGAATGAACGAACGTTCCGTGAAGAGGGCGTCGACCCGATCGCGATACCTGACCCGGTTGGCGCCGAAGAAGTTCTCGTAGAAGGCCGCCGTGCTGTCGCCGTTCACCACGTTGAGATGGACGTGATGGAAACTGGCGGATGTGGCGCCTGACTCGCTCGCGGAGGCCGCGGGGGGTGCTTCCGCGGGATCGGCTCCCGCGTCGGATATCCGGGGAAGCACAATGACGAGGGCGGCGCCCGCGAACGCCGCGACAAGGAGCGCCAACCCGAAACCCGCTCGCCGCAGAAACATGGTGGCCTTTCGCGCGTGGAGTCGCCGACTCGCGTTCGGTTGGTCGCCGAATCCGTGCCCCAATCGATCGCCCCCCGGACCGGCAACCCAGCCTGGCCAATCCACGTACGACAAGTGGAACCCCTCCGGGGAAGTGCGCGTCCCTGGGAGGGCGGAAGTTGAGAAACGTGGATATGGGGGTGGGAAAGGACGCATGACTAATATGATCTCTTCAATGGAAGTCGGACAAGTCTCTTGTCCTTGCGCGGGCGTCGCGCCGGATGTAGAGAGTTGGTACCTGGCCAGCGGCGCCCGTGAGGTCCGCTGACCTACTCACTTTTCCGCCCGTGAACGCGAGATCCAGATGACACAGCCGGAATCCGAAGGCGAAGCGGTGACATTGCGCGAGATCACGGCCGAGACGGTGATCCCGGTCGTCCGGCTCGCGGTCGCGCCAGAGCAGAACGGTTTCGTTGCGCCGAACTCGGTCTCCCTCGCCCAGGCCCTGTTCGCGCCCGAGGCGTGGTACCGCGGCATCTACCGCGGCGAGGAACTGGTGGGCTTTGTGATGCTCGCGGACGAATCCCTCCGGGATCCACTGCCCGAGCGGCCGTCCATCGGCGTCTGGCGGTTGATGATCGACGCGGGCGCCCAGAGGCGCGGGATCGGCCGGGCGGCGATGCGCCAGGTCATCGACCACGCGAAGGGCCGAGGATGCTTCTCCACGCTGGAACTGTCCTACGTCCCCGGTCGGGGCAGCCCAGAGCGATTCTATCTCTCGCTCGGTTTCCGCCATACCGGCCGGATGGACGGCGACGAGGTCGTCCTCGAGTTGCCGCTGGATGCGAGGTGTGACCCGGAGGAGCGGGTCGCTGGTTCCTGACGCCAATGATAAGCTGCCGCGTCACGCCGCCCACCCCCCGTCGGGGATCAACCCCGACCCTCGCCGGATCGCCTCCGCCCCCTCGCCGCGTTACCTTGTCGCGGGCTGGCGCATGCCACGCGCGCGCGGGCAGTCGAAGTCGGGACTCTCCGACATGTCCCCTCCGGAACGGCGGAGCGAACCGTCGCGGAGCACGATCAATCGCAACCGGGACACCAATCCATGTTCAAGGAGTTGTTTCCGATCATTGCCACCAGCGACATGGGGCGCTCGCTCGGTTTCTATCGCGATGCCCTCGGCGGCACGGTCACCCATGAATACGCGGACGCGGACGGAGCGCCCCTCTACGTCGGGCTCGATGTCGGCTCGAGCCACATGGGGATCGGAGTAAAGACTGCCGGAGGGGAAAATTCGGCGCGACCGATAAGTGTATGGCTCTACGCCGACGACTGCGACGTCGCTGTCGAGCGGCTGCGCGCGGCCGGGGCGACGGTGATCGGAGAGCCGGCGGACCAGCCCTCCGGCGACCGGGTCGCTCGTGTGCTTGATCCGGATGGAAATGAGATCATCGTCGGTCAGCGCGGCGACGGGTCGCGGGGGCACCTCGACCGGGTCGGCGTGAGTCTGCTCTCGCCGGAGCCGGAGAAGTATACGCGCCCCGAATACGAGCGACGGTTCCTCGTGTCGCCTCGCTTCCCCTGGCGCGACCTCGTCGAGCCCTATTCCAAGACGTTCGAGGACATCTACATCCGGCACACGCGACTTCGCCTGAGGACGTTGCGTGATTCCGCGACGGGGCGCGAGTTCATCAAACTCACCAAGAAGCTGGAATCGACGTCGCCTTTCGTTCAGACGGTCGGGTCAATCCCCCTCTCTCCCTTCGAGTACGACTTCATCGCCGGCCTCCCGGGTGACCGGATCACCAAGGTTCGCCACTACCATTTCCATCGCGGACACGTCTTCTCGATAGACGTCTTCGAGGGTGAACTGGCCGGCCTGGTCCTCTGCGAGGTCGAGACGGGAAGCCTGGACGAGTTGATGGGGCTGGACGTGCCGGAGTACGCCGCGGTCGAAGTGACCGAAGACCCTTTCTTCACCGGTGGGAGCCTGTGCAGAACCTCCCGTGAGGAGCTGGTGCGTAGCCTGGAGAAAGTGGGTATTCCCCTGAGCGGGCCGCGCCTCGACCGCTGAGCGATTCCGGAGCACTCGACGGCTGTTCTGACGCGGGTCGCCTGTCGTCCGCGGGGCCTGGGGACTCCCGGTCCACAGCATCTGTCACATGGATCGTCCCCGGAGACACGTCCGGGACAACCGAAGCCACTTGCGAAAGGGAGATATGGGATCGCTCGTAATTTGGGGTGAGGATGACCACGAGAACCGCGCGAAGGCTCTCGCCACGTCGTACGCGACGACGGCTCAGAAGGTGACCGTCAAGCCGAAGAAGGTGGGTGGCCTGGACACGCTGGTGTTCTGGGGTCACGGAGACCCTACCGCTTTCTGCGGCCTGAACTCAGACGCGTTCGTGGCTCTGATCACCGCATGGAAGAAGGCCAACTCGGGGCTGGCGACCGTCGAGATGCTGACCTGCAATGCCCGACACAAGCAGGGCGGGCATACCGATTCCTACACGGAACAGGTGGTGACCAAACTGACCCGGAAGCTCAACGATATCCGGTTCAGGGCGCTGCCGGTCGCCACGACGGCGGGTGCGAACACCTGCCAGTTCTCGATCCTGAAGTGGCATCCGGCGTCGGCTACATGGGCGTACATCGGCGCGACCGGTGCCGACGACAAGACAATGTGGGCGGCGTCGACCAAGCTCGAGGATTTCATGCCTCCGCGCGGGGCGCATGTCGGGTACGTGCGGGCGCTCGCGGCGATGGAAGGGTTCACGCAGATGGCCGTCACGGATCCCTACGCGGTGAAGAGAAAGCTCGACAAGGCCGGCGTGGATGCGTACACGAAGGCGATGACCGACGTGAAGAAGGAGTCGTATATCATCGCCGGGACGATCGGCATGCTGCGCTGGGCGCTGACGGATATCAGGTAGGCGGGCGATCCGATGGATCCTCCGCCGCACGGCTTGAGCTTATCCCCCATCGGCTCTAGTTTTCATCCGTTCGGGATCGCGCTCCCGCGATCCTTGCCCGCCAGACGGCGACCGTCGTCGGCCGATCCGCCGCCCCCCGCGGATCTGTCGGAGGCCGGGGCCGCGAAGACCTGGAGTGAGTCCCATGCCTCTGTACGTCTACCTGTGCCGGTCATGCGAGAACCGGTTCGAGCAACTGCGTACGTTCGCGGACCGCCTCGAACTGGCGGTGTGCCCGGAATGCCAGTCGCAAGCCCAGTTCACGCTGTCGCTTACCACACCCGCATTCGTCGGGAGCGCGTCCGGCGCGTGTGGCGAGGAGGGTGGTGGGGCCGTGGGGCCTGGCGGCTGTGGCGCCGGCTGCACCTGCGTCTCGAACTGATCCAACTGCTCCATCGAAAGTGAATCACGTCCCTCGCCACCTGGCGCGGGGCGTGTGGCCGGACCCCGAGACGGGTCCCGTCGCGCGGCCGCCGGTCCTGTCCTCCACACTCACGCGGTTGGCCTGAAATGGCATCTTCCATCCGCCGCATGGTGAACCTTTCCGTCCTGGCGTCGCTCGTCGCGGCCGGGAACGCGTCGGCCCAGTCGGTCCCGGCGGGGTGGAGCGCCGTCGCTGACGATGGCCGGATCGAATCCGTCGAGTTCGTGACGATGGCGCCGGGCTGGCACCTGAACCCGGGCCCCGCCGCGCTCGTGTACGAGACGGACCGGGTTACCGGCGACACGTTCCGGATCGAGTACGACGCCTTCCTCTTCGAGAGCGGGCCATCCAGCTTCGGCGCCTTCTTTGGCGGTCGCGGCCTCGAGCCGGCGACGTACGACTTCTTCGAAGTGGTGATCGACATGGAGGGCGGGTTCCGGCTTGGTCATCAGGCGGGCCCGGAGTACCACGAGGTGATCCCGTGGACGCCACATGAGGCGATTGCGATCCCCACGGCGGACGACGCGGCGCTGAACCGGGTGGTGATCGACGTTTCGCCGGCGCGTCTGGCGGTGACGGTCAACGGAGTGGAGGTGACCGGATTCGAGCCGCCCGCCTATGCTCGATTCGACGGTACGGCCGGGATCCGGGTCACGGAGGGCGCCAGCGTGCACGTAACCCGGTTCGAGTTCCCGTGAGCTGAGCCGCACCGCCACCATTCCTGGATGCCCTTCGCCCGACTTCTCTCCGCGCGTCACGGTCTCGCGCTACGTCGCTCTGGTATCCACGGTCGCGGTGTATATGCCCGGGTCCCGATCGCCGAGGGCAGGCGGATCGTCGAGTATCGCGGGCAGGTGATCACGAACGCGGAGGCGGAAGCACGTTACCCGGAAGATCCAACGGTGGTGTATCACACCTTCCTCTTCGCCCTGGATGACGACCACATGGTCGACGCCGGTCGGGGTGGGAACATCGCCCGATGGATCAACCATTCGTGCGATCCCAACTGCGAGGTGGTGCTCGAGGACCGTCGGTTGTTCATTGAAGCGATTCGCGACATCCCCGTCGGGGCAGAGCTGGCGTACGATTACAACTTCATCCTGCCGGTCCGGCACACTCCGGCAATGAAGCGGCGGTATCCGTGCACGTGCGGATCGCCGCATTGCCGGGGCACCATGCTCGGCCGGAAGCGGTGACGGGGTGGCTCTGCTCGATCCCACTTTCCAGCCGGATTTCCACCCTGTATCATTTTGTGCACGGCATGAACGGCCTTCCCAGCCGGCTCGTGCCCCTCACCGGCTGAAAGGCGCGGACATCCCCGCATGGCATCAATCCAATTGAAGGCAGGGGCAGGCCGATCTCAGGGGGGACGCGACGAATCTCGCGCGTTCCGCCGATCCTTGTTGGGACCGGTGATCCTGGCCCTCGCGCTGTCTGGTCTCTTCCTCCCGGCCCCTGCCCGTGCGCAATCGGAAGAGATCACGGAGGATCTCCTCCAGCGTGTCTTCCCGGATGCCACCAGGTTTTCGGACCGGGAAGGGGATCCGCCGGTCTACCGCGCCTTCGTCACGGATCCGGCGACGGGCGCCGAATCGCACGCCGGGTTCGTCTTCCTCACGTCGGACATTCCCCCTGAGACGGTGGGCTACACGGCCCCGATCCGCGTGCTGGTGGGCATGGACCTGACCGGCACGCTCACCGGCGCGCGGGTGATTTCATACCGGGAATCGCTACGGAGCAACCGGGGCGATTTCCTGGCGCGACCGGGGGTCCAGGGGCAGTTCGCGGGGAAGAGCATCATGGACGAGTTCCGGGTGCGCCGCGACGTGGAGACGGTGACCGGGGCCACGATCACGGTGGTCGCGATGGCGACCGGGATCCGGAACGCGGCGCGCCGTGTCGCCGCGACGCACATGACCCGCGCACGCGCGTCCGAAGGTCCGGCCCCGCGACTGGGGACCATCTCCCTTGATGACCTGGATCGGTACACCTGGCCGGAGGTCGTCGCGCTGGGGATGACGGCCGAGATGGAGGCGGATGTCGGGGGATCCGACCTCTTCCGCGTGTCCGTGGCGTACCTCCGCGATGAAGCGATGATGGAGGCGATCGTCGGCGGGACGCGTTTCGCTCGGGCGCGCGACGCCGCACGGGCGGCTCCTGATCGGCACCTGATGTTCTTCGGGATAAACGGCCCGAACGAGGGGGGGATCGTCCTCAACTTCCCGCCGCAGTCGATCTCCTTCGTGCAGGCGGGGGATACGATCGGGATCGATCGGACGGACTTCGTCAGCACGGGGCTCCTGCCGGACGGGCGCGCGGGCGGTGTGTTTCGGCGGACGGGGGTGCTCTTCGTGCCTCAGACGCTCGATGTGCGGGAACCGTTCACCGTCGTCATGACACTGAATGACGGGCGTGCCTTCTCGGATGAGTACGTCGCGTTTCCGCCGGCTCCCGCCGCGCCCGTGGTCACGCCCGAGTCGGCGGCGGAGGCGGCCCTCGGCGACGAGGCGGTGCTTCCGGAAGTTGCGCCGGGCGCCTTGGACGGCGCGGCGGTGGCGGCGGCGGATGACGCGGACGCGGCGGTGTCCTCCGCGCAGGGCGTGGTGACGGAGCCGTTCCCGTCCTTCGACTTTTCCGACCAGGAGCTGTCCGAGCTGCTCTTCCCCCCGGAAGGGGAGGACCTTTCCGCCCTGGCCCAGGCGATCGATCAGGTATCGTGGACCCGCGTGGTCGGGCTGCTCCTCCTCCTGGCGCTGACCACCTGGGCGTTCGTATCAAAGCGCACGAGCCTCCGCTGGGTGACGCTGGCCGCCACGATTGCGTTCCTGGGCTTCTTCGATCGCGGGTTCCTTTCGGTCTCCCACATCCTGGCGGGGATCAGCTCGGGGCCCAGCGTCTATGTGAGCGACCTCTCGCTGATGATCCTGGTCGCCTTCACCGTGGTCACCACGGTCTTCTGGGGGCGCGTGTTCTGCGGGTTCCTCTGCCCGTTCGGCGCGATCCAGGACGTGATGGATCGGTTCGTCCCGAAGAAAATCCGCCGCGAGTTCTCCCGGCCGGTGCACGAACGCGCGCTGTACGCCAAGTACGGGATTCTGGCGATCGTGCTCGCGCCGGCCGTCCTGGGCCTGCCGTTCACCCTTTACCACTGGTTCGAGCCGTTCGGGACGGTCTTCTTCTGGAGCCCCTCGATCCTGCTCTGGGCGATTGCGATCGGGATCCTGGCGGTTTCGGCGGTCATCCCTCGCTTCTACTGCCGATACATGTGTCCGCTCGGGGCGGCGCTCGCCATCGGCACGCTGCTGGCGCCGTTCCGGATCAAGCGAGTCGAGCACTGCACGGCATGCAAGGTGTGCGAGCGCGCCTGCCCGACGGGTGCGATCGCGCGGGAGAAGATCGACTTCAAGGAGTGCGTGCGCTGCAACACCTGCGAGACGAAGCTGATCGAGAAAGCGGGCGTCTGTCGGCACGACATCGAGGTCGTGCGGACCCGGCTGGTGAATATCACGTCGACAGCGAAGGCCGGACGATGAGCGGCGAACCGAAGAAGATCTCGCGCCGCCAGGCGCTCCGGATCACCGCCGCGGCGGGGGTCACGCTTGCGTTCGGTGGCGGCCTGGGCCGTGCCTTCCTCGATCGCGCGGCGCTCCGGCGCGTGAGCGAGAGCCGGATCCGACTCGGGACGCAGGTGACGGTCACGGTCATGCACCCGGACGCGTCGACCGCGCGCGGGATGGTCGAGGCAACGTTCGCCGAGATCGATCGGCTGGAGGCGATCCTCAGCCGGCACCGCGACGACACGCCGGTCGCGCGGCTCGCCCGCGACGGTTTTGCGCGGGACGTGCCCGGGGAGCTGACGCAGGTGCTGGCGCGCGCGAATGATTTCGCCGCGCTTACGAATGGCGCGTTCGACGTCACGGTCGCGCCGGTGCTCGACCTCTACCGAAGCCGCGCGGCCGCCGGCGAAGCGATGCCCTCCGCGCGCGAGGTGAGCGAGGCGCTCGCGCTCGTCGACTACCGGGCGGTTCGGGTGGATGGCCGGGCGATCGGCTTCGATCGGCCGGGGATGGCGATCACGCTGGACGGCATCGCGAAGGGGTACGTGGTCGACCGCGCCGTGGCGACGCTCACGGCCGCCGGCGCGGATCGCGTGCTGGTCGCGGCGAGCGGTGACGTCGCCACCTCGTCGGTGGCTGTCGGGGACGACGGCTGGGACGTGGCGATCCAGGATCCGCGCGACGCGGCGGGCTCAATCGGGATCCTCCGACTCCATGGACAGGCGGTTGCGACGTCAGGCGACTACATGCAGGCGTTCACGCAGGACCGGTCGCTCCACCACATCATCGACCCGCGCACGGGACGCTCACCCGATCAGATCAGCGCGGTCACGACGATCGCGCCGTCGGCGATGGACGCGGACGCGCTCTCCACCTCCACGCTCGTGCTCGGCCCGGACGAGGGGCTCGCGTTGCTGGAGAGTCTCGACGGGGTGGAGGGCCTCATTGTGACGAAGGACGGGCGGCAGCTTCAGACGAAGGGATTCCGGCGCGCGGTGTAGGTGATGCGCCGCGCGTTTCCGGATGCCCCGCGAGAGATCTGACGAGCCATCCGCGATCTCCTCGTGCCGTGCCTGCCGACCCCTGGCGGGCCTCCCTGACGTGGCTTCAGCCGGTGACGCTGGAGATACGCCAACGCCCATCCCCCGAACGCACCAGCTGGATCGTGACCGGATCTCGTTCCACGACCTGTGTCGTATCCGAGGTCGTGACCAGAGCGACGGTCCCGGATACCGTCTTCACGTCGTCAGTGCCGGCCACATCGACAACGTCGATGCCCCGCGGCCACGGGTTCGACACTTCCCGACCCGGCGCGCCCGCGGGGTTTTGCACCCAGCGCTCGAGCAGTTCGGGCGTGACGAAGGGTGCGTAGTGCTCGCGGATCGCGCGCGCTGCGTCTTCTCGCGGGCCGAGGGTCGATACCAGACGTAGCCGCTCGCCGAAGCCTCGGACGACCATCTCCACATCTCCGGCCTCTTCGCCGGACGCTCCGCATTCACCGGGGCACGGCTCGAGCGTGGCGCTGGACAGGTGCCATCTCATCTGCGCTTCCGTCGCGCCGTCGACCACGACCCGGCGCAGCACGTATCGGCCCGCGAATCGCTGCACGCTGTCGGAACGGGTAACGGCCATGATCTCGACGGGGATCTCGAGGAAGCGCGACCCCGCGGCTCCCTCGACCTGGCCGGGCTGACCAATTGTCAGCGCGACGGACTCCGTGTTCGCGAAGCCGGCGCGGAACTCGTCGAACGTCTGGTTGCTCGCCCGGCCCGAGTCGCCCCAGAGGAGATAGGCGCGTTCGTAATCCCCGGAATCGATCGCGTCGTAATAGCCACGGATGACTGAAGCCGCGGCTGCCACATCGCTTTCGTCGGGCGACGTATCCCGGACCGCCCCGGTGGATCCGGCGCCGGCCTCGACGTTCGGAATCTCGGGCTCGGAACCACCGCAAGCTGTAACGAATATCAGTGTAAGAACGTAGAAATACCGACCGCGCATGAAGCGGCTCCCGCTGAGTGTTTTTTGGTATCGTCCCGGGTCCTCCCGGCGGACGGATGGGTGCCGGGCGCACCGATCATGCCGGGGGGCAGGTCGGGAATCGCCATGGGGAGGGAAGATGGCCGTTGAGTACAGTTACACGCACAGGCAGCCTGGCTACGTGGCCGCTGGAGTGATGGGCGCCGGACTTCTCCTTGCCGGCAGATACCTGGTGAGGGGCGGGCCCGCCGCGTTCGCCATGATCCCGGTCCTCGCAGTGGTTGGCGGCGCCGCATTGATGATGTCGAGCTTCACGGTGGAGATCGAGGACGGGGTCCTGAGAAGCCACTTCGGTCCCGGACTGCCGGCCAGGAAGGTAAAGATCAACGACATCGAATCGGTCGAGGTGGTGAAGAACCCGTGGTACTACGGCTGGGGCATACGATGGACCCCGCGCGGAACGTTGTACAACGTCTCGGGTCTGGACGCGGTCGAGGTGCGCCTTCGCAATGGCAGCCGGTTCCGGCTCGGCACGGACGAACCGGAAGCGCTTCGAGCGGCCATCGAGACCGCGAAGCGAGAGGTTCCCCGCGAGTTCTCATGACACCGCACATGGAGAAGACACACCCGAATCGCGCCGCGTTCCCGGCCGGTCTCTCTGGTCCCGCCCTACGCGCGCTGGATACGGCGGGGATCCGCTCCATGTCGGACCTCGAGAGTTGGACCGAGAAGGATCTCGCGGGGCTCCACGGCATGGGTCCGAAGGGGATCCGCATGCTCCGGGAAGGGCTGGCGGTCGCGGGGCGGGGATTCCGGCGGCCGTGACGCGCGGTGGGCGGCGTGAGGGGAGCCTCAGCCAGAGCCCCGCGGTTCCCCGAATCAGAACGTCAGCCCTAGGTTCAGATCGAAGTGCGGCCGGTTCGTGAAGTCGCGCCCGTGCATGGTGACCTCCACCGGCCCCAGCAGTGTCGATGCCCCCAGCGCCAGGCCCCATCCAAGAATGTACTCGTCGGGCCGGATCACCCAGTCGGGGAATGCATTGCCAACGTTGACCCCTGCCGTCGCGTACGTCCCCGACCGGACCTCTCGTTGGAACGCCACCCGGAACATCTGCGCGGCCTTCCCGACGCGTTCCTGCGCGCGGAGCCCCCAGAAGGGCGGTTGCGTCTCGCTGTAGATCGGTGACGGATACGCTCCCCCGATTTGGAACTGGCGATGCACCGGGAGTTCGCCCCCCGTCGACCCGCCGATCATCCCCCTCAGTCGGACGGCGGTGCTGCCGGTAATGGGGATGATCTTCTCCACATCCACCAGCTGTTGCGTGTAGCTGCCGATATCGCCGATCCACTCCTGGCCGAAGCTCAACCGCGCCCGGATCGCGCTACCCCGTGTGGGAAATGATCGACTATCGAACGTGTAGCGGAAGATTTCGCCGCCGAGCGTCAGGTAGGCCGCCCACTCGGTTGAATCCTCCGAGGCGATGGCCGTCTCGACATTGACGAACTCCGTGCCGAGGCGCACGGCGCCAATCGTTGCCGGCCACACCGTGGTCTCCGCTCCGGCGCCGAGGTCGAGCACCCTGGCATGCAGTTCCGCCGTGAGTTGATCCCCTTCGTACACGTCGAACGCGGCACGGGTGAAGCTTGCGTCCACCTCATGGCCCATGCGGGAAAGCATCCCCGGCGGCTGGATGTAGATGCCGCGGAGGCGTAGCTGTTTCCCGAGACGCAGGTCGACCCGCACGGTCGACGCATAGCCGAGCGCGTTCCGAACCTTCCCGCTGAAGAGCAGCGAGGCGTTGCGGTGGTCGTCGTAGCGGAACCCGAGACTGACCTCGTTGCTAGCCTGCTCGATGATCTCGAACACGATCGTCGTGTCCGCGCCGGCCGTCTCCACCCGATAGGTGGCCCGGGAGTAGATGCCGGTCGCGTACAGGCGCGCGACCGCCTCGTCCAGATCGTCCGGGCCGAGCCGGCCCGGCGAAGTCAGCGACACGACCCGGAGGACGACACCCTCGCCGCGCGGGTCGGTGGCGCCCTCCACGCTGATGCTCGTCACGTGGATCGAGTCGGGGAGGAGGGCAAGGTCACGCTCTCTCTCGGGCCGCGCGTCACCGTTGGAGGCGACGTGCTTCAACTTCTCTGCCACATCGAGCGTAGCCTCTCTCCCGCGCTCAATCCAGACCTCGACATCTCCGAAATCCGACCCCGACATCCCCTGCAGTTCCGGCTGGATCAGCACGTCGCAGAGCTTCCGCTGCGGCTCGGCGCCGGCGTCGGTCTGGAAGGTGATGGTCTGCATGAGCACGTCGAGGAGCGTATGGATCTCGTCCGCACCGTTCAGCCGACTTGCTACGTCGCTGCAGATAACGAAGTCCGCCCCGAGCGCGATGGCGTCCTCGGCGGGGAGGTTGCGAACGAAGCCTCCGTCGACGAGCACGCGATCGCTGTATCGGATCGGCTCGAAGACCGCCGGGAGGCCCATGCTCGCCCGAAGCGCCTCCGAGAGCCGGCCTGAGCGGAGAACCACCGGCTTACCAGTCTCGAGGTCGGTGGCCACCGCGACGAACGGGACGGGAAGCCGCGAGAAGTCCTCCACCCGATGCACCGGCCAGGTCAGCCGCTCCAGGAGTCGCTGGATCGTCTCACCCCGAACGGCCCCACTGGGCAGGATGGTGCCGTTCCGGAGTGGATACGCGAACAGGGTTCCGTTTCCCATCAGCCGCTTGTCGGGCGCGAGGAGCCTGCGGTTGACCTTGTCCGTGAACAGGTCGGACCAGTCGAGCCCGGACGCGACTTCCTGGAGCCGCTCGGAGCCGACCCCCGCGGCGTACAGCCCGCCAACGAGAGCCCCCATGCTCGTCCCTGAAATCACGTCGATGGGGACGCCGAGTTCCTCGAGGGTGCGGATCACGCCGATGTGCGCGAGCCCCTTCGCGCTGCCCCCGCTCAGGACGAGCCCGATGGTCGGGCGCGCGCGGGTCGAGTCCGGTGCCTGGGCGGCAACGGCGGCGGTCCACGGGCCGTGCAGCGCCACGCAGAGGATCGCCACGACCCATGCGCGACGGCAACACGCAGGCGCCCGGCGGGTCACGGGGCTTCGTCTGAGAGACTTTGTCGGGTGGGGTACATCGTGCCTCCATGCGCGGGTTCCCACGCGACAGGTCCAGTGCGGAGTTCGTGCCAGCCGGGGCGGCGGAAGGTCGTGGGTCGTGGGGTTCCAGCGGGGTACCCGAGAACCCGTCAGTTGAATTCGCGCCGTCCCACACACATCTTCCGGAAACGATGCCGCCATCCAAACGACCGTCGCCGGCGGAAGTGCTCGCCGAGGCATCCTCATCCCGTTCGATTACCGTCGCGAAGGAGCCCGCAACCATGCGCTCGCCGATCCTCCGTTCGTTGTGGGTTCTTGTCTTCTGCCTGACTGTATCGCATGTCACGCCTTCCTTCGCGCGAACGCAGGAGCCGGGCACCGTCGTCGCCGCCGATCCGCGGGTCCAGGGCCGATCGTACGTTTTCGAGGAAACGAAGGCGGAAGTTCCCTATGCCCTCTTCGTCCCCTCAACTTACGACCCGTCGATCGAATCGCCGCTCGTCATCGCCCTGCACGGGCTCGGCCGCCCTTACGACTGGATGATGGGCTACGAAGGGTTCATCGACTTCGCGGAGGCGGGTGGGTTCATCGTCGCGTCGCCGCTGGGCTACCATCCGAGCGGGTGGTACGGCAGCCGCGGCCCAGGGATTCCGGCGGGCGCGGCGGGCGGCGGGGATGAGGCGATTCCGGAGAACCTGGGCGAGTTGAGCGAGCGGGACATCATGAACGTTCTGGAGATCGTTCGCGCCGAACACAACATCGATCCCGACCGGATCTACCTCTGGGGCCATTCGATGGGCGGGGCGGGGACGTACCATCTCGCCGCGAAATACCCGGATGTGTGGGCCGGCATCGCCGTGGCCGCGCCGGCGCCGCTACGTGATGCGATCGGACAGATCGAGGCGTTCCGAAGGATCCCCACCCTCGTCCTCCATGGTGACGAGGATCGCACCGTGTCCGTGCAGGGCTCACGCGACTGGGTCGCGCGGATGGCCGAACTGGGGATGCAGCACGTATACATCGAGGTTCCGGGCGGCGACCATTCCCTCTTTGTGAGCCAGAATCCGGAAAACCTGTCGAAGGTCTTCTCCTTCTTCGACATCGTTCGGAAGGAGATGCGCGGGGTGCGGTAGCGGCGCGTTTCAACCTTGTGCCGCTTGAGCCTTCTGAGGCTATCTATCCCCGTCTGCCGCCGCGGAAACTCCATCGACCTGGTGGACTCTTCCGACGCGACCACCCTCATGAAATAGCGAGGCGCCGGGAAGAATGACCGTAATCGGACGCATCTCTCCTGCCGAGCCATCCGCTTCAGCGCCCGCGGCCACGAAGAAGCGGGACGCGCACTATCTGCGGACCGCAATCGCGATCAGCGCGACGGTGTACCTGGGCTTCTGGTTCACGTACTTCGGTCCGAGCCTGGGCGGAACCTATCCGGAGGCGTCGCTCGCCGTGCACGTGCATGGCTGGAGCTTCTTCGCCTGGTACCTGCTCTTTCCCCTGCAGGCCGCCCTGATCCACACGCGGCGATTGCGGCTACATCGAACGTTGGGATCGATGAGCGTGGCGCTGGCGACGCTCATGGTCGCCACCGGCCTGCTCGTGGTGGGCGTGCGGATGGCGGACGCGGCGGCGTCCACTCAACCATCGTTCTGGTCACTGTTCGGGCCGATGGTATTCGCGACGCTGGCGCTCTTCGCCGGATTCTATACCGCGGCGCTGGTGCTGCGTCGGAAGGGGCCGTATCACAAGCGGTTGCTGATCGTCGCCAGCGCGGCGGGCATGGGCGCGGCGGCGTTTCGGATTGCCGGGGCGGTTTTCGGTCAGGTGATCTGGGCCGCGCCCGTGGGGATCCTGGCCACGAACGTCTTCATCGTGGGTGGGATGGCGTACGATCGCCTGAGGGAGGGCCGGATTCACCCCGCCTATCTGATCGGGCTACCGGTCTGCCTGGTGGTTGAAGCCGGGATCTGGTTGCTTACCCCCACCCCTCCGGGACGGGTGCTCGCGGGCGGGCTCGCGTGGGTGGGCCGCACGTTCGGGTTCCTGTATTAGTGCTGCCCACAACCCCGCTCACGGGGAGAGTAACGAAAACACGACGGGCGGCGCCGCGATGTGCCCGCGGCGGCGCCCGCCTTTTCCACGCTCGCTCTACGTACCCGCCCGAACCGCGATGCACTCGATCTCGACCTTCGCTCCGCGGTGGGGGTCGACCTGGGCGGACCGAAGGT
>CAZUVK010000040.1:17025-20402 GCA_964623785.1 uncultured Gemmatimonas sp. | reverse complement strand
CGCGCTCGCCGCCTATTCAATTGACTTTCCGGAGGAGGATGAGCCGCCCGTCCCGGTTTCACGGGTCGCGGACGCGGCGCGCGACGCGCTCCGACGGATCGAGATGGTGCTCGCGACGGCGCCTGAGGGGCGAATGCTGCGAAACGGACCGTTGGTGGTGCTCGCGGGCAGGCCCAACTCGGGCAAATCATCACTCTTCAACGCGCTGCTTGGCTTCGAACGGGCTATCGTGACGGAGATTCCCGGGACGACGCGCGACGCGGTTGAAGCCGAGGTGGTGCTGGGAGGGTTTCCGTTCCGGCTGGCTGACACAGCCGGTATCCGTGAGACGGCTGACAAGGTGGAAGCGATGGGGATCGAGGTGGCGCGCCGTTATGTCGACGAGGCGGATATCTTGCTCTTCTGCACGGAGTCACCCGGGGTGCTGGATGCGGCCGAGAGGGCGTTTCTCGATGGGTACGCGGATCGGCAGGTGCTTCTCGCGGCGACGAAGTCGGACCTGGCGACGGAGAGGGGCGAGGTGACCGGGGAACCCGGGAAGTCGGAGTTGGCGACGATCGCGATCTCGGTCGTTACGGGGCAGGGACTCGCCCATCTTCGTGATCACCTCGTGGCGATGGCGTTCGGCGGTATCGAAACGAGGTTGGACGCCGAGCCGGTTGTGACTCGAGAGCGACATGCGCGGGCGCTGGGGGTGGCGGCGGCGGAGTCGCGGAGTTTCCTGGCGGCGATCGACGAGGGGTTGCCGCTCGATGTCGCCACCACTCACCTCCGGGCCGCGGCCGGCGCGATCGAAGACATCATCGGCATTGTTACCCCGGACGACGTACTGGGCGCCGTGTTCGGCTCCTTCTGCGTGGGCAAATAGCGCAACCAGTGGTAAGTTGCGGACTGCAAGCAATTGACGGGCGGAATCGCGCTCTGGACGATTACAGCGGCGCGGATGTCCTCCGGTCCTGCCGAATGCCACGATCGTGGCTCTGGGGGCCGTTTCTGAGCGGACGTTTGTTCGGGAAATATTCGGGAATCAGAAGAAGATCTCGAAGGTGTCCGTGTCAGGGATCGCGATGGGATGTTCCGCGACGGACGTGACGCGACTGCTGGATGGACCCTCGCGCAGCAGGGAGCGGAAGTCGTCGAGCGCGGAGAGCGAGGCGGCGGCGTCGACCCGGACGCTGCCGTCAGGGAGGTTGCGAACGGTCCCGAGGATTCCGAGGCGCAACGCGGTCGCGCGGGTCCAGACGCGGAAGCCGACGCCCTGAACCCGACCGGAGACAATGAAGCGAACTCCTTCCACGGAACGAACCCCTATACGTCGAAGCCGTCGTCGTCCTCGGAATCGAAGAACGAGCTGAGCAGTTCGCCGACGCCCTCATCACCGATGATACCGCGGAGTTCGCGCGCGGCGACTGCGGCCAGGCCGCTGAGCAGGGCGGAGCGAAGTTGACGGCGGGCGCGTTCGACGACCCAGTTTCGCTCCTTCGGTTCGGCGATCGCCGCGATGGCGAAGCCGGCCACGAACGCGATGCCGACCGCCGCCAGGGGGTTGTTGCGGACCAGCGAGACGGCGCCAGTCCGTTCATCGATTGAGGAGGCGGCATCGCGGGCGCGTTCCCCGACGGTGTCGCGGACGCGGCCTACGAAGTCGCCGGCGCGGTCCGCCATCTCACCGAGGCGCTCGCTGGCGTCGGCCTTCCTTCCTGATCGTCCAGTGCGGAGTTCCATATGTGATTCGACCTCTCCGTTGCGGGCGTGCATGTCCGTTTTGCCGTGAATCTTGTCCATCTTCAGGACTCCGAGCGATCGGGTGTTTCATTTCTAAGTCGGTCCGCCTGTTCGGCCGCCCACTCGGCGGTGGAACGCAGGGAATCGATGGTCTCGTCCGGGACGAGGCGATCCGTAGTGAGACGCGTCTTTCCGTAGCGGATCGCGAGCGCACCGGCGATCGCGAAGACGAGACCGACGATCAGGGTGCTCAACCAGTAGCGGTCGCCGAGCAACGCACCGAGGGCAATTACGACGAACACAAGTAGGACAACGAGGCCGACGAAGACCGAGAGTGCACCGGCGGCGACGAACGCGCCCGCGCGGGCGTAGTCCGTGACGGTCTCAAGGGCCTCGGATTTCGCCAAGGCGATCTCCTGGCGGACCAGAGCCCGTCCGTCCTCGATGAGCCGGTGCGCGAGCGTGGTCAATGACGGCTCGGTCACACCTTCCGCGCCATCTCGATCGGTCGGCGCTGTCGGCGGACGAACCTCGAGTTCCCGGCTCACACTCCTCCGTCAGCGAATGATCTTGCCGAGCAGCCAACCCGCGCCGACGGCGATGAGTACTGAGCGAAGCGGGCTCCGCCGGACCTGGTCCTCGAGATCGGACCGGAGTTCCTCGAGGTCGGTTCCGCGCATGTAGTCGGAGACACCGGCGATCCATCCGGCAGTGGAGTGGGCCGCGTCGGCGGCACGCTGGCCGCGGCCCGTTCCGTGGAGTCGGTCGCTCGCGATGCGGTCGATGCGTTCGGCGACTTCGTCGAGGCGATCGGCGAAGTGTTCGAACCCGCGGGTGGATGATTCGGCGGCGTGGCGCTTCATGTCGTCGCGCGCGCGCGACGCGAAGCCGGGTGCGGGCTCGTCGTCGAGGAACGGTTCGGCGTCGTCGTCATCCATCGGTGAGTAGTCGTCGGCCATAGCGCGCCAATCCAGGTCGTCGTCGTCCACATCGTCATCCGGGTCGTCGGTGAAGTCGTCGAAATCATCGTGGAACTCGTCGTCGTACTCCTCCCCGTCGCCGGCACTGGCGAACTCGATCGGCGGCGTATCGTCCTGGAGGCGGGGCGTCGGCGCCGGGAGGTCTTCGTCAGGCAAGCGAGGATCATCGGCCGACAGCCCGTAGTCGATGCGCGGGAAAGGTGGGGTGTTCGCCGCACCGCCCTCTCCGGGTCTGTGCTCGTTCATGGACGTTCCCAGGTCGTATCTCGTGATCGGGTCAGGGGAATGCGGCCGGTGCAATGGCGATGCCAACACCTGCCAACTATATCGACATCCGACGGCCCGCGCGCAAGGCCTGCATGTACACGCGGCGGGGTCCAGGCCGCGGGGACCCGGGTGGGCCGAACCCTCGCCGGACGAACGGGTACTGACGACGACGCGCCACGGAGGGGTTCCACGTGGAACGCGGAGTGGTATGGTGAGACGCGGCGAGTGCGAGTGCCGGGCCCTGGATACGGACGACATGACGGTCGCGGCGCAGTCCGCGCCCGCGAGATGGAGCGGAGAAGAATGAGGGAGCGATACGATGTGATCGTGGTTGGTGGCGGTCATGCCGGCGTTGAGGCGGCGGCGGCGGCGGCGCGCGCGGGAGCGGAGACGCTCCTGGTGACG
>CAZUVK010000040.1:5659-17015 GCA_964623785.1 uncultured Gemmatimonas sp. | reverse complement strand
TGGTGACGCCGGTACTGGAGGCCATCGGGCAGCTGAGCTGCAATCCCGCGATCGGCGGCGTCGCAAAGGGCACGGTCGTCCGCGAAGTGGACGCCCTCGGCGGCGTCATGGGGGGCGCGACCGATGCGTCGCGGATCCAGTTCCGCATGTTGAATCGGTCGAAGGGACCAGCCGTATGGGCGCCGCGCGCACAGTGCGATCGGGGTCTCTACCCGCGGAGAGCGCGCGCCGCGCTGGAGATGCATCCGGGTCTGTCCTTCTTTCAGGGGATGGTCGCCTCGTTCCTTATGCGCGGGACACGCGTCACGGGCGTGCGGACCGAGTCCGGCGTGGAGTTCGGTGCGTCCGCGGTCGTCCTCACGGCGGGGACCTTCCTTCGTGGGCGCATACACATCGGCGGATCGCCGACCCAGGGCGCCGGCCGGGCGGGGGAGCCTCCATCGATCCGGCTTGCGGAGCAGATGGAGTCGCTCGGGCTGGAGGTCGCGCGGTTCAAGACGGGCACCCCGCCGCGTATCGACGGCCGTAGTGTGGACTTCTCTTCGCTGGAGCGTCAGGACGGGGACGAAGATGCCTTCCGATTCTCGGTGTGGGCACGTGACGCGACGTTGCCACAGCTTCCGTGCTGGATCACCTGGGCGGGCGAATCGCTCCAGGAGATCGTGCGCGAGAACCTGCGACGCTCCGCGCTCTATGGTGGCGAGATCGCGGGTCGAGGGCCTCGGTACTGTCCTTCAATCGAGGACAAGATCGTGAAGTTTCCGGAGGCGAGCCGACACCAGGTCTTCCTGGAGCCGGAGGGCCTCGAGACGCACGAGATGTATGTGAACGGGCTCTCGACGTCGCTGCCTGTGGACGTACAGCTCCGCATGCTGCGAAGTCTTCCGGGTCTCGCGGACGCGCGCATGACGAAGATGGGTTACGCGATCGAGTACGACTACTATCCGCCGCACCAGCTCAAGCCGACCTTGGAGGTGAAGGCGGCAGAGGGCCTCTTTCTCGCGGGACAGGTGAACGGTACCACCGGGTATGAGGAGGCCGCGGGGCAGGGATTGATCGCGGGCGCGAACGCAGCCTTCCTGGCGCTGGGTAGCGAGCCACTCGTTCTCGAGCGGGACGAGGCGTTCATCGGCGTGCTGATCGACGACCTCGTCACGAAGGGGACGGACGAGCCGTATCGCCTCTTTACATCACGCGCGGAGTTTCGGCTCCTGCTTCGACAGGACAACGCCCTGGCCCGCCTCGGCCCGGTGGCCGCGAGCCGGGGGCTCCTGACCGAGTCCCAGCTCGGTCGGCTGCACGAGCGGGAGGCGCTGAGCAGCGCCGTGCGGGATTGGCTGGACACGACGAATCTTCACCCGGCGGACGCGAACCCGGTTCTGGAGCGCGCGGGCTCGAACCCGCTGACGGAGCCGTCCCGGCTCTCGCGGCTGCTACGGCGGCCGAGCGTGTCGATACGGGACCTCGCGGAGGCCGCGGGCGGCCCGCCCTGGGAGGCGGACATGGTCGATCGTGATGAGGTCATGACGGGCGCGGAGATCGAGTTGCGTTACGAAGGCTACATCGAGCGCGAGCGCGAGCGCGCAACCGCTCTGCGGCGGCAGTCGGGCTTCCCGCTCCCCGCGGGCCTGCCGTTCGACGAGTTGCGGTCTCTCTCGACCGAGGCGCGCCAGAAGCTGAGCCGGATCCAGCCAGCGACGATCGGTCAGGCGGGTCGGATCCCGGGAATCTCGCCCAGCGACCTTCAGAACCTGATCATGGAAGTCCGGAAGCGGGAATCCCGTTGACGCGCCCGCCCCGGCGCGGCTGGTCCGGGAGGGCCGGCCCTGGGCCCCCACGGCTCCCGATATGTTCCACGTGAAACATTCCGTTCGTTCCGGATGCTGGACGGGCTCTGTCCCGCCGGGTTATATTCCGGGCCATACCTGTACTCGATCCCCGGAGCAGTGCGTGTGGCGCGGATCATCGCGATAGCGAATCAGAAGGGCGGCGTGGGAAAGACCACGACCGCCATCAACCTGGGTGCATGCCTCGCGGTCGCTGAGCGGCGCACGCTGGTCATCGACATCGATCCGCAGGCGAACGCCACGAGCGGCCTGGGGGTGTCGAAGGCCGGCGTCGATCGGTCGATCTACGACGTGCTCGTCGAGGGGGTTCCCGCCGAAGCGGCGATCATCCCCGAGGTACACTTTCCCTTCCTGGACATCCTGCCGGCCACCCGCGACCTCGTTGGCGTGGAAGTGGAACTCGTGAACAGGCCATCCCGAGAGACGATCCTTCGGGAGGCGCTTCAGGCGGTCCGGGACCGCTACGACTTCATTCTCATCGACGCGCCTCCGTCGCTCGGGATGCTGACGCTCAATACGCTCGCCGCCGCGGACTCCGTCCTGATTCCGATCCAGTGCGAGTTCTACGCGCTCGAAGGGCTCTCCCAGCTACTCAACACGGTGCGTATCGTCCAGCGTAACCTCAACGCGTCCTTACAGATAGAAGGTGTGTTGCTGACCATGTACGACGGGAGGCTCAACCTGTCGCGTCAGGTTGCCGATGAGGCGAAGGAGTACTTCGGCGCGAAGGTGTTCCGGACCGCGATCCCGCGGAACGTCCGGATCGCCGAAGCGCCGAGTTTTGGCGAGCCGATCGTGATGTACGACATCCTTTCGGTCGGGGCCAAGAGCTATCTCGCACTGGCGCAAGAGGTTATCAACCGTTCCGCGGGCGGGGCGAACCATGGCGGCCTGGCGATCGTGGCGAGAGGTGACGACTGATGCGATCCAGGGAGCCCGTCGTCGGTGTGAGCGTGGAAGCAAAGAAGAAGACACGTCTGGGGAAGGGACTTGG
This sequence comes from uncultured Gemmatimonas sp., assembly GCA_964623785.1. GTDB lineage: Bacteria > Gemmatimonadota > Gemmatimonadetes > Longimicrobiales > Longimicrobiaceae > WHSP01. The sequence goes on along the minus strand of CAZUVK010000040.1, from coordinate 14,174 downwards.
CGCGTTGCTCGGCGAGTACCTTCCCGATGAGACCGCGGCAACGGGCGGTTATCGGTCGGTAACGATCACCTCGATCACGCCGAACCCGTTGCAGCCCCGGCGGGATTTCCCTGCGGAGCAACTCGCGGAGCTGGAGGCGTCGATCCGGGAGAACGGCCTGCTGCAGCCGCTCGTGGTCAGGCCCGCGAGCGCGGCAGCCCCGGCCGGGGCGGACTGGGAGCTGGTCGCCGGCGAGCGTCGGCTGCGGGCGATCCGGCGGCTCGGGTGGAGCGAGGTTCCGGTCGTCATCCGGGAAATGGACGATCGGACGCTTCTGGTGCTCGCGATCGTCGAGAACGTGCAGCGCGCCGATCTCTCGCCGCTCGAGGAGGCGGAGGGGTACAGGCAGCTCATCGACGACTTCGGCTATACGCAGAAGGATGTGGCGGAGAGCGTTGGCCGCGAACGGTCGACTATCGCCAACCTGTTGCGATTGCTGCATTTGCCGGCGTCGGTCCAGCGGCTGGTCACCGAAGGCGTTCTTTCCATGGGCCATGCGCGCGCCATCCTTGGTATCGGGGATGAGCGGCGAATGGCCGATCTGGCCCGCCGCGTGGCGGACGAAGGGCTCTCCGTGCGAGCCGTTGAGGAGCTGGTACGCACGAATCGCTCGGCACGCGGTACCCGTGGCGGGAAACAGCGACGAAAAGGCAACGCCCCGCACATCCGCAATCTCGAGGCTGAGCTACAACGGCAGCTCGGCACCCGAGTGAAGATCCAGATCGCTTCGGGCGATTCGGGTCGTATCGAGATCCCGTTCTACAACACCGAGGATTTTGAGCGGGTTACGGAGCTGCTGCTGGGTAGCGACGCAACGCGAGTATAGAAGGGCAATGGAAAAGGAACCGCGCCGGATGACGTTCATCGTCGTTCCCCACGGAGCGCGGGATACCAACAGCCGCTCGTTCGAGGTATCGTATCGCCGGCTGAAGGTTGCAGTGGGGGTGGTGTTCCTGCTGACGATCGTGTGGGCAGCGACGACAGTGTCGTGGACGTACCTGGCGAGTCGGGCGGCGCAAGTTCCGGCACTCGAGCGCGAAGTCATGGTATTGCGTGCGGAGCGGGCGCAGGTGCAGGAGCTGGCGCTCGCCCTCCGGCGCCTGGAGGGGCAATACACGCAGATGCGCGAGTTGCTCGGAGCAAACCGCCCGAGTGACCCGGCGAGCATCTGGCTGCCCGCGATCGGTGCTCGCTCGATCGATGACCCAACCGCGTCCGACAGCGCTTCGGCGCTCATTCCGCGCGCCTGGCCGCTGACACAGCGCGGATTCGTCACCCAGGAGCACCTCGGCCGCATTCCCGGCCAGCATCCGGGCATCGACATCGCAGTTGCGGAAGGCAACTACGTGCGCGCTTCCGCCGGTGGCCTTGTGACGCAGGCAGGAGAAGACGAGGTATACGGGAAGTTCATCCGCATCCGCCACGCGGACGGGTACGAGACGGTGTACGGTCACGCCTCGGAACTCTTTGTCGCATCCGAAGAAGAGGTGGAACCACACCAGGTGATTGCGCTCAGCGGCAACACCGGGTCATCCACCGCTCCTCACCTGCATTTCGAGGTCTGGAAGGACGGCATCCCCGTCGACCCCCGTGGCGTTGTTGACGCCCCCTGAGCCGGTCAGGAAACAGCCTGCGTGGCCAGCCCTCGCACGGTTCTCCCCGGCTTTCTCCACATTGCGTCCCGGGGCCATAAGCGATGTTGAATCATTGTGTTACGAGTTTTCCACAACGTGTCCCCACTGTTATCCACCGATTTTTCCCACAACTGGTGGATAACCTCCAAAGTACAGAATGACCGCCGAAGAACTCTCCCGGTACCTCGACGACTTTCTCGGAACGAGCCTCGTTCCGGACTATCCCGGCGCCTGGAATGGTCTTCAGGTCGACCGGGCGGGAGAGGTTCGCCGGGTGGCGTTCGCGGTGGACGCCGCGCAGGCGACGATCGATGCCGCCGTGCGCGGATCCGCGGATCTGCTGGTGGTGCATCACGGCCTCTTCTGGGATGGAAATCCGACACTCACCGGCCGCCGGTACCGTCGAGTCCAGACGCTTCTCCAGCACAACATCGGCCTCTACGCGTCGCACCTCCCCCTCGACGCGCACGCGGTTGTTGGTAACAATGTAGTTCTGGCGCGGGCGCTCGGCGTCGAGGTGGACGGGCGGTTCGCGGGTCACAAAGGGGTGGAGATCGGTGTGACGGGCGTTCTGGAGCTACGACGCGAGGCGCTGGCCGCGCGGCTCGATGATCTGCTGGAAGGCAGAGTGATGATGATCGCGGGCGGACCGGAACGGGTGAGGCGGGTAGGGATCGTGACCGGGGGAGGCGGATCGTACGTGGCGGCGGCGCGTGAGGCGGGGCTGGACGCGCTGATCACGGGCGAGGGAGCGCACCACAACTATTTCGACGCGATGGAGGGCGGCGTGAACCTGTACCTGGGGGGTCACTACGCGACCGAAGTCTGGGGACTCCGCGCGCTGGCCGATCACCTCGCCGAGCGCTTCGGGTTCGAGTGCGAGTTCATCCACCATCCGACCGGGCTTTAGTGCTGCGTGTCTGAAGTCCCGCGGCCATGCGACAGACGCCGCGTCTCGCCGCGGATCGTTGTCCGCGGCAACCCGATCAGGGCGTGGCACCCAGGACCTGCCTCGCGTTGTCGAGCATCGCGGGGAGCACCGCTTCGTGCTCCTGATACTCCGGCCGCTGGACCGCCAGTTCTTCGTCATAGTTGGCGAGGAACCTCTCGTAGAAATCCCGCGACGCTTCCGAATTGCCGAGCGCCTGTTCCGCCTGTCCGGCCGTGTAGAGGCCGAAGAGGTGGGTGGGCACCTGGGTGATCATCTGTTCGGCCGTATTGCGCGCGCCAACGGGGTCGTTGTTCACGAGATGGAGGAGCGCCATGTGGTAGAAGGCGTCGAGGTCCTTGTTGGGGACCATCTCGTATGCCTGGACGGCCATGGGCGCGAACTGCCTCGCCGACACGCTGTCCCCTTCGGACACGCTCAGCATGACGCGCTCGAAGAGTCGGTAGGCGGCCTGCTCTGGCGTCATCGAGGAGAGGTCGATCGCCGACGGATCGCCAACCGCACCGGCCGGAGCGAACGGCGCATTGCTGGCCGCGGGTGGTGGGGGTGCGGAGTCGCCGCCGAGACGGGGCACGATATAGACGAGGGCGGCGATCAGAACGAGCGCCGCACCGCCAGCCGCGGCAAGAGTCCCGCCTCGCGAGGACTTCGCCGGCTCGGGTGACGCCGCCGCCGCCGGGCCCGCGCGGGCCGGTTGTTTCCCGGTTCCGCCAGCCTTCCCGACCGGAGTTCCGCACATGTTGCAGAAGCGGCCGCCGGCCGGAATCTCGTTGCCGCATTCCCGGCACTCGACCGGCTCCGACAGCGACGTCCCGCACTCCGAGCAGAATCTGCCGCTGGCGGGCTTGCCGCAGGCGGGACATGTATTGGCCATGCTACCTCGATTGAATTGATCCCAGGGGAGCCGTGAATCTATCCTCGCGGCCAACCTCTTTCAAGCAACGGACTTCCACTTCCAGCTCGTCGCCGGGAGCTACTCGGGGCCCGGCGTGTTGCGACGCAGTTCAGCGAGCCACGCCGTGGCGTCCGAGTCGCTCGGGGCCCGCCAGTCGCCGCGCGGGGAGAGGGATCCACCCGATCCCACCTTCGGTCCATTCGGGGAAGCCGACCGCTTGAACTGGCTGGTTTCGAAAAACCTCTGGATGAACACCTCGAGCCAGCGTCGAATCGTCCCGAGATCATACGCCCGGCGCCGATCGGGCGGGATCAGCTCCGGCCACATCCCCCGACCCGCGTCACCCCAGGCGTGGCTCGCGAGGAAGGCGACCTTGCTGGGTCGGAATCCGAAACGGGAGATGTAGTACAGGTTGAAGTCCTGTAACTCGAACGGCCCGATGATCGACTCCGTGCTCTGAATCCCCACGCCACCATCCTCGTCACGGCCGCCCGGTACCAGCTCGGGCGAAATCTCCGTGTTCAGGATCGACAGAAGCACCTCGTTCGCGACCTCTCCAAACTCGCCCCGGTCGACCACCCAGCGAATCAGGTACTGAACCAGCGTCTTCGGAACCGAGACGTTCACGTTGTAGTGAGACATCTGGTCGCCGACCCCGTAGGTGCACCATCCCAGCGCGAGTTCGCTCAGGTCGCCCGTTCCGAGGACCAGGGCGCCGTGGTGGTTCGCGAGCCTGAAGAGGTGCGACGTGCGTTCGCCCGCCTGCACGTTCTCGAAGGTAATGTCGTGGATCGGCTCACCCCGCCCGAACGGATGCCCGATATCCTCCAGCATCTGGCGGGCGCTGGGGCGGATATCGATTTCGTTGGCGGTCACACCCAGCGCCGCCATGAGGCGTCCGGCATTGCCGCGGGTAAGGTCGCCCGTCGCGAATCCGGGCATCGAGTAGCCAAGGATGTTCGCCCGAGGAAGCCCGAGGCGATCCATCGTCCGGGCGGCCACGATGAGGGCCTGCGTAGAGTCGAGACCACCCGACACGCCGATGACCAACTTCTCGATCCCGGTGGCCCGCAGGCGTTTCATCAGCCCGTGGACCTGGATGTTGTACGCCTCGTAGCAGCGGGCATCGAGATCGATCGAGCTGGCGGGAACGAACGGGAATCGCTCGATCTCTCTCGCCAGCGTGACGGTCCGGTCGGGGAGCGGGAGATCGAAACGGATCCGGCGGAGCGTGGCGACCCGATCCTTCTCGTCGCCGATGGCGTCGGAGAAGGTCGTGAGGCGCGACCGGTCCTGAACGAGTCGTTCGAGGTCGATGTCCCCAAAGATCACGTGTTCATCGTTCGCGAAGCGCTCGGATTCGCTGACGAGGTCGTTGTTCTCGTAGATGAGCGCGTGCCCGTCCCACGCGAGATCCGTGGTGGACTCGCCGGGGCCCGCGGCGGCGTAGAGATACGCGGCCACACAGCGACCGGACTGGGACGCGCAGAGCGAGCGACGGTAGTCCGCCTTGCCGACCGTGATGTTGCTCGCCGAGAGGTTGCAGAGAACGGTCGCACCGGCGAGCGCCCCGTGAGTGCTCGGCGGGAGCGGTACCCAGACGTCCTCACATATCTCGACAAAGAAGGCGAGGTGCGGGACATTGGCGGCGTCGAAGACGAGATCGTTTCCGAAGGGAACCGCCTGGCCGAGCAACTCGACTTCGCGGAACGCCGCCGCGCGGGCGGCCGCGAACTGTCGCGGTTCATAGAACTCGCGGTAGTTCGGGAGAAAGCTCTTGGGTACGATCCCGAGGACCGCTCCGCGGTGAATCACGACCGCGCAGTTGAAGAGCTGCGCCCCGAAGCGAAGAGGGGCGCCGACGACGAGAACGGGCGTGAGATCGGCGCTCTCCTCGACCAGTGAGGCGAGCGCGCCGATGACGGAATCGAGCAGGGCGTCCTGCTGGAAGAGATCGTCGTTGGTGTACGCGGAGATCCCCAGCTCGGGGAAGAGCGCCAGGACCGCGCCTTCGCTGGAGGCCCGACGCGCCAGACCGATCGTGCGCGACACGTTGTGCGCGGGATCCCCGACCTCAACGGCCGGGATGCACACGGCGGTGCGTATGAACCCGTGGGTGTACAGCGAGTCGAAGTTCTGGCTCATGGGCATGTTGAAGGAAGTTTCGACGTAGGTAAAGGTCGACCCAAGCCGGGGTCGGGGCAAGAGAAGCGGGAAGAGTGAGGGGGCGCGGGCCGCGGACCGCGTACCGGTAGTCGGATGAACCGGCGATCCGGGTCTGTCCACCCATACGGTTCGCCGCACGCTCCTTGCAGCCTGCGGCCATCCGGAGGAGGATGCTCACCCACGGCAACATGAGGTGTACTGATGTCGAAGGAGCTGGAAGGTATTCGGGTCGCCATCATCGCCGTCGACGGCTTCGAGGAGTCCGAGCTGACCAGGCCGATGGAGCGACTGGTAAAGGAGGGGGCGAGTGTCGAGGTGGTCTCGCTGAGACGCGGTTCGATCCGCGGGGTGACACACCTCAGGCCTGGCGAGAAGGTCTCGGTCGATCGAACGATCTTCACCGCGGATCCTGACGAGTATGAGGCGCTGCTGATCCCTGGCGGCCTCACGAACCCGGACCTGCTGCGTCAGAGTGGGCGGGTGCTCGACTTTGTCCGGCAATTCGACGAAGCGGCGAAGCCAATTGCGACGCTCTGCCACGGGCCATGGGTGCTGATCTCGGCGGGTCTGGTGAAGGGACGCCGGCTCACATCGTGGTCCGGGATCAGGGACGACGTAACGAATGCGGGCGGCGAGTGGGAGAACAAGTCGGTGGTGGTGGATGGGAACTGGGTCACCAGTCGCGGGCCGCACGACCTCACCCAGTTCAACCGGGCGATGGTGGCGCACTTCGGCCTGGCGACGCACGCGAGTGACCGACGGCTGCCGATCCCGTTCGGCCGACTCGCGGCGGGTGGGCTGGCGCTGGCGGCGATCGGGTACGGGGTGAGACGGTACGGCCAGCAGGAGGAGCGGGAGGGGGAGGGGCCTTTCGGGTGACCCGTGGCGCGGGGCCTCGGGCGAACCTCGCGGGCGGGCGCGACGATGCGGTCGAGCGGGTCAGAGGATTGGCGGATCAGTCGATCAGCGCGAAGATCAGGTCGTTGACGTTGGTACCGGTGGGGCCGGTCCGGACGAGGTCCCCGGTTGCGTCGAGGAGCGAGTGGCTGTCGTTGGCGCGAAGCGCCGCGAGGGCGTCCCGACCGCGGTCGGCGGCGCGCGCGGCTGTGCCAGAATCCACGATGGCGCCCGCGGCGCGTGTGGGGCCGTCGGATCCGTCCGTCGCCAGGCTCGCCACGGTGATCCCGTCGTGGCCCGCGAGCCCGAGCGCGGCGGACAACGCGAGCTCCTGGTTCCTTCCCCCGATTCCGCTGCCGGTGACGGTGACGGTCGTCTCGCCTCCCCAGATCAGCGCGACCCCGACCTCTCCCGCCCCGCGTGCCTCCAGCGCGGCCACGACGACGGCGGCACCGAGGTCGCGTGCCTCACCCTGGGCGGCTCGGTCGACAGTTATCGCACGATAACCCAGGGCGCGCAGCGAAGCTTCGGCCGCGGTCAGCGCCTCGTCGATCGAAGCGATCACATGGAACGAGGAACCGTCTGGCACGCGCCCCGGCTTCGCGTCGCGCCCCGACATCGCCAGGGGCGCCCCCGGGGGATGGCTCGCGTCGCGCGCCAGATGGGTCAGGATGGAGTCCGCGACATCGATACCGCGATCGCGGATGATGCGAAGCGCGTCGTCGGGGGTCGAGGATGCGGGCAGGGCGGGTCCCGAGCCGATCACTTCGATCGGCGCCGCGATGACATCGGAGATCGCGAGCGTGACCACGGGCGCGCGGGCGGCCGCGGCGAGGCGGCCCCCCGCGATGCCGGAGACCCGTGAGCGCACTGCGTTCATTTCCGCGATCGGCGCGCCGGAACGAAGCAGCGCGGAGGTCATCGCCCGCAGCTCCCCGAGAGTCACTCCGTCGGGCGGGGCCGCCCAGAGCGACGATGCGCCGCCAGAGAGCAGGCAGAGGATCAGGTCGCGCGGATCCGCCGTGCGCACGACGCGCAGCGCGTCGTCGGCCGCCGCCACGCTGGTCTCGTCGGGGACCGGGTGGCCCGCGGGATGGATCGTGACCCCGGGAATCGAGGGCCGCTCATCCCCGGCCCGAATCGCGATTGCTCCGCCCGCGACCCGGCCGCCGAGCCGCCGCCGCGCAGCGTCCGCCAGCCCACCCGACGCCTTGCCCGCGCCTACCAGCCAGATCCGGCGAGTCTCGCGAAGGTCGACGGATGCGCCCGAGGCGAATCGGATCGTGTCTCCCTCGACCTGGCAGTATCGGTCGAACGCGGCGGCGGGAGCGGCCGCATCGATTGCCGCGCGGAATGCCGTGAGGATCGCGTCGCGGTGAGGCGGCCGGTTGGGCGGCATCGAGGTTCGGGGGATGAACTCGGCCGTTCTCCGCTACGAGACCGGCGTCAGCGGCCCGTCGCCAGAGAAGACCGAGACGACGTTGCGGCATGCCAGCAGTGCCATCGCCGTCCGGGTAGCGGGCGTCGCGGACCCGATGTGCGGCAGGAGCACCGCGTTCTCCAGTTCGAGCAGGCCGGGATGGATCGCCGGTTCGCGCTCGAAGACATCGAGCCCCGCGCCAGCGAGCGGGCCGTCACGGAGGGCGTCGACGAGCGCCGCCTCATCGATCAGGGCGCCGCGTGCCGTGTTCACAAGGAAGCTCCCGCGCTTCATCCGCCCCAGCGCCTCGGCGTCGATCCGGTGGTGCAGCTCGGGCGTGTACGCGGCGTGGAGGGAGAGGATGTCGCTGGTGGTGATGAGCGTATTCCAGTCCACCCACGTCGCGTCCAGCGGGCCCGCGATCTCGTCGGGCAGCTGGCTTCGGTTGTGGTACTGGATCACCGCGCCGCAGGCATGGGCACCGCCGCTGCCGGATGGGGCTACATCGGATCGAC
>CAZUVK010000040.1:0-5649 GCA_964623785.1 uncultured Gemmatimonas sp. | reverse complement strand
CGCAGGCATGGGCGCGCCGGGCGAACGCCTGCCCGATGCGCCCCATCCCGAAGATCCCGACCTTCGCCCCGGCGATATCGCCGCGCACGTAGTCCCAGAACCCCCAGCCACGAAACTCGCCGGCTCGCAGACTTCGTTCGGCGCGTGGAAGACCGCGTACCACCGACAGCATCAGGCCGAGCGCGATATCGGCCGTTGCCTCCGTCAGCACACCCGGCGTGTTCGTGAGGATGATCTCGCGCTCACGGCAGGCGGCAAGGTCGAAGTTGTCGTAGCCGACGCCCGCGTTGGCGACGATCTTCAACCGTGGGGCCTGATCGAGTAGCGCGGGCCCGACCGGGACGGAGACCGGTGTTACCAGCGCCTCCGCGGTGGGCAGGGCGTCTCGCCACCCGTCCGGGCCGGTGATCTCACCTACCGTTTCCAGGAGCGCGATCGCCTCGGAGGGCAACAGTACCGCCGTCGCAATTCGTGTCATCGGTGGCCGATCCTCCTCAAGTGCCGCTGCCATCGCCGGCCGGCGCACCGGCGACCGGGATGGTGAACGCGAACATGCTGCCTTCACCAAGGGCGGATTCCACCCAGATCCGCCCGGCGTGCCCGTCGACGATCGCCTTGGCGATCCCCAGCCCGAGCCCCGCCCCGCCCCGGCGCCCCCGCCGGCCGCGCCAGTAGCCCTCGAAGATCGAGGCCTGTTGTTCCGGCTCGATCCCGGTCCCCGTATCCGTGACGGTGAAGCGCACTTCCGCGTCGCTATCCCGCACGGCCTGGATCGAAATCCGTGACCCGGCCGACGAAAACTTTACCGCATTCGTCACCAGGTTGCCGAGCACCTGCTGCAGCCGCCCAGGATCCGCCATCACCCGCGGGAGATCATCCGCCACACACGCCTCGATCGTGATTCCGCGCTCGATCGCCAGCGGCCCGTACATCTGCGTCGCGTCCCGCACGAGCACGCTCACCGATTGGGGCGATGGATCGAGCGAGAACCGACCCAGCTCGATCGCCGACACGTCCAGCAGGTCCGCGATCAGCCGGTTCATCTGCTCGGCGGAGCGGGTGATCCACTGGAGCTGGTCCCGTGCGTGACGCTCCAGCCGAGTCGCGCTATCGGACTCCAGGATCGCGCTGGAGTTGAGCAGGACCGTCGCGAGCGAATTGCGCAGGTCGTGCGACACGATGGCCAGCAACCGCTCCCGTGCCTGCACGGCAAGACGGCTCGCCCGGTACAGCCGCGCGGCGTCGACCGCCGACGCGGCACGCCGCGCGAGTTCCTCGGCCGTCGCCAGGTCCTCCGGCGTGTACTGGCGCCGCGACTCCGCGTACGCCAGGGTAATCACGCCCAGCACTTTCCCGTGGGCCTCGATCGGGACCGCGATGAACGAGTGCAACTCCATCTCCCGCAGGCGCCTGTGGTGCTCGTCGCTGTGCGCGATGTCCCGCAGCACCTGATCGTCCACTTTCTCGACCAGGACGGACTTGCCAGTCTGGATCACCCTTACGACCGGGTGCCTGTCCGGATCGCCCTCCAGTGGCTGCCGGACCTGACGGTGCAGCATCTTCTCGCGTTCCGGGTTCACGTGTGCCAGCGCGACACGTGAGACGCAATCGTCCTCGACCTCGTCGATCAGACAATAGTCCGCGAGAAAGGGGACCGTGAGGTGCGCAACGTTGTTCAGCGTCGCGAGATAGTCGAGCGACTGGTCGAGCAGCGCGCTGCCTTCCGCCAGGAAGCGGGACCGCTTCTCCGCCGCTTCCGCGCGCTCCCGGGCCTCGCGCTCCCACTCCAGCAGCTGGTCCCGCTCACGCTCGATCCTCCTTCGCTCCGTGATGTCCGCGGCGATCACCATCACGCCATGTACCCCGCCAGCGACATGGGCTACTCTCGTCGCCGAGATCGACACTTCGATCCGCTCGAGCCCTCGATTGAAGCGGACAACCTCACGCTCAACCGGCTCAGACGCGGCGATCACCAGCTCGACCAGTTCCGCCACGGCACGCTTGTCACCAGCAACGGTCGGGTCTGGAAGGCCGAGGACATCCGACTCCTTCCACCCGAAGATCCGTTCCGCGGCTGGGTTCCAGAGCTGGACGAGGCCGTTGCCGTCGAGCATGTAGATCGCGTGCGGTGAAGCCTGGACGAGTGCCTTGAGGAGGGAATCGCCGCCGTCCGCGGGCGGGCTGGCGTGGGAACTGGTTCTATACATGATGGTGGGAATACGGAACCGGCCGCGGAACTCCTGGAGAAAAAGGTCGCACCGCGAAGATGGCGAAACCACGCTGCTACACGCGAACCCGCCATCGTAACAGTAGAATGTAGATCGCGAGGGTGGCGTTCGCCACCCGTATAGCCGTCCGCCGCGAATTCAACCAGGCCCTTCCGCTCGGCCCCCGATCGCGAAAGATTGGACGCGGCGGCAGACGGCGCGGGACCACTTCGGCGGAATGTGATGAGCGGCCAACTCGAGTCCATGCACTTCTTTCGTGTCGGTGATCACGTCCGATCCGTCGATGGCCGCTCCGGCACCGTGGTCGAGTCGCTGACACTCTTCGCCACGATCGAATGGTTGGACGGGCGACGGGAGGAAGTCGATCAATTTGACGAGCGCATCGTCGTGGAGCTGCGATGGGAGTGAGATATTCCAGTGATGGATCGCGAAAGTCCGAACGAATCGTTTCCGACGCCGACCATCGAGACCGGCGTGCGGGGACGTCGAGGTGACGAAGGCATTCTGCTGAAGGCACCCTGGAGCGAAGAGCTGGTGTGGGACCTGGAGATGGAGGTTGCGGCCGCGCGGCGCGAGTGGTTCCCCGACCGCCAGGTCTGGTGGATCGCCGCGAGCTATCTGCGAACGGTCGTTTCCATCGTTCTCCGGTCACACCCTTCCGTGCTGCTACTCGGTCCCGACGAGGATCATATGATCTCCCGCGACGGGACGGACCTGCTCCAGGGGAGGCTGCTGTAGACGGGCTCCGGTCACCCCAGGTACGGCCTTCCGCCCCCGATTCCGTGGGAATCCGTGGAAAACCTTTCCAAAACCTGTGGAAAACTCGACTGGTTGTGGATAAGCCGCATGAAACCCGAAATAATCCGAAGTCCGTGATAAATCGGGGTATAGGGGCTGAAGAGCGGCGGATGTTCCACGGACGGTTGCTCGAAAACGTTACTATCCGGAGGCATTCGGGCGTTCTCTCCGCGGAGGCTGGGCGGCGCCGCGCGGCACCCCGTTCGTGACGGACGAGGCTGAGGGGGAGGGTGCGCCGGCCGAGCGGCCCGCGCCGGACCGGGTGGACTTTGACCCGGCCTACGATCCGGCGGGGCCGATCACGTGCGAGGTCTGTGGCGGCGAGATGCGATACGTCGCCGCGTGCAAGATTCTGTGCGGAAACTGCGGGTATCGGAGAGATTGTTCCGACCCATGATCGCCAGTGGGGGAGGTCCGTTGACGTCTGAGGAGACGAGTTCGCTGGCGATCCGGTGTCGGGGTCTGGCGAAGCGATTCGGGGATACTGTCGCGCTGCGATCGGTGGATCTCGAGGTTCGGCGCGGCGAGTGTTTTGGCCTGCTGGGTCCGAACGGGGCCGGCAAGACGACGACAATCGAGATTCTCGAGGGCCTTCAGCGGCCCGACGCGGGCGAGATGGAGGTGCTCGGCCTGCGCTGGGAGACGCACGAACGGGAACTGAGGCGCCGCCTGGGTATCCAGCTCCAGGAGACGGAGTTGCCGGACCGGCTGACGGTTCGCGAGATCGTCACGCTCTTCCGCGCCATGCAGCCGGCCGGCGCGGACGTCGACGAGCTGATCGGGCGCGTTGAACTCGCTGACAAGCGGGATGATCAGACGCGGAATCTTTCAGGCGGCCAGCGTCAGCGGCTGTCCCTCGCCTGCGCGCTCGCCGGCAACCCGGACATCCTCTTCCTGGATGAGCCGACGACCGGGCTGGACCCACAATCGCGGCGGCACATCTGGGATATCTGCAACGACTTCCGCGAGCGTGGCGGGACGATCCTGCTGACCACGCACTTCATGGACGAGGCCGAGCGGCTCTCCGACCGTCTCGCGATCATGGACCACGGGAAGGTGCTGGTGGAGGGTACGCCTCGTCAGCTGGTGGCGAGCCTGGGTGGTGACCATATCGTCGATTTCGAATCGACGGTGGCGCTGGATTCGGAGGATCTCGCGGCGCTTCCGGCGGTGACACGCGTCGATTCGGTGGTCGGGCACCTGCGGCTTGCCACCCGCGAGCCGCATCGGACGATTCTGGCGCTCTATCAGCTCGTCGACCAGCGCCAGGCCGAGCTGACGGCACTAAGCACACACAACGCGACACTCGACGACGTCTTTCTGGCGATGACCGGCCGGCAACTTCGCGATGTCTGACGCAGGGAGACCGGGGATGGGTGGAAGGAGGGTGTGGTGAGCGCGGTCCGCGAACTGGCGCTGATGCGGATCAGGACATTCATCCGCGAGCCGGAGGCACTCTTCTGGACGTTTGGCTTCCCGATCGTGATGACGCTCGGGCTCGGCCTGGCGTTTCGCGACCAACCCGAGCCCGCGCCCGTGCCGATCGGCGTGGAGGCGGGCACGATCGGCGAGGCTCACACGGCGGCGCTCCAGGCGGCACCGGCCGTTACGCCGATCCGGCTCGACGCGGCGGAGGCCGAGCGGGCGCTACGCCTCGGGGAGGTGCCGCTCGTTCTCAGCGGGGTCGGCACCCTGGTGTTCCGGTACGACCCGGCCCGAGCCGAGAGCCGGGAGGCGCGCCTGCTCGCGGACGAGGCGATTCAGCGGGCCGCTGGCGCAACCCGGCCGGTTTCCATCATCGAGGATGCCGAACGCCTCCCGGGCGGGCGATACGTCGACTGGCTGGTTCCGGGGCTCATCGGGCTCAACCTGATGAGCACGGGGATGTGGGCCATCGGGTTCGGCATCGTCTTCATGCGGCAGAAGAAGCAGCTCAAACGACTGATCGCAACCCCGATGCGGCGCGCGGACTTCATTCTGGCGCAGGTCCTTGCCCGTCTCGCGTTCCTGGTGCTGGAGATCCCGCCGATCGTCCTGTTCGCATGGCTCGTGTTTGACGTCCGCGTGATGGGGTCGCTGGCGCTGCTGCTCGCGGTGATCGTACTGGGCGCGCTCAGCTTCGCCGCCCTCGGCCTGCTCTCCGCGTCGCGGGCGCGAACGATCGAGGGGGTAAGTGGGATCAACAACGTCATCATGCTCCCGATGTTCGTGCTCTCCGGCGTGTTCTTCTCGGCGAGCCGATTCCCCGATGCGATGCAGCCGTTCATCCGCGTGTTGCCGTTGACCGCGCTGAACGACGCGATGCGGGCGATCTACAATGAAGGCCTGGGTCTGGCGGCGATTACGACCGAGGTGGGGATCCTCCTTCTCTGGACGCTCATTTCCCTCGGTGTCGCACTTCGGGTCTTCCGCTGGCAGTAGGGCCTTCCGCCCCTGGGCTGGCGCCGCCGCCCCCCCGGGGTCACTGGTTCACTGACGAGAAAGGCAGGCACGATTGGCGATGGAGAGCAGGAACCCGGCAACGGGCGAACTGGTGGAGACGTTCGAGGAGCTGGATGTCGCCGGGCTCGACGAGAAGCTGGCCCGCTCCTGGTCTGCGTTCGAGGCCCACCGCCGGACGAGC
>CAZUVK010000039.1:12651-20458 GCA_964623785.1 uncultured Gemmatimonas sp. | reverse complement strand
CTCGTTGCCGAGGTGCCGGAGGCCGAACTGTCGCAGAAGCCGGTCTACTACCGCGGTGCCGGCTTGACGAACGGGGCCTTCATCCGCGTCGCCGATGGTGACCGGAAACTGAGCCAGTACGAGGTGCAGATGATGCTCGCCTCGCGTGGACAGCCGCGTGAAGACGAAACGCCCGTGCCCGAGGCAACGCTCGCCGATCTGGATCCGGAACTCGTATCCGGACTCCTCGAGCGGGTTCGCAGGACCGAGGGGACGATCTTTCGACAGCGCGCCGATGAGGAGGTCCTGCGGACGTTGAAGGCGCTCGTTCCATGCGGCGACGGGTGGGTCCCCTCACTCGGCGGCCTGCTCGCGCTGGGGTCCCATCCCCAGCAGTTCTTCCCCGAACTGGGGATGACGTTCGTCGCATATCCGACGCCCACGCTCGGTGAACCGGGTCCGCGTGGTGAGCGATTCCTCGATCAGGGGCGCTTCGATGGCCCGATCCCCCGGCTGCTGGAGCCAATGCTCAAGGCTCTGCAGCGAAACATGAAGCGGCGAGCCGTGGTGAGAGGGCTTTTCCGGGAAGATCTCTGGGAGTATCCCGAGACAGCGATCCGCGAGGCCCTGATCAACGCACTCGTGCACCGCGACCTAAGCGCTTTGGCCCGGGGAACTCCCGTTCAGGTGCGCATGTTTCCGGATCGGCTCGAGATCGTGAATCCCGGAGGACTTTTCGGCCCCGTCACGGTAGACCGGTTGGGGGAGGACGGCATTTCATCATCTCGCAACCGGGTCCTCATGAAGCTGCTGGAGGATACGCCGGTCCCCGGGCGAAACGAAGTCGTGTGTGAGAATCGCGGCTCCGGAATCGGCGCGATGCTGGCAGCCCTGCGTCAGGCCGGAATGGGGCCGCCCCAGTTCTCGGACAGGATTGCCAGCTTCCTGGCCGCTTTCCCGAACCACACCCTTCTCGACGCGGATACGCTCCAGTGGCTCGAGGCTACCGGCGCCTTCGACCTCACGGACAGTCAGCGAATGGCTCTCGCGATGCTGCGTCGCGGCGAGGAAGTTACGAACGCGACATACCGGCGGATCAGCGGCCTCGACAGCCGTGTCGCGACGCGCGAACTCGGCGACCTCGTTCAGCGCGGTCTCGTCACTCAGGACGGGACTGGCCGCTGGACGACGTATCGTCTCGCCCCGGCATCCCCGGGAAGCGGGAAGCCACGCCCGAAACGCCGGCGAGCGAATCGCCGCGGCGAGATCATTTCGTTGCTCTCGCAGGAACGCGAGCTGACCCGCGCCGAGGTCGCCAAGAGGCTTGGGGTCTCGAACGAAACCGCCGGACGCTGGCTCTCCCGCCTTCGGGCCGAGCGGGTCGTCAAGCGTACCACGAAGAGCGCGCGAGACCCGAACGCCGCCTACCGCCTCACCCACCGCGCCAACTGAACGCTACATCGTCACGAACTTCGTCACGAGCTTCGTCATGACGAAGTTCGTGACGAAGCATCGCCCCCACAACCACTACGGCACACGCGCAAACGATTGGGTCGCAGTCACTTGAGCAACTCCTTAGCGATCGTCTGTAGCTGCATGTTGCTCGTTCCTTCGTAGATCGTGCCGATCTTCGCGTCGCGGTAAAACTTCTCGGCCGGGTACTCCCGCGTAAACCCGTACCCACCAAAAAGATCGATGCATCCGGACGCGATGCGCTGTGCCGTTTCGGAGGCGAAGAGCTTCGCCATTGCGGCCTCCCGCACGAACGGCCGCCCCGCGTCCTTGAGTCGCGCCGCGTTGTAGACGAGCAGTCGCGCCGCCTCGAGGTCCGTGAACATGCGGGCGAGCTGGAACCGCACCGCCTGAAACTCCCCGATCGGCCGGCCGAACTGTTCGCGCTCTCCCGCGTAGCGAAGCGTCGCGTCGAGCGCACCTGCCGCGAGCCCGACCATCTGCGCGCCGATTCCGATCCGCCCTTCGTTGAGCGTCTCGATCGCGGCCTTGTATCCGCGGCCCACTTCCCCGAGCACGTTCGCGTCGGGTACGAAGACGTTCTCGAGGATCAGCTCCGTGGTCGATGAGGCGCGGATGCCGAGCTTGTCCTCCTTCTTCCCGATCGCGAACCCGTCGAATCCGCGCTCGACGATGAAGGCAGTGATGCCCTTGTAGCCCGCCGCGGGGTCCGCGTTGGCGAAGATGACGAAGACCTCCGCCTCGGCGCCGTTCGTGATCCACAGCTTGCGGCCGGTGAGGCGGAACCCGCCCTCGACCGGGGTCGCCCGGGTGGAGAGCGCGAACGCGTCGGATCCCGCCCCGGCTTCGGAAAGCGCGTACGCACCCACCTTTTCCGACGTGAGGAGCGGCAGATACCGTTCGCGAAGCGCGTCCGAGCCCCATCGGAGGATCGCGTTGTTGACGAGGGTGTTCTGGACGTCAACCAGCACGGCGACGCTCGGATCGACGCGCGCGAGCTCCTCCACCACCAGGACGGCTGTGAAGAACGAGGCCCCCGCACCGCCAAGCCGCTCGGGGACCTCGACGCCCATCAGGCCCAGCTCGAAACACTGCGCCACCAGCTCCGGGTCCATCCGTTGCGATTCGTCCATCTCCGCGACGCGCGGCGCGACCTCGGTGCCGGCGAATTGACGCACGGCGTCGCGGAACATCTCTTCGTCCTCCGAGAGGACGGTTAGCGGCGACGCGACCGTTGTCCTGTTGACGACCATATTCCTCGATCCTGAAACGCGAGGGCCCCTGAATCCGTACTGGTGGTGCGGGAACACTTACGACACTGGAGGTCCGATGATACTTCGCTACATCTTCCGCACTGTCCTTTTCTGGCTGATCGCCAAGGTGATCGGCCGCTATCTCCCGTTTCTGAGGCGCCTGCCGGGCCTCTTTCGGTGACCCCGCTCGTCGTCCCCGCTATCGCCATCAACTGCTCATCTCCAACGGTTCCGCCACCAGCGGCTCCGTGACACTCGCGGCAAGATCCGGCTCGACCTCCACCCGATTATCGTAGAACACCGCGCCACCTCCAAGATCGGACTCCTGTTGAGAGGTCGTGTCGTTCACCGTCCGCCCTCCTTCCGATCTGCCCGGCCAGCGAACCCCGTACGACGCGGCTACGCCGGGCCGCACATCCTCGGTTACCCGCGCGATCGCGTGGAAGAACCCGCGATCGTTGTGGATCTTCACTCGCGCGCCGTCCGTGATCGAGCGCTCCGCCGCGTCCGACGGATGGATGAGGAGACGCGCCGGCCCGGCCGCTCGCGCGAGCGCGGGAACGTTCACGAAAGTCGAGTTCAGGAACGGATGCTCGGGCGGGGATAGCAGCGTCAGCGGATAGCGGCCGGCGATATCCGTCACTCTGTCCGCGGGCGGAACATACGACGGCATCGGATCGAAACCCAGCTCCTTCAACCGTTCCGAACGGATCTCGATCCTGCCGGACGGCGTCTGGAATTCACCCGGTGTTGCGTACGGCAGGAACGGCCGCGGTACCTTCAGTCTCGCGTACCCATCCTGGAGGAGTCGCTCGAAAGTCGCGTCGGCCATCCGCTCATGCCCGCTCGCCAGAGCCTGCCGGATCAGATCGATGTCCGAATCGGCGAACTCCGGATCGGTCAGCCCCATCCCGCGCGCGAGCCGGCGGAAGATCTCGGAGTTGGGAAGCGACTCGCCGAGCGGCTCGATCGCCGGCCGGTTCAGCGTGACATAGAGATGCCCGTAGGAGCCGTGGATGTCCCAGTGTTCGAGCTGGGTCGTCGCGGGGAGCAGCCAGTCGGCGTAGTCGGCGGTGTCGGTCTGGAAGTGCTCGAGCACCACCGTGAAGAGATCCTCGCGGCGGAGCCCCTGGCGTACCGACCCGAGATCCGGTGCGACGGCGCTGGGGTTCGAGTTGTAGACGATCAGCGCCTTCACCGGTGGGCCGCCGACGCCCGCGTCCGGGCGCGTCAGGGCGTCTCCGAGTCGGATCATGTTGATCGTGCGCGCGCCCGGCCGGATCCAGTCGGGCCGCTCGAGCGCCGCGCCGTTCATCCGGAACGCGCCAGAGGTTGAAAGCGTCGCGCCACCGCCGACCTCACGCCACGCTCCGGTGACGGCGGGCAGAACCGATATCGCGCGGACCGCCATCCCGCCCCCGGCGTGGCGCTGTAGCCCGTAGTTCAACCGGATGAACGCGGGCCGGGTCCGCGCGAGCTCTCGGGCGAGCGACTCGACCATCGCCGGGTCCACCCCGGTCTCGATCGCGGTCGCCTCCGGCGTCCAGCGAGAAACATGTTCCGGGAGCCCCTCCCACCCGATCGTGAAGTCGCGCAGGAAGTCACGGTCCTCCAGCCCGTCCCGGAAGATGACGTGCATCAGTCCGAGCGCGAGGGCGGCGTCGGTGCCGGGTTGGATCGCGACGTGGGCGTCGCACTGCGCCGCCGTCCGGGTCCGGATCGGGTCGATCGCGATCACTCGAGCGCCCCGCTCCCGCGCCCGCAACACCGCCGGCCAGAGGTGCGGGTTCGAGGTCAGCGTGTTCGTCCCCCACAGCAGGATCAGCCGTGCATGCTCGATCTCCTCCGGCGTGGGGCCCATCCGCTCGCCGTATGTGTGCTTCCACCCCTCCGTCCCCGCCGCGGCGCAGATCGTTCGCGCCAGCAGGCTCGCTCCGATCCGGTGGAAGAACCGGCGGTCCATCGAACTCCCCTGCACCAGGCCCATCGTGCCCGCGTAGGAGTACGGAAGCACCGACTCGCTTCCGTGCTCGTCGATCACCGCGCCGAGCCGCCGCGCGATGTCCTCGATCGCCTCGTCCCAACTGGCCGGCTCGAACCGACCCTCGCCTTTCGCGCCGACCCGCCGCATCGGCACGAGCACTCGGCCCGGATCGTACGTGCGCTCGACGTAGCGGTTCACCTTCGTGCAGAGGAACCCCTGCGTGACGGGGTGGTCCGGATCGCCCTGCACGCGCGTCGCCCGGCCGGACTCGACGTGAACGAGCATCGCGCACGTGTCCGGGCAGTCGTGCGGGCAGGCACCTCGCACGAGCCCGGTCGTCGGCACTCCCTCGCTCATCGTAGTAGCCATCGATCCGCCAGAATGTTATCGAACGATTACCAACACGCCGTTGTTGGACGGGTTCACGTCGAGCAGGATCTCGTCCGGGTCGAGGATCGCGGTTTCGGGACGCTCGGTCGTGCGTACTTCGATGACCTGCGCGCGGTCGCGGGACTCAAGCCGCTGTTCGACATTCCCGACGCGGAGCGTGACCGGCATCCAGGCCTCGCCGGACCGCGTAATCGCGACCCGCGTCGTCCAGGCGCCGTCGCTTCCCCGCGTGGTGGTCGCGGAAGCGATCCCGTAGTCGAGCCGGTCCGTGGTGTGGATCCACTGCTCGAAGAACCAGTCGAGGTTCTCGCCCGCGGCGTCCGACACCGCCCGCCTCAGGTCTTCCTCGTTGACGTGGCCCAGCGCGTGTCGATCGTAGAACGTGTGCAGGGCCTCTCGCATGACCTCTTCGCTGATCATCCACCGCAACATGCGGAGGACGAGCGCCGCCTTGTTGTAGGTCATCGCGGAGTAACTGTTCGGGTCGCGAAAATCCGCGCCCGCCAGGGAGATCGGTTCACTCTGCCCCGCGGCTTCGAACCCCTGGATCGACCGGAGCGTCGAGCCCCATACGTTTTCGACGCCGGCCTCCTCCATGTACCAGTTGGTGATGAACGACGTGAACCCCTCGTCGAGCCAGCCTTCGGCGAACTCGTTGTTGGCAAGGATGCCGTGCAGGTACTGGTGCGTGCCCTCGTGTACGATCAGGCCCTCGCTCGGAGAGCCGTTCATCATCATCATCGGGAACTCGGTCCCGCCCGACTCGATCCTGTGAAGGTTCGTCAGCTGCGGCCACGGATAGGGTCCGAAGAGGTCCTGCAGCCATTCGAGCGCGTTCACGGTTCGCTGGAGCGCCAGGCCGTCTGCCCACGTCACGTCCGTCGGCAAATAGAAGACGTGGATGCCGATCTCGCCGCCCGTCGGCCCTGTCCGGGTCACGCTCGATCCCTCGTAGACGAACTCGGGATTGGTGCTCCAGGCGAAGTGGTGGACGTCATCGGCGACCCAGCGGACGCGCTTCCGGTCCAGCGGGGGGGTCTCCGCGAGCAGGCCGAGCCCCGGAGGTGGGGAGGCCGGGTAGAAGTTGCTGTTCGCCACGATGCGCTCGGAACCGGGCGCCTCCCGTCCCGCCCAACCGGGGTCGCCCAACACGGGCACGCCGGTGGCCGCGATCACCTGGTCCGTCGCCACCTCCAGGATCACGTCGTAACGACCGAACTCCCCGTAGAATTCGCCCTGCGGCAGAAGCGGTTGAACCTGCCACCCCTCCCGGTCGTACGCCGCGATTCGCGGATACCACTGCGCAAAATCAAAATGCCGCCCGGACCTGCCCTGTCGACGTGGTAGCGTGGCGAGCCGCGCCTCCCAATCCATCCTCACGACCACCTCGCCTCCCGTCGGCAGTGCCCGCGGGAGAGGGAACCCGACGACGGTGGAATCGGGCGATAACGGATAGACGGGGGAGATCTCCTCACCGTCGACCGTCACGTTGGTCAGGCGGTCGAAGGCGTGGTCGTCGGGGCCGAGATCCTGGAATCGGCGGTCGCCGAACTCGAGCTCCCGGCGGGCCCACGCGCTCTCGGGGCGGAATGCGTTCAGATGCTGATGCAGCCAGAGCGTATCGAGGGGGACGGCGGCGTTGTTGGTATAGCGCAACTCGGCGCGCGCCCGGAGCACGTCCGTGTCCTCGTCGAGCCGCGCCTCGATCCGATAGTCGACGCCCTGGGGGACATGGTCCGCGCCCGGCGCGGGGATCTGGGCCAGGGTGGGGACGAGCGTGAGGGCGGTGAGTAGGGTGCTGATCATCGCGATCGCTGGCTGTGGTTGACGGTTCCCTCGCAACATGGGCTGCGCGGTCGCGCGCATGCAAGCATATTCCGGACTACTCCGTGCCCGATCTTCCGGTCGCGGTTTGCGGGGGGACGACCCGGCATGGAAGTCATACAGCCAACGCCCCCGAAAGTATCCATCCGCCGCTCCTGGAAGTCATGGCGACGCAACTGATCGGAAGGACACGGAAAGTGGACGTGCGGGGCGTGGCGCTCCGATCGATCGGGCACTGGTCCTCCAGAGCCGCCCGTCCGTCATTGGTCCTTGCGCTGATGGCGGGGGTGGGCTGCACAGAGGTCCCCGCTCCGCCGGAGGTGGCGGTGGGAGCGATCTCTTTCCCGGAAAGCGCCTACCTCGCGCTGGGTGGCCCGGAACGGCAGGCGCTGGCGGATCTCCTCGCCTTCGGCGCAGCCGTCGCCGGTGACAGGATCGACGAACTGGGGTCGCCGCTGGCTGATCGCGAAGCGCTCCTCTCGGGTCTCGAGAACCTGCCCTACCACCTTGGGGCCGTCGCCCTCGGGTACGACGAGGCGGCACTCGCGGTCGTCTACGAGACCGCGCCCGAGTGGGAGCTCGATGTCCGTCACGTGGTCAGGATCGTCGAAGGGGGGACACCGCGTGCCCTGCGCGACAGCGCGCGGGCGCTCGCGTCACGCGTCGCCGCCGCCGCTCTCGCGGGTGACGACTTCGCGGCGCTCGCGGCCACGTATAGCGAAGAGCCCGGCGCCGACCGGCGGGGCGGCCTGCTCGACCCCGGCCGACGCGGGACCTGGGTGGATGCGTTCTGGAACGCCGCGCTCGCCCTTCGCCCTGGCGAAATCTCGGGTGTCATCGAATCCGACTACGGATATCACGTCCTTCGTCTCGACGATCGCCGACCCGTGCCGTTTGAAGAGGC
>CAZUVK010000039.1:7598-12641 GCA_964623785.1 uncultured Gemmatimonas sp. | reverse complement strand
CTGCGGCACGTTGTCCCGCCGAACGTGGCCGCCCGGGAGATGGACAGGTGGATGGCGAGCCGCGATCCCGTCCGCACGGACGAGGCGGCCACCGATCGCGCGATTCAGGGTGTTCTCGATGGTACGGGCGTTCCGGACACCCTCCTGATCGCGCTTGGTCCGGCTGGCGAAGACTTCACCGGTGCCGATCTCGCCGCCGCCTGGGCCGCCCTCTCGGCGGATGTACGGCGGTCTGTGGAAGGGGATCCGATTTCCGTTCGATCCTGGCTGGACGCCGAAGTCATCACCGTCCTCGCCGCGCGGGAAGCCATCTCCATCGGTGCACCGATCGGCCCCCTCGTCGCATCCAACGCCGCCCGAACCTGGAGAGGCCGAGCCGCTTACTGGGCGGTGACTTTCGGATTCTCAGCAGGGATGACCGACCAGCGGCTCCGCGACGCCGCCACCGCCGCCGTCCTGAGCGGTGGCCAGGACCTCCGTTCCGCGCGAAACGACCTCCGATCGCATCGCGTCATACTCAGGCAGCAATATCCGCTCTCGTTTCCCGCGATGGATGAAGAGCAACCGAAGCGTGAGGAGTGAAAGGAGTGAACCGGGAGCCCCATCCCTATCCACTCCTCACAACGAAGAGCAGTTCCTTCACTCTTCCAACTTCAATAACTCCCCGATCCCCACCAGCGTCACCAGCCGATACCCGGCGGATTCGATCGCCGCTCGCCCGCCCGACTCCCGGTCCACGATCGCCAGGACACCGATCACCTGACCTCCCTCGGCCTCCACCGCGACGCACGCCTCGAGGGCGCTGCCACCACTCGTGATGGAGTCCTCGATGATCACGACCTTCTGGCCCGGCTCAAAGCAGCCCTCGATTCGTCTCCCCCGACCGTGCCCCTTTGCCTGCTTGCGCACGGAGAATGCGTTGATCGGATCCCCCGCGAGCCAGCTCGCGTGCGCGATCGCGTACGAGACGGGGTCCGCCCCCATCGTCAGCCCCCCGACGCTATCCGGCGTCAGTCCTGCATCTCGAATCAGGCGGTACCCCAACGATCCGACGAGCGCCTGCCCCTCGGCGTGCATGGTCGTCCGCCTCGCGTCAACGTAGTAGTGGCTGTGCGCGCCAGACGCCAGCACGAAGTCGCCAAACGCCAGCGACCGCTCCCGCAATAGTGTTATCAGTCGATCTCGTTCAGGCATTCTCATCCGGTCTGACGGGTGTGGGTGCGTCCTCCCATTCCTCCGAGGTGGCGGGAGCGATCGCGTCGAGGGCGCGCAACGGCCCGGCCAGCGCGGGGTCGAAGCGCGGGTCGGATTCGTCCGAAAATTCCAGGAATTCGATGAAGGCACGTGGGTCCGACGCGGCTCGGAACCGCCAGGCGTTCACGCGACCCGGTGCGTTGCCGGCGGCTCCGACCACCCGGTTCCAGGCGGCGCCGTACGCGGCGATCCGTTCTTCGCCGACGACGCGCTTCGTGCTGATCAGTCGGCGCACCACTACGCGGGCCGTCCGGGGTTCGCCCGCTTCGGCGCGCGGGTCCGCTTCGAACGACTCTTCCGCGCCGCGGCGGCCCGGCGGCCCGGGTCACGGCCGATGAGCTGACGCAGGACGAAGGCGCCGACCCGGGTGATGGTCGAAGGCCTGTATCGAGCCGCCTTCCGCAGAACCGAGCGAGTGGCCGAATCCACCGCGTCCGCGTCGAGGCGCCGATATCGGACCGCATAGGCAAGCCCATCCATCGCCTCACGGACTTCCACCCGATCATCCTCGGCGGTCCACAACATCCGGTCCGCCGCGTTGCGTGCCCGGTCCAGCAGCGCCAGCGCCCTCGTGAGCTCCCGGGCATGGATGTCACCGCCTGCTACTACCGCGGACCGATACTCCACCCCGAGCGTCCGAAGATATTCCTCCAGGACGATCGCCCAGGTCGAAGCGACGGCCAGATCATGCCGGTCGATCCCGCGTTCCGCGATTCGATCCAGCGCTCGCCGGAAGGTCATCCCTGATTCGAGCATGCCATCCTGATCCTCCGGCAGCTCAGCGAGGAAATCCACAAGGGCGTCATACGCCCGACCCGCGACCACGGAATCGAGGCCGTCGATCTCATCGATCACCTCTCCGGCGCGCGCCGCCAGTTCCTCCCGATACGAGTCGGGGGAGGCCGGCCGGTGGGCGATAAAGTGGCCAATTTCCGCCTCGACGAGCGTGTCGAGGACCAGCAGCTTCGCGAAAGTGTCCGCCTTCATACGTTTATGCCAACGGGGGTGGCGCGGTGAAACATCTCCGAACCGGATCACGTCATCAAGTTGTCTTCTGGCGCCGGTTCAGGCCATATCCTAGACTGTTCCGGGCATCGAAGGAGGCAGTTCATGCGACATCAACTTCGGATACGGTCCGGGAGCGCCCGCGATCGTTACCAGTTCCTCCGGATTCTGTTCCTGCTGGTAGTCCTGGCTTCGTTCCCATTATCGCAACTGTGGGGTCAACAGCCCTCCGCGGGCACGGTTTCCGGTACCGTCACGGACCCTGAAGGCCGCCCCGCGGCCGAGGTCACGGTCACGCTTTCGCGGACCGAACCGGCCGTGCTCTCGCGCACCACCATCACGGATGGCGCGGGTGGATGGCGGTTCGACGGTGTCGCTCCGGGCACGGTCGAGATCCGGACGCGTCGCCTGGGTTTCGCGGAAACGTTCCGGACCCTCGTCGTGGGCGCGGGTGAGGACGTCGTCCTCAACCTCAGCCTCACCACCGACGCCGTTCAACTCGAAGCGGTGCTCGTCGAGGCGGAGCGCGCACGCGAACGCGCGAGGTTCGAAACGCAGGCCGGAGTGACCGCGCGCGTGATCGAAGTGGCGACGGTCCGTCTCCTTCCCGGTCTCGCCGAGCCCGACGTGGTCAGGGCGGTTACCGTCCTGCCAGGCGTGATTACGACGTCGGACTTCTCCAGCTCCTACAACGTTCGCGGCGGGTCGGCCGACCAGAATCTCATCACGATCGACGGGTTCACCGTCTTCAACCCGTTCCATCTGGGCGGTCTCTTCAGCGTCTTCAACTCCGACGCCGTCGCTCGCGCCGAGCTCTTCTCCGGCGGATTCGGTGCCGAGTACGGCGGCCGGGTCTCCTCGGTCCTCAACATCGAGAGTCGCGCGGATATCCCCGAAGAGTTCAACGTCGAAGGCGGTGTTTCGTTGCTCGCGACGCGTCTCCTCCTGCATGCGCCGATGCCGGCGTCGATCGCCACCGCGCTCGGCGGGGACGAGGGGAGCTGGTTCGTCTCCGCCAGGCGATCCTACTTCGACCAGGTGCTCCGTCCGGTCGCCGACTTCCCCTATCATCTCACCGACCTGCAGACGTACGCCTCGGTCGAGACCCCGCTCGGCGGGCGCGTTGCCCTCACCGGGTACTGGGGCGAGGATGTGCTCGACCTCTCCGGCATCGGCCTCTCCGACGGCGACGCGGCGGATGTCCTGAGGATCCGGTGGAAGTGGGGCAACCGCGTGATCGGGGCGACCTGGCTGCAGCCCCTCGCGAATGATTGGCTGCTCGACTCCCGTCTCGGGTACTCCCGGTACGGAGACGAGATGAACTTCCTGGACTTCGGCGATGTCCGCTTCTCGAGCGAGATCGATCAGATCAACCTCCGGACATCCCTGAGCCGTGAGTTCTCCCCGAGCCTGTGGGTCAGCGCGGGCCTCTCCGCGGAGTTCACGGACCACGCGAACCTCGCCGACGCCGGCGGCACCACGTTCTTCGCGTCCGAAGGCGACGGCGTCCTGGGCGCCGCGCACTTCAGCCTTCGCTGGAACCCCACGCCTTCGTGGATCGTCGAGCCGGGTGTCCGCGCGGACGCATGGATGGCGTCGGATACCACGCGCCGCGTCGTGTCGCCGCGCCTGGCAGTCAAGCGATTCCTTGGTGCTGATCGGAACTTTGCTCTCAAGTTCGCGGCCGGCCGATACACGCAGTTCATCCACTCGGTTCGGGATGAGGAGTTGCCGATCTCCAACGATACCTGGATTCTCGCGAACCGGTCGATCCCCCATGTCACGTCGGACCAGTTCCAGGTCGGGGTCGAGGCGTTCCTGAGTGGCGGATGGTCGGCCTCCGTCGAGGCCTACGCACGCAGATTCGACGGGGTCACCGAGTTCAACACGGGGGAGGACCCGAACGACCCGACGGACGATCTCCTCATTGGCTCGGGCGTTTCACAGGGTGTCGACATGATGCTCCGCCGCTCGGTAGGGTCACTGACCGGATGGGCCGCGCTGTCATATCTCCGGGCGGAGCGAACCTTCCCCGATCCACTCGCCGCCGGGTGGGAGGACCTCCCCGGAACAGTCACCTATGCGCCGATCTTTGATCGCCGCGTGAATCTGGACCTGACCTTCCAGTACCTTACGGAGGGCGGCTTCGAGATCGGCGGGCGGTGGAACCTCGGCTCGGGTCTCCCCTACACCCGGCCGACCGCGCAGTACTTCGGCTGGTCGCACAATCCCGTCACCGGCGGGTCCGAGCCGCTCGGCGCGGGGCCTGGGGCTGACGACGGGGACAACGATCTGCCCGTTGCGGTGGTTCTCGGCCCCAGGAACGCCGAGCGATACCCGGCCTACCACCGTCTCGACGTCACGATCCGGCGACCGATCGAACGCGCCTGGGGCAGCTACGTGCCGTATCTCCAGGTCCTCAACGTCTACAACCGCCGCAACGTCCTCTTCTACTTCTTCGACTACGGCGCGTCACCCCCGGTCCGGTCGGGGTTCAGCATGTTCCCGCTTCTTCCGGCGATCGGCGTGGAGGTGTCGTTTTGAGTGCGCGCCATCTGGCGTATTCGGTGTCCGCGGCGCTCGCGCTGGCGGGTTGCGAGCTGTCGGGCGTCGCTGCCCCGCCCGCCGCCGACGTGCTCGTTGTCGAGGCGGTTCTCAGCGTGGGATCGGAGTATCAGTACCTGATCCTGCATCGATCGCTCGAGGGCCGCACGATCCGCGGTGAGCCGGGCGCGTCGATCGTCGTCACGACGGAGGGCGCGACGGACGTCGTCTACCAGCCGG
>CAZUVK010000039.1:0-7588 GCA_964623785.1 uncultured Gemmatimonas sp. | reverse complement strand
GCCGGCCGACCTCTCCGCCTGCCTGTCGAAGATGCCGGACGAGTGGGGCTTCGAGGACCTCGAGGTCGCGGCTTCCTGCTACGCGACGCCTGCATCGGCGGGCCGGTTCGTCCACCCTGGCCGGACCTACGAGCTGCTCGTGGTAACCGCGGATGGCCTCAGGATCCGTGGCCGGACCACGGTGCCCGCGCAATTCGGGCTGCGCTCGCCCGCGATCGACTTCGATCCGAACACGCTTTCATTCACCTGCCGCCTGCGGACCGACCCCTTCACGCTCATCTGGACGAGATCGCCAGGCGCCTGGGCATACATCTCGAGCCTCCGGCTGACCCGCTGGGGGGATGACCTTCGTGAAGCGGGCGTCGAGGTGCCCGACCCGCTGGATCTGACGGGGGTGTCCGTTTCGGCGTCGGATACGAGCCAGACCTTTCCGGGGAACCTCGGCCTTTTCCAGCGGTTCGATCTCGATCAGCGGCTCCTGATCCGCCTTCAGGAAGGATTGCCGCCGGAGGCCGACGCCACGCTCGTGGTCATGGCGGCCGATCGCAACTACGTGAACGGCGTCCGTGGTGGTCGGTTCAACCCTTCGGGCAACACCCGGGTCTCCAGCGTAACCGGCGACGGGGTGGGACTTTTTGGCTCGCTCGTGCCGCTGACGGTGCATTCGCCAGGTTCGAGTTCCGGCGCGGGCGTCCCCGATTGCCCGGCGGTGGCGGCGGCGGACCAGGGCGCCGCCGCCCCGCGTTCGGCTATCGGATCTCGTAGATGATGGAAGCCACGGCGCGCACCGTCTGCTCACCGGGCTGGATGGGCGTTGGCGCCGCGGCCGCCGACGGCGCCATGTCGAACGCCATCCCGTACTCCTGCATGACCGGCCGGACCGGATCCGCGCTGGTGCTGGCGTCGAGGACTGCGCCCAGGGTAACGCCGAGGGCGCTCGCGATCGTTTCCGCCGAGGCGCGGGCGTCGAGCACCGCTTCCCGTAGCGCCTCCGCGCGCGCCGCATCCGAATCGCGCAGTTCGAACGACACCCCGTTCATCCGGTTTGCCCCCGCGGCCAGCCCTACGTCGATCAGCTGACCCAGCCCGTCCAGGTTCGTCGATCTCACCGACACCTGGTTGCTTGAGCGATATCCGCGAATCTGCGGCGGCGCGTTCGGGTCGTCCCGGGTCTGGATTGCGTATTCCGGATACAACGAGTATCCACTCGTTCGGATGTCGTCATTCGCGACACCCGCCCCGCGCAGAGCCTGGATCACCCGATCCATCGCGTCCGCGTTCGCCTCGGCCGCTTCCTGCGCGGTCGCTCCGGTCGTCTCGACGGCGAACTGGATCGTCGCCATGTCGGGCTTCACCTGGACTTCGCCGGTACCCGATACGCGGATCGTGCGTGGTGGCCCTCCCGCGCCGGGCTGGTCCTGCGCCGCAACCACGCCCGCGGTCACGAATGTGGCCGCCATCGCCGCCACGGCCCCGAATCCCGCCAATGTTCTTCCGTTCACCATTTCACTCCTCGCTCTATGTTGCGATCGCTCGACACTTCGTCCAGTTCAACACCACGGGCGCTACGGTTCAGTAGCCCCGGGGGTGCGTTTCGCCGCCCCCGATCTTCTTTAACGTCGAAGCGGGACGGGGAAACACATCCCGTCCCGCTTTTGTGCGGGTGCCGTAGCGCTCCAGCGGAGAAATGGAACGGTGTGGATTCAAACGCGCGGCTGGTTCCTGCGGTTGAGTGACGGAGGAATGACGCCGTCTGCGCTGGCCCCGACCTGCCCGACATTTGACGCAACCGCATTGCACTGCCCGTAGCGCCAAAACGGCTGCAAGGAGAGGGCCACTCTGGAACCGCTTCCCGCAACTCTCACGGGCGACTAGATTTACCTCGCCGGTCCCGAAGGCCACCGCGTCGCGCGTCTGGGGCGGCGGCGGGACACCCCCGGCCGGATACCCCCGGAACCGACGCGACTCGCGGTTGGAAAGTGATGAAGAAATACGCGATCAGAGAAGTTTTCGGGACGCTGCAGGGCGAGGGCGCACAGACCGGGTCGCCCGCGGTCTTCCTGCGTTTCGCCGGATGCAATCTCGGCTACGAGGTCTGCCCATGGTGTGACACGGATTGGGCGAAGGCGGAGTACCTTGAGCCTCTCGCGGGCGTCCTCGAACTCGTGCACGCGGCCGCGACCCGGACGTTCGGCACCGAGAGGCGAGGCTTGTTACTGGTCGCAACTGGCGGGGAGCCGAGCCTCCAGTTCGATGCGGAGCTGGCTACGGAGTTGCGCTCCGCGGGCTACCGCATCGCAATGGAATCGAATGGCGCGAGGCCGGTCGATCGCGCGCTCGTGGACTGGCTGACGATCTCGCCCAAGCAGCCGGGGTTCGAGCAGAAGGAAGGCGATGAGTTGAAGATCGTCTTCAGCGGCGAGGCCGCCGCCGGCCCCGCGCCCGACATCGACGCGGTGAGGAAGCTCGCGGAAGGTACGCGATTCTCCCACTACTTCCTCCAGCCAGTCGACCTGCCTGGCCGGGGCCCGAACTTCGAGGAGACGATCGCGGCGGTCTCCGGGCTGGGCCCGCCGTGGCGGCTGTCCGTGCAGACGCACAAGATCCTCGGCCTGCAGTAGACGCGGGTCGGACGGCCCGCGAGGCGGTGGCGTCGTCATCGCGAATACCGCCGATCTCCCACCCGGGGA
Organism: uncultured Gemmatimonas sp.; assembly: GCA_964623785.1. GTDB lineage: Bacteria > Gemmatimonadota > Gemmatimonadetes > Longimicrobiales > Longimicrobiaceae > WHSP01. The sequence continues at coordinate 4,898 of CAZUVK010000039.1, read as the reverse complement.
TGCCGCCACCGCCCATCGCCCGCTACGAAGCGCTGAACGGCAACTCCGCGACCGTCCCCGCCACGCCCGCGATATCGACCCGATCCCCGGGTCCCGCCTCGCGTCGCAGCCATGCGAGTGCGATCGTCTGACCCGCGAGTTCCGATACGTCCGCGCTGGTGATCGTGCCGATCTCCTTCCCCGTATCCGGGTGCGTGATCGTCGTCCCCGCAGCCGGAACAGGAGCGTCGCCAAGCAGGACTCCGCGGAGATGACGGTTGACGTGCCCACGGTGCGCGATCCTCACGACCACTTCCTGGCCAGTATAGCAACCCTTCGTAAATGAGACCGCGCGCTCCATCAGGCCGGTGCTCTCGAACGCCTCGCCCGGGAGCGTCGCCTCGGTCATGTCGACGCCGTAGCGCGGTCTTCCGGCCTCGACCCGCGCCAGGTCGAACGCCGCGAAATCGGCCTCGCCACCACGCTGTCCCCTCGCCGCGTCGAGCAGCAGCCGACGCGCATCCTCGAAGCGGTCCGGCGGGACGAAGATGTCGAAGCCCGGCTCGCCACCCGCGTCCGTCGTCGCGACGATGGCGGCGGCCAGTCCGGCGTCGATCTGATTCCCGTCGCCCGGGATCAGCGTCACGGCGTCCTCCTCGGCGCGTGGGTCGGAATCGAGACCGAAGGCGGATTGAACCGTGGCCGCCGCCCGCGGGCCATACGCCCCGATCGCGCGCCATTCGGTCCTCTCCCACTTCGCGAACAACGGGGGAACGAACTTCCTCAGGTGGGCTTCGACGGTAGCCGCGGCGGCGGTCGGTACGGCGGCGAGAACCTGCATGCCCGACGCATCGCTCGCCGTGAACGCGCGCAGGTCCGAAAGCATCTTCCCCTTCGGCGTCAGCATCGCGGCATACACCGCGCGCTGATCCGTCGCGCGCGACAGGTCGTTCGTGATCAGGCCGTTCAGCATCCGGATCGGGTCTCGACCCCACATCCGAAACAACGTCAGGTCATCCCGCTCGACGACTCCGACCGTTCCGCGAATCGGGTTGCCGGCGTCTGACGCGTTCACGTCGCGACTCCGCCCTCCTCGAAGAGCGTGCGCAGCCTTTCGTCCGCGCCTTCCATCTCCCGAACCGCCCGGCGAACGTCCGCCGTGGATGCCGCGTTCGGCAGCTCCACCTTCACCTCCGAGCCCGATTCCCGGGGCAGATAGACGAGCGTCATCTTCCATCCTTCGACACCGGTCGCCTTTCGCGCCACCAGGTCGACGCTGTACTCGGAACCGGCGCAACTCAACCGGTTCGCGAGCCGGTGTTCCTTCCAGGATGAACTCCGGGACATCGCCATCGACGCCATCCTCCAGCTTCCGGGTTTGCCGAGCCGCAACAGCCGTTGCAGCCGGTGCCGATCCAACGCATCTTCCACCCGCCCTCGTCGGTGCCTCCGGCGACCGGGACGGTATCGAAAGATAGCGCTGATGGGCCCATCTCTCAAATTGCCGACATGCCGCCGAACCTGCCGATCTTCCTCCAGAGGCTCTCGCCCGACGTGCACCGGCACCTCGAGCTGGCGATCGCGGCGGCATCGGAGGCGCGCCTGGATACGCACGCCCAGGAAGCGATCAACGTCGTGGCGGTTCTGGCGAACCGGATGAGCTTCGACCAGGCGGTCGAGCGGTACATTGACATCATGGGCCTCGGCGGCGACGAAGCCGCGATCGTTCAGAACCGTGCACTCGTACTCCTCGGCCAGAGCGGCGTCGCAGGGGAACTGGCGTCCCGCGAGCTTCGCCCTTCCACTCGCCTCGACTGGCGCTACGCCACTCCGCTCGGCGCCGTCCGGTTCGTCCGCCGTCAACTCCGGAGGAATGCAGAGGAAGACCTCTGGATGGAGCTGTCCGCGGCTCGCGCGGAGGAAGGGCTTATCCGCACTCACGTCAAACACGCCCTCATCTTCGTTCGGATCCTCGAGGATCACGTGCCCCCCACCCGAGCGGTCACGATCTACCTGGACCAACTCGCCGTCCCAGCGGCGAGATCGCGGGCGGTGTACCAGCGGACGTTGGCTCGTATCGCAGCCGCGGAGCTTCCGCGCCTCGACGCGGGTAGCAGTGATTCCGGTTCGGTGGATCGGGGAGCGGAGGGGGCCTGAATCGAGGGCGCCGTCCGGTGTACGAGTCTTGCACCCCCCCGCCGATACTCGATTCCAACGCGGGCGTCCCTGAGCGTCCCGCTGCTTCCGCCACCGCTTGCGCGACGATGTTCCTATGCTGTACTCGGCAGGATTCAGTCACCGCTTGTTCGTACGGTATCGCCAGATCCTCGGCGCGCTCCCCCTCATCCTGATGCTGGCCGGCTGTGGTGGTGCCGAATCCGGCGCCGAAGGCTCGGGCATCGACGACCTTCCCCTGGCCCCGGAAGCCGCCGCTGAACCGGCCCCAGCCCCGGCCCCGCGCGCCGCCAACGGGCCGGCGACCGACCTCCCGCCGAACGAGGTCGGCGAGATCATGGTCCTCGAATACCATCGTCTAGGCGAACCCGAAGGAGAGTTCTACCGGTCGCGTGAGAACTTCGCCAACGACCTCCAGAACCTCTACAATGCAGGTTATCGTCCGATCACCATGCGACAGGTGCTCGCCGGGGATATCAATGTTCCGCGCGGTACGACGCCCGTGGTCTTTACGATCGATGATTCGTCGACCGGCCAGTTCTATTTGAAGGAAGACGGGTCGATCGACCCGAACAGCATGGTTGGGATGTGGGCCGCATTTGCGGAGGCGAACCCGGAATGGGAGAACGGGGCGACATGGTGCGTTCTGCCCGGGGCGGACCACCCATCGAACTTCTTCGGCGAGAGTCCGACACGCGAGGTGCCGCGCGCGGAGCGCGAGGAGCGGATCCGGAAGAAGGTGGACTATCTGGTCTCGAATGGTCACGAGATCTGCAACCACACGCTCTACCATGCGCGACTGGATCGGGCGACCGGCGACGCGCAGGTCCAGGAATGGATCGGCCGCGGTGAGGATTCGATTCAGGTCTACCTGCCACCGAACTACGATATCGTCACGCTCGCGCTCCCGCTCGGCATGTGGCCGAAGAACCGGTCGCTTGCGTGGGAGGGAACGCACGCCGGCCGCGCCTACTCGTACGAGGGGGTCCTGGAGGTAACCGGCGGACCGAACGCCTCCCCATTCGATGTGAGCTTCGATCCGCGGTCGATCAACCGGGTAATCGTGGCACCCGGGGCGCTGCCCCGTACGCTCTCTGCCTACGACCGGAATCCCGACCGCCGCTTCATTTCGGATGGTGACCCTGCCACCATCACGGTGCCGGCCCGCTTCGGGGACCGCGTCGCGCGCGATGATTGGCCGAATCTGAGGGTGCACGTCGCGGAGTAGCGGGATCCTTGCCGATTCAAGCGACGAGAGATAGAGAGAGACGGCGGAAGCCGAATTGAGCGGGCTGGTTCAAATGAAAGCGGGGTCGCGTCAGGTTGACGCGACCCCGCTTTCATCCAGCTGTTGTGCCCTTCAGCTTTCGCGCGATTCCACCTCGACGGGCGCAACCTGCGCCGGCGCCGCCGGAGCCTGTACCTGCGGAGGCGCCGCCGGGGCCGCCTGAACCGGAGCGGCCGTCTGACTGGCCTGGATCGAGTTCTCATCCAGTCCGTTGATCGCCCGCTTGAAATCCCGGATCCCGCGGCCCATTCCGGACGCAAGCTCCGGGAGCCGCTTCGCTCCGAAGAGCAGCAGCAGCACCGCGAAGATCAGGACCATTTCGCCGAAGCCAAGTCCACCGATTGGCATGGAGCCTCCTGTTTTGCTGATGCCTATTGGAGAGACGCGAGGAACCAGAGGTCTCGTAGCGAGGCTGGGCTCCATGGGAATCAACGCCGACTTCCCACCGGGATCGCAACCCTCCCGACCTTCAAGTATAGCGTTGCCGAACGTCAACAACAACCGCTCGCGCGACGGATTGGATTTGCGAGCATGTCATACACTCGCCCCTCCGAAAGGATTCGCCGTGTCCCTGGCCTACGCCCCGGCCTCGTTCGGCGGCGCGCTGCGGGCTCCGGCCCCTTGCCCCGCCGCGCGGCCAGTGGCCCACGCCCACGCGAAGTTGTAGCCGCCAATCGGTCCGAATGCGTCGAGCAGTTCACCGCACAGGAAGAGGCCCGGCGCCAGCTTGCTTTCGAGCGTACCGGGATACACCTCGCTCAGCGCCACTCCCCCGCCAGTCACCTCCGCCTTCCTGTATCCTTCGTCGCCGGCCCAGGGGAGAGGGTAGTCCGTGAAGTGGCGGATGACCTGATCCCGCTCGTCGCGGCGGAGTTGCGAGAGGGCGCGGGTCCCGTCCACTCCGCTCTCCATGAGGAGGCGATCGATGAGGCGCGTCGGGTAGTACGGCCTGAGCACCGACGCCACCGTGCGCGACCCACCTCCCAGGAGCGTACGCGCCAGGCGTTCGGAATCGGGTTCCCCCCAGCGAACGTGTATTGGCTGCGTGGCGGAGTCCTTCGCCCGAACCGCGAGGTGAGAGATGTCGAGCACCGCAGGACCGCTATACCCGCGATGCGTGAAGAGGAACCCGCCCTCCGTCGTGAACGGCCCACCGGGCCGGGGCGCGCTGAGGACCGCGCGCATGGAGACTCCGGCCAGTTCCGCGTGCCCGGGCGAGTCCGCCGTAAGAGGTGTCAGCGCGGGGTATGTCGGATGGACGGTGTGCCCGAGCGCTGGAAGGATCCGCAAGCCCAGGCCGTCGCTCCCGGTCTTCGGCACGCTCAGGCCGCCGGTCGCGAGCACCAGGGACGAGCAGGCCTCCGGTGAGGCATCATCGCGGAACACCTCCCATCCTCCCCCCGCGGTCCGCTCGATCCCGGTGACCCGGGCACCGAGACACATTCTCACACCCGCG
>CAZUVK010000038.1:18810-20747 GCA_964623785.1 uncultured Gemmatimonas sp. | reverse complement strand
CCAATGGACGCGAGGATGCCGATCACCTGCGGGCCCATGATCGAGGGGTTCCCGGTGAGCAGGCCGTCGGTGCCGCCCCAGACCGCGCTCGCGAACACACCCGTCAGGAGCGCGCCGACGATGCCGCCCGTGCCGTGGGCCGCGAAAACGTCGAGCGAGTCGTCGAGCCGGCTGCGCGAGCGGGCGAGGATAAGGAAGTAGCTCGGGATCGCCGCGATACCGCCGAGCGCGACGGCGCTCATCGGCCCGATGAAGCCGGCCGCCGGCGTGATGGCGACCAGACCGACAACGATCGCCGTCGCGGCGCCGACCGCGGTCGCCTTCTGCATGCGGATCGAGTCGAGAACGATCCAGACGAAGAGCGTGGCGGCCGGGGCGAGCACCGTGTTCGCGAACGCCAGCGCCGCGATCTCGTCAGCCGCGAGCGCGCTGCCACCGTTGAATCCGAACCAGCCGAACCAGAGAAGCGCCGCGCCGAGCAGCACATAGGTCACGTTGTGCGGAAGCAGCGCCTGCCGCCCGAAGTCTTTCCGACTGCCCACCACCAGCGCGGCCACCACGGCCGCGACACCGGCGTTGATGTGAACCACCGTGCCGCCCGCGAAGTCCAGCGCGCCCAACTCGCCGATCCACCCGCCGCCCCACACCCAGTGCGCGATCGGCGCGTATACCGCCATCACCCACAGAGAGATGAACACCAGGTACGGGCCGAAACGCATCCGTTCCACGACCGCGCCCGAGATCAGCGCGGCCGTGATGATCGCGAAGGTGCCCTGGAACACCACGAAGAGCAGGTGCGGAATCGTGTCCGCTGGCCCGTCCGCGCCCAGCCCCACGCCCCTGAGAAGCGCGAAGTCAAGCCCGCCGATCAACGCATTGCCATCCGAGAACGCGAGACTGTACCCCACGACCACCCAGGTCATTCCCACGACCCCAAGTGACGCGAAGCTCATCATGAGCGTGTTCAGGATGTTCTTCGACCGGACCAGGCCGCCGTAGAAATAGCCGAGCGCCGGGGTCATCAACAGCACCAGGGCGGTGGACATGAGCAGCCAGGCCGTGTCCGCCCCGGATATCTCCGGGGCCTGCAGCGCGGCGGCCGCAATCGATAGGGACGTACTTCCGGGGAGAATCATCGGTTCATCTGGTTCGAGTGAACGTCCGCGGGCCGCGCGTCAGATTTGGCGGTCCAGACGAGGAAATGATGAGTTCGCCATTTCCAACGGCCATCAGTCTAATGCCGACAACTGAATAACACAAGGTCTTTCTTCATCATTGCCTCATAAAATTAGGTATGAACATATGGACACGGTGGAAAAATCGTTCCAGTACGCGCTTTCCAACATCTTTGTCGGGAGGCCGGAGCTGGTGGGCCGGTCGGGTGCGGCGGCCGGAGGAGGCGGCTGGGTTCGCGGGGGTCGCGGGTGCTTCACGGAGCGGTTCCGGTCGAAGCGCGCCGTCCTCCAATCGCGACCAGGAACCGGGCGCCTCTGGGGGTACGGCCCGTGCAGTCGGTCGGCGCTGGACCGCAAACGGAGGGAGGGAGGATGAGGATGACCACGATGATGGTACTGATCGCGGTCGTGCTCGCGATCGGGGCCGGTCCGACGCGGGTGGCGGCGCAACAGGCGGGTCGGGCGGCGATCGGCGGGGCGATTGGCGTCGGGGGCGGTGTGGTGATCACGCTCTCGGTGATCGTCGCCCGCGCGCGTTTCCAGGACGAGTATCTCGCTTCGGTGGATGATCTCCTTCACTGGCAGACGCTTCCGATGATCCTCACGCCCGCGGCGGGGGCGCTCTTCGGGTGGCGGAGCCCGGAGGCGCTCGAGGGGAGCGTGAAAGGGTCCGTGGGGGGGATGCTGATCGGGACGGTGGTCGGAGCCGGCGTGGGGTGGATGGTGGGGGACGGGGCGACTCCGCCCCGTCCCCCACCATCC